>JBLNDI010000053.1:0-35752 GCA_050261495.1 Bacillota bacterium
ACCGAACTCGAAAGTACGGGGTCCATGGCGATTATATCTCCAAGCCTGAATAATTCCGGCATGCCATTTGCGCGAGGGCCTTGTCCGATTACCACGATTATTTCTCCAGGTTTGATTTTCCCAAGCTGCAGGCTATGTATCGCTTCACTTTCAGTTTCATAAACATGAACCTTTCCACGAATATGCATCATGTTCCGGTTAATGGCGCTGTGCTTTACAACTGCTCCATCCGGTGCTATGTTCCCGCGCAGAATGGCAATGCCGCCGTCTTTCGAAAACGGATGGTCCCTGTCCGTTATTATGTCCCGGTAGGTTATGTTATAATTGGCAAGGTATCTCCTTTGATATTCGGATCTATGCTGTTTTGCCCATTCTTCAAGGTTCTCGCCCAATGTCTTTCCGGTCACGGTAATGACGTCCAAATTCAGCAAATCCCTGATTTCAAGCATTAGCGAGGGTATGCCGCCCGCATACCAGAAATATTCCGTCGGGTATTTGCCGGTGCTGAGCGTATTGGTCAGATAGGGCGTATTCTTGTGTATCCGGTCAAAATCCTCCAGGCTCAGATTGACCCCTGCTTCGCCGGCTGCAGCCATCAAATGGACAATTGCATTGGTCGATCCGCCGATAGCCGCATGCACGGTGATCGCATTTTCAAACGCTTTTTTTGTAAGGATATCGCCTGCGGTAATTCCTTCCTTCAATAGCCGCAGCACCTGCCTGCCTGCTTCCCTTGCGGCACGCGCTATTGCATTATTGACGGCTGGTATCACCGCGGTTCCGGGCATTGCAAGTCCCAGCGCTTCCGCCATGGCCTGCATTGTTCCCGCTGTCCCGAACTGCTGGCAAGCGCCCGCAGACGGGCATGCACCCATAGAAATGTTATTGAACTGTGTTTCTGCATTTTGGCTGTCCTGCAGCTGGCGGCGCACTTCCCACATCTTGTCGCAACAGTCGAAAGAAGCGCCTGAAGTCATGCTGCCGCCAGGCATTATTACCGTTGGTATTTTAAGCCTGGCTGCAGCCATTATATGCGCAGGCATTGACTTGTCGCAGGACGACAGCAGCACTATGCCGTCACATGTTGTGGAACGGGCTTGTATTTCTATCATTGCAGCAATGAAATCGCGTGAAAGCAGTGAGTAATTGTTGCCCAGCGACCCCTGCGCTATGCCGTCGCACATATCAGTCACGACGAAGGTGCAGGGACGGCCGCCCGATTCCATCACGCCGTCGCGCACATGCGATGAAAGCTGCATCAGATGGCTGCTGCCCGGGTGGCTTTCCCCGTAGCTGCTTTGAATCATGATATGCGGCTTGGAGAGATCATTTTCGCTCCATCCCATGCCATAATGCAAACAGTCTGATTCCGCACTTGTTTCCCTGATTTTTTTGCTTTGATTCATCATTTCCCGCTTTACCTCTTTTACCTTCCTAACCATCCGCCATCAACGGCAATTGTGAATCCATTTACATAATCCGACGCCCTACTGGCAAGATATATGGCTGTTCCCGCAATGTCCTCCGGTTTACCCCACCTGCCTGCCGGGATCCGGTCGGTTATTTCTTTGAAACGCTTTGCATCCGCCCTGAGCATCGCGGTATTGTTTGTTTCAATATAACCCGGGGCTATCGCATTGACCTGGATATTATACTTGGCCCACTCATTGGACAGCAGCATTGTCAGGCCCCTGACCCCGGACTTGGATGCGGTATATGACGGGATCCTGATTCCTCCCTGGAAGGATAACAACGACGCAATGTTGATGATTTTCCCGCCGCCCTGTTTTATCATCTGCCTGGCTACTGCCTGTGAAAGGAAGAATAATATCTTGAGATTAACATTGATAACATCATCCCAATCCTTTTCGGTAAAATTAATAGCATCTTCCCTGCGAATGATGCCGGCGTTGTTTACCAGGATATCTATTCGTCCGAACTTCTGCATAGCCGCATCCACAACAGCATTAACAGATTCCATTTTTGAGAGATCTGCTTTTATGCTTAGTATTTCCCTTCCTAATGCGCGGATTGCAGCTTCGGTTTCGCTGTTATCCGACCTGTGCACCGCGGCGATATCCGCCCCGGCTTCAGCCAGTCCAATCGCAATACCCTGCCCTATGCCGGTATTGCTTCCTGTTACAATCGCGACTTTGCCTGTTAAATCAAACATGTTCGTAGCCATTTCATGCAGTCCTCCATACTATATTTTTTAAATTAATGCACTCTGTTGCTTTTCCGGAGCTACAAATGTTCCGGGCATCCATGCTCCTCCAATGATCATTTCCGCTCAGGGCAGTTGTTTTTGCAAAAGGTGCATATTTATACCTCCGATCGGTTCTTTAAAATAAATTGTTTTTAGTTTCCCATCCCCGGAATAATCCGCCGTGTCCCAATCCATCAATACACCCTGTGATTCAAAGTATGAAACCGCACGATGGACAAAATTGGTGCGCAACGCTACATGTCCGAATGAATCCGAAGCCGATTGTTTCAAAATTTCGAAATGCTTATCGCAAAATATGGAGCCCTCTCCCTCATTCTCCGGAAAACCGAACAATGACGAAATAAAGGCGGAAACCGTCTTTGCGCTTTGAGCATCCGGCATATTTATGCCTACATGCCCGAGCTCAAATCCTAAAATGCGAAGCACCGCCTCATGTGCTTTATGACTGATCTCATCAAACCCGCCCTTGTTTATCAGTTCGGGAGGAGCAATCCATGTGCTGCCGCATGCAATTACATTAGGCAATACAAGGTATTCGTTTATGCTGTCCAAATGGATGCCGCTTATGCTTGTAGGCATAAAGCGAACGGTGGGAAACGGACCGAACATTGAATTTAGTGTAAGCGTACCGCCTGCGCTGTCGGCGGGAAAAAACTTCATTACATGAATGCCCATATCCAGGGCATTACTTATCTCCGTAGGCGTGATGCAGCCAGGAATGATAGGTATGCCATGTTCCATGCAAAAGGCCGTGATGCGGGGATTAAATCCAGGAGTTACAACAAATTGTGCGCCGGCTTGTATCGCATCTTTTGCTTGATCCATTGTCAGTACCGTCCCCGCACCAACACACATCTCCGGCCTTTTTTCGCAAAGTATTCGTATGGCATCTATTGCAGCAGCAGTCCGCAACGTTACCTCTATAATCGGGATTCTTCCCTTTGCCAAAGCGTCGCCCAATGACAATGCATCCCTGCTGTCATCGATACTTACTATAGGTACAATGCCAATATCATAAATTGTCTTTAATATACCCTCGGAAAAATCCATTGACTCTTAAAACTCCTTGTAATTATAATTGAATGACCATTACGTTAAGACTATTCTGTAGTATGAAATGTCGTTTTGCACTGTGAAACTTAAATTAATTATAATACTTTTATTAAAATTTGTCAATAAGCTGTAACGAACAAATTGCCTTTATCGGTTGTGCTTACCCTGAGAATTAACAATTACCTTTGAACCCGGCCGGAAGCGTCGCCCTGGGCAAGCTTGACAACTTCATCCACGGTGACAAGGTTGAAGTCTCCTATGATCGTATGCTTCAGGCAGCTTGCCGCAACGGCAAATTCCAGCGCATCCTGCGGTTCCTTCCCTGCAAGCAGGGAATAGATCAGACCTGCCCCAAAGCTGTCCCCGCCGCCTACACGGTCAACAATATGGATGCTATATGATTTTGAGAAATAAAATTCCTTCCCGTCGAAAAGCATTCCTGCCCAGTTATTATCATTTGCCGTAATTGAAGTTCGAAGCGTAATGGCTACCTTTTTAAAATCGAATTTTTCCGCGAGTTTTTTAGCTACGTCCTTATACCCTTCTTTTGAAAGCTTTCCTTCAATAATGTTTGTATTATCCGCCCAGATGCCGAATACATCCCCGGCATCCTCTTCATTGGCTATGCATACATCCACATATTCCATAAGTCCTGTCATTACTTGTCTTGCTTTTTCGCGGCTCCAGAGATTTTTACGGTAGTTCAGGTCGCAGCTGACTGTAATATTTCGCTTTTTTGCCGTCTTGCAGGCATCAAGGCATATGCTTGCCACATTGTCGCCCAGGGCTGGAGTAATTCCTGTGAAATGGAACCAATCTGCGCTATCAAATATCCTTTCCCAATCAAACTCCCCAGGCGAGGACATTGCAAAGGCTGAGTGCGCGCGGTCGTAAATTACTTTGGAAGGACGTTGGGAGGCACCCTTTTCCAGGAAATAGATTCCAAGGCGTTCCCCTCCTCTTACGATATATTCCGTATGTACGCCGAGCTTTCTAAGAGAATTGACCGCTGCCTGCCCTATCTGATTGTCCGGAATTTTTGTGACATAGTATACGTCCATCCCGTAATTCGCCAGCGATACCGCCACATTGGCCTCCCCGCCGCCATAAACAACTTCAAACTTGTCCGCCTGGATAAACCGGTTATAGCCTTCCGGCGACAATCTAAGCATTATTTCTCCCAATGTAACTACTTTTGCCATGTCTAATTACTCCCTCCGCTTTTTTGGACAAGATGAACGGCAAATCCTCCGAACTCCTCCTCGAAATAAACGGCCTTGAGTTCTCCTCCGGCAGTGGTTTTGGCATTTTCCAGATCCATCTTGTACTTGCGCGACTGAAAATATGCGACGGCTCTTTTTACATTGTTTGTCCCTATTGCTATATGACCGTTTCTTCCCCTTGACGGCTGCTTCACAACCTCAATCATATTATCGGCCATAAAAGACGTGTTTCCTTCCTTGAATTGCAAACCGAAAGCTGCGCCGAACAGTTCGGCGATTTTTGCCGCTTCTTCCGGATCTTTGCTGTTAATCCCGACGTGTTCCAGTTGAAATCCCAACATCAATTTAACCGCTTTTTGCGTGAGAGCGGTAATTTTATCAAATTCGCCCGCCTTTATCATTTCTTCGCTTGCTATCCAGCTTCCGCCGCAAGCTAAAACGCTCGGACAGGACAAGTAATCGTTAAGGTTCTTTTCATTAATGCCGCCCGTAGGGATAAACCTGACATCGGAAAACGGCGCCGAGATAGCCTTTATCGTCTTCACGCCTCCCAATGCCTCGGCCGGGAAGAATTTCACAACCGAAATCCCCATGCTGAGCGCCTTTTCAATATCCGACGGGTTCGAACATCCGGGAATGATGGTTGCCTTTCGCTCTAAGCAGTATTTAACTACTTCAGGATTTAACCCCGGACTGACGATAAACCTGGCTCCTGCATCAATTGCGCTCTTTGCCTGTTCAATCGTCAAGACCGTTCCGGCGCCCAAAAGCATGCCGGGCATCGATGATGCCACGCGCCTGATGGCTTCTTCCGCCTGCAATGTCCGATATGTAATCTCCATGCAGGGAAGTCCGCCGTCAGCCAAAGCCCGGGCTAAAGGTACGGCTTTATCAGCGTCTTCAATTTTTACTACGGGAATTATTCCTAATTCTGACAAGCGATTGTGGATTTCATTCATTGCAAATCACCTGTTTCGTATAATGAAATGCTGATTCGTATTATGGAATGATTTAATTATATAGGATTTTTTTTTGGATGTCAATAGCAAAATGTCACGCCGGGAAATAGTGATCTGCATAAAAGAAAAAAGGTTATTGTACGTTTTCACAAGGGGTTGTACAATAACCTTGCAAAGAAATCCTATCTTTATTTGTCTATGAACGCCCTGTTTATGCTGTTGACAAATTCTTCATTCGATTTGGTCTGCATCAGCTTGTTAAGTATCATCTCAGTTACGTCCGCAGCGCCGAGATTGCTCATAGCTTTGCGTATAGCCCAGATGCTTTCCATTTCCTTCTGGTTCAAAAGAAGTTCTTCCCTCCTGGTACCCGATCTGTTTATATCTATGGCCGGGAATATACGTTTCTCGGACAATTTCCTGTCGAGATGTATTTCCATGTTGCCGGTACCCTTGAACTCTTCATAAATAACGTCATCCATCCTGCTTCCCGTCTCTATCAGGGCTGTGGCAATGATTGTCAGGCTGCCGCCGTTTTCTATGTTGCGCGCCGAACCGAAAAACCGTTTTGGGCTATGAAGCGCTCCGGGGTCAAGGCCGCCCGACAGCGTCCTGCCTGTCGGTGGAATTGTAAGGTTGTAGGCTCTTGCGAGCCTGGTGATGCTATCCAACAGGATAACAACGTCTCTTTTTTGCTCAACCAGTCTCTGCGCCCTCTCCAATACCATCTCGGCCACTTTTATGTGGTGCTCGGGAACCTTGTCGAAAGTTGAATATATAATTTCGCCCTTTATGGAGCGCTGCATGTCGGTAACTTCCTCGGGCCGCTCATCAATTAACAGTACAATCAGTTCAATTTCAGGGTAATTCTTTGTTATCGCATTTGCAATTTTCTTCAGCAAAATTGTCTTGCCGGCCTTCGGGGGCGAAACAATCATGCCTCTCTGCCCTCTCCCTATGGGAGCGATCAGGTCGATGAGCCTTGTTGAAAGCTCCTTCGGCTCTGTTTCAAGCGTTATGCGCTGGTTGGGAAATATCGGCGTCAGGTATTCAAACGGGATTCTCCTGGAAGCCACTTCGGGCGAATCTCCGTTAACGGATTGCACGTAAAGAAGCGCCTGGAATTTCTCGCCTTCCTTTGGTATCCTGCCCTTGCCCTTTATCTTGTCTCCGGTTTTCAGGCCAAATCTCCTTATTTGTGAAGGAGACACATAAACATCCCTTGTTCCCGAAAGAAAGTTATCGCTTCTAAGAAAGCCATATCCGTCGGGCAATACCTCGAGCACCCCTTCAACGGGGTCATCGCTCTCGATTTTTTCAAGCCCGTTTTGCTGGTATGGTCTCTCCTGCTGATTCGTCCAGTAATCTCTTCTCTGCTGTGCATCGTAATGCCTGTAGGGCGGTTTTTCATCCGTTCTTGCCGCTTCTGCGGCTTTTCCGTTTTCGGTCTTTTCTTCCTCGGTTTTCTTATCCTCGGTTTTACCGTCCTCGGCCTTGTATTCAGTTTCATCCTCTTTCTTTTCCTCGGCCCTGCCGTCGGCAGCTTCCTTCTCCTCGTCACCTGCCACGGTTTGCTCCGCGGCCGCATCCTCGGATTTTTTCGGTCTGCCTCTTCTTGATTTTTTCAATGCGGCAGGCTGCTCGCCTTCAATTGCTTTTTCCGGCGCCGCAAGCCCGCTCTCGGGATACGGGACCCTCTTGTCCGGCTGGAAGGCTTCCCCTTCTGCCGCTTCCCCGGCCTCTTCCGCTTTTGCCGCACTTTCGGCCGCGTCCCCGGTTTCCTTCGTTTCCCCTGGTTCTTCAGTCCTTGCAGTTTCTCCTTTTTCCATGTAAATACCCGTTTCCCCGGAAGTATCTGTTTTATCTTCATCTGCGGGAACTTCGCCGGTTCCGGCAGCGCTTTTTGCTTTTCTGCCGCGCTTCTTTGGCTGCGCTGCGGCTTCAGAAGAAATTTCAGCGGTTTCCCCGATATTTTCCTCGGCTTCCGCCTTTTTCGGCTTTCTGCCTCTCCTGGATTTTACCTGGGTGTCGCCTGCTTCCGCATCCGTCCCGCCCTGCGCATTATCGCCGGATTTTTTTGCGCTTGCGGCCCGCCCGGCTGCATGAATCTTCTCGATCAGCTCTTCCTTGGTTTTATTTTTAATGCCTCTTATTCCCATCATTTTTGCTATATACTGCAAATCTTCTATAGATTTCACAGCAAGATTAACTTCCTCCATAATCCACCACCTGTTAACAAAATGTTTATCAGTATGCAGCCTGGCATCCTTTCGAATATCTGCACGTTTTAAGCCTTTGGATATATCCGAAGAAATCAGGCCGGCTATCAATCACGCCCCGGCTCTTTCCACTCCTCAATTATAAACTTACTCAAGTTTTATTGGGAAAAGCTAATCAATAGATTTAATTCATAGCATTACCTGGTTATTATAGCACCCAAAATATACAATTGTCAATCTTAAAACCCTGAATTGGCGTATTTCGTTATTAAGTGAGCCAAATTTCATATATTATTTCCCGAATTTATCGCTTGATTTCCTGGATACAAGGTTCTCTGCGTCTTCCGCATCAAATTGGAAAGCATCTTCCGCAATCATAATCCGGCTTTTGGTCAATATTTCTTTTAAATCCTTGTTCTTGACTGCCGGGATTTCCTTTGTGCCGCCGCATTTGCCGCAGCTGAGCAAAACGCTTTCGGAAAGCAGCGCCACGTCTATATTTGAATTTCCGCATTTGCAGTAAAGGTTTCCGCTCATTGCGATATCATGCAGGCGGTTTAGCGTATCAAACATAACCTGAGTATTGCGAAAATAACTATCATACCCGTATGTGTTCATAAGCTCGTCAAATTCTTTTTCAAGGTTGTCAATTTTCCTCCGAACCACCTCGTCTCTGCCGATAAAGCATATTTTCATGCCTGTGTCGGGACAGCTTATGGTCTGTGTCCGACCCGAAAGAATCTTTTTTCTTTTTAACTGGTAGGCGTGTTCCTGACCGCATCCAATGCACGGAATATTGAATGAATAGCTGTTTTCACCTTCCCGTTTTATTGCAATCAATGATTTTTTGCAATGGCACGAAAAGCTGCAGTTTTTATTAAATAAAAGTTTAAACAGCGAGACGTTTGAAAATTCAAAACTCCCGCAGAAGGCACATTTGTATGCGATGGTAACACTTGCATCTATAAGCATTTTTCCCACCTCGTATAATTATATTCGCCGTTTTTAAAAAAAATCCTGCTTGCCCGGCATCCATGCGGCATGTGTGCCTTTGACCGAATAATGGCACTTTCCATGAATGAAAATGCCAAAATTTGCGATTTCACTGCAATATTAATTGTACAAGGAGGTTTTTGCTGTTATAATATGTTGTATTAAGCGGAAAAACTTACATTGAACGTATTGAAACGTAATAATAAGGCAGGCGACATGAAGCATTTATTTATAGTCAACCCGGTTGCAGGAAAAGGAAACGCCATCAGGCGCATCCCTGAAATTAAAAAATATTTCGAAGGCAATGAGCAGGAATACGAAATAAGAATCACGGAGTACCCTGGACATGCCACCGAAATCGCTAGGGAGTATAGTTCGTCGCAAAATCTCAGGATTTACTCCGTCGGGGGCGACGGGACGCTGAACGAAACGCTCAACGGTATGGCCGGCAGCGGAAGCAGCCTGGGGACAATACCCAGCGGGTCGGGCAATGATTTCATCCGGAGCATTGCCGGGGAAAAAATCCCGGAGGATATAATCAAGCATACGGTTGAAGGAACTGAAAAGCTTGTAGACTATGGCAGCATAAACGACAAGTATTTTATTAATATAGCATCCGTTGGTTTTGATGCGGAAGTTGCGTACCAGACAAACCATTTTAAAAAACTGCCGCTGGTTTCCGGGAGCATGGCCTATATTCTCGGAATATTGACAACCATAGCAAAATGTAAAAACCATCACATGGAGCTGAGAACAGACACCGGCGCGCTTTCCGGTAAAACCCTTCTTGCCGCGGTGGGAATCGGCAAATACTACGGCGGAGGGATGCTGGCGCTTCCCGGCGCCGAGGTGGACGACGGCTTGTTTGATATTTGCTATGTGGAGGCAAAACCAAGGCTGGACATATTAAGGCTGTTTCCAAAGTATATGAAAGGCCTGCACCCAAAAATCGACGGGGTTCACTTAATGCGCAGCAAAAAAGTGGAAATTACTCCGGATGAGCCGGTACCGCTGAATCGCGACGGCGAAATCATAATGGCGGACAAGGCGGTATTCGAGATATTCCCGAAAAGCCTTCCCTTTATTGTGCCTGCAATTTCAGGGTAATCGTAAATACCGGAAACTTCGTTTCATCTTGAAAAGCCTGGACTTTTTAAACGCCTGACCGCCGCGGCCGCTTTTGACGAAATATATACGGCTGAAGAAACAGCCAGCAGGTCAAATCCGACGTTGAACAGGAAAAGATGCTTGCTTAAGTCCGCATCGCCATCGCCGATTATCGGCAGGACAAATTGCACGGCGCCCATCAACGCAATGAATCCCATAAATGCGGCAAGAAAACGGACCCGCGGTTCCTTCGCTCTCGCATATTCAATGATCAGCAGCGGAATTACCAGGGCGTAAAAAGATATCACGAACCGAAGGTTATTCGGTAATACGTTCAATTTAAACCATCCCCAGCCGTTAAGCACGTCCGCGACTTGCTTATATCTAATACCCGGGTATTTTTCATAGTTGCCCACCCCCTGGTTGATTTTAAACCTGTTTTCCGCAGCATATTCGAGCTTTTGCAGGAAGCGGCGCGGATGCTTCAGGTAGAAACGCAAAATATTGATATAGTTTACCTTGTCGGACAAAACTTTTTGAAACTCCGGGGATTTAATATCTACCGGGTACTCGTCCATGAAATAATTAGTCCCGGCAAGCACCGAATAGGAGGGATCAATCCCCAGTTCTTCCAGGTCGGCGGCAGGATCCGGCGAACCCCTTAGAATCCCGTAAAAAACTGCCTGGTACTTGTTGCATAACCTGATATTTTTCGCAACCCCTGCATAGCAAACAAGGGAAACGGCGACGACCATCATTGCGGCCGCAACCGATATTTTCCTCCATAACGCATTGCCTCCCAACCGGGCCAGCATTATGAGAAGCAACGCGGCCAGGATGCCTGTCGGAGTGTTCTGCAGCTTCGCTCCCGCAAAAAAGAATGCGCCCGCGCTAAACAACAGCAGCATCCATAATGCCGGCTTTTCTGCGACAGCCAGCGTCAGGGCCATCGAGGCCATCAAAAGGATGGATACCAGCGATAGCGGCTCACCGTACAGCGAATTGAAATACGAGATATACCCGGTGTCGCAGAATACCAGGATTATTGCCGCAGTCGCCGCGATCCCCGCGGCTGCCGACAGCATGCGCAAGTATCTCACCAGGAAAAAGCCCGCCGTGATAAAAATAATGGAATATATGGCGGCAAGAAAGCGTATGTCAAAGTATACCGACGCTGTCGCGGCCTTATTTATAAAAACGGCCAGCAACACGAGCGGGAGTTCGGTGGAAATGTACGGCCCCATGAAGGGCATTGCAAAACTGGTCCCATAAAGCCTGTTGACATACCCGAAATAGCGGTCGGCCGGATCATCCGACAGGTAATGCAGGCCCGTGGATTTCATAATGCGCGCAAAGTCGCCGTTATCGGCAACACCGATAATAGGCCTGGTAAACAACGTGAAAAATAATATTACGACAATAACGCCCGCAGCCGCATATTCAATTTTAAACCTCTTCAACCAATCTTCCGACATTTGAATACTCCCCGGAAATTAAATTATTCCCGGGTACGCGGGAAGTATTCATGGGCAGAATTCAGCCCCGGCGCCGAATGGAATGGTTATTCGCGCGTTTTATCTACTCGACCCATACCGACGGCTGGAAATAATCCGTGTATATGCCGTGAGCGCCCCGGTCGCGCAATTTTATATACGCATTGTAGTCATTAACGGTATGGATATATATAGGAATGCCCAATTTCGAAAATTTTTCAAGGGCGCCTTGAGACGCTCTTTCGCTTGACATGGTCAGAGCAAACAGCGAATTGTTTTTGCAAAAGTCGATAATTTCGTCGTCGGGTGCATCAATCCTGTATAATGTAAGAATAATGTACTCGTACCCGAGCCTTTTTACAGGTGTGTATTCTCCAAAGGAGTATATTTGCGGAATAAACCTCTCATATACCTCCGGGTATTTCATTTTAATTAGTTCAAGCGTTTCCTGGTTATCATCCTTCACATCGGTCACGATGTATGCGTCCTCATGCTTGCCAAGCCATTCCGCCAGCATATCCAGGTCCATAAGGTGAAGTCCCAGTATGGCTTTCCTGGCTTTAAACTCCCTGTATGACGGCGCCTTTTCAGAATACCTCACGTCCATCAGCCAGTTTGCGTTCCCCCAGTCATGCACCAGGACGGGTACTCCGTCGGAAGTGCGGTTGATATCCACCTCTATTAACCTAAACCCTTTATTATATGAATTATCCAAGGCCTCAACCGAATGCGTCAGGCGCAACCCGTAAATTTCCCCGCCCGCATGCGCTATCAGGCGGGGAGCCTTGATCAAACCGGCGCCTGTTGCCTTGCTGATGTTTTTATTTATAAAGCCATATGTCGTGAAAAACGCTATAATGAAGACAATAACCGCTGAAAAAACAATTATTCCCTGCTTTTTCACAACCGACCCCCTTCCTTGCTTTTAACAACCCAGTAAGCAATCCGGGCGTTCACCCGCTTTAAAGTGAGACAGGAATTATAGCCTGCACATGACGGAACCTGTTAATAAAGTTTGCGTTATGCCCGTCCGTCCCCAAAGCAGCTTTCAGACTATCTCTATTACTTTCCCTATGCGGTCGCGGAGGGCAACGTCGAGCATAATATCAGTCCCGGCTTTTATGCTCTTTTCATACAACGCGCTGCAGACAGTCTGGTACGCCAGCTCGGGAAAATTATTCTGCTTGCTCAGATGTCCCAGGAGAAAATATTTCGTCCCCTTCTCCGCCATATACGCAACTACCTTGCCGGCGTCATCATTCGAGAGGTGTCCGTTTTTACCTGCAATGCGCTTTTTCAAAGGCCATGGGTACGGCCCTACTTTGAGCATTTCAAGGTCATGGTTCGATTCCAGCAGCAACAGGTCGCTTTCAGCAAGATAACCCAGCAAGTCAGGACTGATATGGCCAATATCCGTAGCCACCGTGACTTTTTTCCCTGATGCAAGGAAGCTGTAGCCCACCGGTTCATTCGCATCATGCGGTATCGGGAAAGGTATCACGGTAAAATCGCCTATCCTGAAAGGTTTGCATGGATTAAAAATAACCTTGTTGCAATCGCGGATCGGACCAATCTCCTTTTCCATGGCTTCCCAGGTGCCCCTGCTCGCATATACGGGCAGGTTAAACTTGCGTGACAGGACGCCTGCTCCCCTGGTATGGTCGCCATGCTCATGTGATACGAGGATGGCGTTAAGCCTGGATGGATCCTCATTTATAGAAAATAAAGCGCTTATTATTCTCTTTGCGCTCAAGCCTGCTTCAACCAGCAGATTGGTATTTCCCGTCGATATGAACAATGAATTGCCGCTGCTTCCGCTATATAAACTACAGAATTTAATCATATCATCCCCGTAAAGAAATGCCGCCGGTCATCCTAAACGACATTTGGCATTTTATGTGAAGTTATTCACCGGTTCTATATATATCGGCGCCCAGCCTTTGAAGCTTCCCTACGAAATCTTCATAACCCCTGTCGATATATTTTGCGTTATACACTTCAGTCGTGCCTTTTGCCGTAAGACCGGCAATAACAACAGCCGCGCCGGCCCTCAGGTCGGTCGCGTTAACCGGCGCTCCGGTCAGCCTGCAAGGCCCGTCAATAACAGCAACGCTGCCGTCTACGCGAATATTCGCGCCCATTCTTTTCAGTTCATCCACGTACTGAAACCTGAGTGGCCATATTCCTTCCGAAATTGTGCTTGTTCCTTCTGCCAGGCACAGCAGAACAGTCGAGGGAGGATGCAGGTCGGTGGCAAAGCCCGGATAGGGCAGTGTTTTAATGTTCACCTTTTGCAGCTTGTTCCCGCCGATTACCCTTATATTATCCTCACCCTCAATTACATTGACGTTCATTTCAATTAATTTCGCGGTCAATGACTCCAGGTGTTTAGGGATAATATTCTTTACGGTAATGTCTCCTCCTGTGGCGGCAGCCGCAATCATAAAGGTACCCGCTTCAATCATGTCGGGTATTATGGAATGCACATGGCCGCCTTTCATGCTGCCGACTCCCTTTATCTTGATCACATCGGTCCCGGCGCCCTTAATATTGGCGCCGGCTGCATTTAAGAAGTTAGCTACGTCTACTATATGAGGCTCCTTCGCGGCATTTTCGATTATTGTTGTACCCTCTGCCCGCGTGGCGGCAAGCATCAGGTTAATAGTAGCCCCAACGCTGACCACGTCAAGATATATCTGGCTTCCGACCAATCTCTCCGCGCTGAGTTTTATCATTCCATGCTCAATCACGACCTTGGCGCCCATTGCTTCAAATCCCTTTATATGCTGGTCCATAGGCCTGAAACCAATATCGCATCCGCCCGGCAACGCAACCTCGGCTTTGCCGAACCGGCCCAGCAGCGCGCCCAGGAGGTAATATGAAGCCCTCATGCTTTTTATCAGATCGTAGGAAGCCGTATAGGAATGGATATTGCTTGAATCTATAGTAATAGTATTTCTATCCTCAAACGTTATTTCCGCTCCCAAGTGGGCAAGCGCGCCTTCAATAACCCGGGTGTCTTTTATATCCGGCAGATTCTCTATCTTGCACTTTCCCTCGATAAGCAAAGAAGCAGGTACAACCGCAACCGCAGCATTCTTCGCGCCGCTTACGCAAACATCACCCTGCAGAGCCTTGCGGCCATGAATAATTATCTTCTCCAAACTATGCGCACCTGCCTTTTGTCATTTGTAAACTCGCGTAATACACCATTTTTATTATACCACTATTTTTAAGTTTGCACTATATTTAACAATGTATATAGGGCAGGGAGCCTAACCTCTCAATTTGCGCTATGCCCGTCCGGCTTTCTCACTTGTATTTCAAATCATTGGCGCGGATGTAAACCGGTTCGGCTTCGCCTTTTAATTTTATCCTCCATACCGGGAGCAGTCCAATTGATTCAATTGCATCCATGGAATGGCCGTCCAGCTTGTAACCATTGTCTATCGCGGTTATCACTCTATCGCCGTCACCTTCGAAATAGCCAAGAAGAGCCTGGTATGCTTCAAATTCTTCAACCTTGTTCTGCGTAAACCCTTTAACTTCGAGTTTTTTGTAAATCAGCCGCGAAACGCCTTTTTCACCTATTGTGACAATGCAATAATTATCAAATAAAAGCATGTTGTCATATTTTTCTACCAAATATACCGTTGCATTTCCATCGGCATCCCTGGTGATTTCATCTACAACATACTTTCCTTGCAGCAATCCCTTGTCCTTTAGAAACTTCAAAGCAGCAGCCGCCGCTTTATCATCACTCCGGATATCCACGTCCGACGCCGGCTGTTCGTCGGTATATTCAAATTCAATACTATTTTTGAATACAACCTTTTTACCGGAATGCTCAAATATTTCTCCTTCGTCCGATATTTCATATTCCTTGCCCAGGAGTTTCTTTGCCATGCCTTTCCTGTCAATCCCGTCATTCCCATACTCGAGCCGGCGGGAACCGCTTGCTGTCCTGGGAATATCGCATTCCAGCGTGATACCCCGGTTTTTCAGGATTATTTCGGCATTCTTTATCGTTTTCGCATGAACATCCTGACCGCTTGATATAATAAAAATATTGGCGAGCAGGAAAATGTTGAAAGCGGCCAATAATATGATTATTATGACTTTTGCCTTTGAAATGTCCATATGTCAGTCTCCTTTTTCAGGCGCCATATCAAGCGTTACAACCCTTCCGTCCTTCAAATAAACCAGGAGCGCAGGTCCAAGGACTTCAGCATCGGGAGAATCGATACAATAACCGTTATATATTTCCTGCACGTTAATATCCTTGTATCCCATACCCGATTGCCCCAGCAAGTCAATCAGCCGGTCGTTATACCCTCTCTGCCCGGCCTGGACAAAGTCTTTCAGCAGGGCGGCGCATTTCAGCACCCTTTTTCTGTCAGCCTGAATGCTTATGGCATGCGACAATTTTCCGGCAATGCCGTCTCTCAAATCTATATCCACCATTACGGGCATTCCTTCGATCCTATAGTCGAATGCTATCTCATACACGCCTTGCCTTGTCTTGCTTTCATTTATCGACGCGAGCGCGATATCAACATTCGTGCCAAGAAGCCCCCTGATGCCTGCGACAAAATTGTACGCATTCAACAAGGCGTTTACCATTCCGCCTTCTCCCGACGAATCTACTGAACCGAGGTAGTTGAACGAAAGATAACCGTTGCTGTGATACTCGTAAAAACTATTGACAAAACTGAATTGAATTGTGTTACTTCCGATACTCCTTCTATAACGGTCCTTATCCGCCCCAAGAAGTATTTCCGCGAGCTCGTCCTCGTCTGCAGCCTTTTCAGGCGGGCTTATCATGTATTCATAATAAGGCCAGTATTTAGGCGCGCCCGAAATATAAAGCACATCAGGTTCGGCGCCCATCGGCTCGGCTATATTGCTGCCTCCAAGCGTGTAATAATTCCTGTATTCCGGGTTTTCTTCTCCTAAAAGCTGGTCGATAACGCTGCCAATCTTAAAAGTATTTTCAATTCTTACGGGACCTGATACATAAACCGGGCCGCTGCTGCTCTTGATATAATAAGTGGCAAGACTCTCGTCGATGATATCCCGCTTCACCATGATCTTTCTTGCTGCCGGGAACTCCTGAGCGGAAATCTTTGTACCAAGAAACCATGAAAGCAGTTCGGGCTTGATATCATATCCGAAGTCAATCATATAGCCCATTTTTTCGATAATTTCTCCCCATTCCTCATTTGTCCTGGAAAGACTTGTTTTCCCGGATATGATAACGGTAAGCCCTTGTATGGTCTCATCCCAGAGCCTGTTATACTCCATGCTGCCTCTTGGCATAATCCAGTGCGCCATTTCCCCGCTGGACAATACCAGCCTGTCCGGTAAAAATAATGCGTGCCGGACGTCCTCATCGCTTATCCTGGGAGGCTTCCTGAACAAAGCCGGTAAAAAATCGGTAGGAGCCCCCTGTTTTTGATAACTCCAGAGGATTCCTACCTGCATTATTCCTGAGAATATGAGAACAAATATTAAAATCGTTTTTAGACGTTCTTTTGCCTTACGTCCCATTTAAGCCCCCTGCCGGATTACTGAAAAGCGCCCAGCCTGTGCAAACGCTTTTCAATCTGGTTCTTAACCACCCTCTCGGCTATCTTCTCCGGCAAACGCTCTATGGTAAAGCAGTTAACCTGGAGCCTGGACGCTATCATTTCGGATTTCCTGTATGCCTGGATCATAATCTTGTTGGCGCCTACTTCAAGCCCGATATCCGTTGAAAATATTCCCAGGCAATCCCATGAGCTTTCCCCGTCCGTATTGGTCATGGGAACATATTCGCCAGCGTTTTCGTCATACCTGTAAATAGATATGACTACATCGCTGTATTCAGACTTGCCGGTAATGTTGTAAGTCTTGTAATAAGTGGAGTCCTTATCCTTTTCGGGCCTGGTTATGGTCATGATAAAGTCGCCGTTATCTATCGCCTGTCCATTTTTCAAAATACTCCGGACCTTATCCTCAAACTCTTCCAGCGCCAAATCATCATCTCCGGCAAACACGTTCGCTGAAAAAGCAGCTATCAATATTAAAGCTAATATAAGCGCTAATATTTTTTTCATATTTATGTCCCCTCAGAACCACTATTTGCATTACTGTCGTACTATACCCAACATATCATAATTTTACTAGTTACATTATATATAAAAAATATTACGAAAACATTACATCCCTTTTAAGAATAAATTACATGATAAACCCTACAAACCTTGTCTTTTCCCCTCTGCCTGGCTCACCGGCAATATCACGGTGACCTCGGTGCCTGCGCCAAGCCGGCTGCTGATCGCAATTGACCCTTTATGGGCTTCTATTATTTCCTTGGCAATGGAAAGCCCCAGGCCAGTCCCTCCCATTTCTCTCGAGCGCGCCTTGTCCACCCTGTAAAATCTCTCAAATATCCTCGAAAGATCTTCTTCCGGGATTCCAATCCCGTTGTCCGTCACCTTGATATACACATCATTATATATTCTGCCGATATAAACAGTTACCTGCCCTTCTTCAGGCGTATATTTTATGGCATTTCCGACCAGGTTGAAAAGAACCTGTTCCATTCTTCCGTAATCCGCCTCGATTTCCGGTATATTGCCCAACACAAAGCATTCCAGCTTCTGTTTTCTCGAAGCCGCTTCCATCTCCGACCTTTCAACCACGCTCTTAACAAGGTCTACCAAGGAAATGCGCTCAAAATTCCACTGCGCCTGCTGGTTGTCAAGGCGCGAAAGCAGCAGCAGATCTTTTACCAGCCTTGTCATCCTGTCTGCTTCAGAATTAATGACGGACAGGAACTTTTCAGTCGTCTCCCTGTCGTCAAGCATGCCTTCGAGCAATGTTTCGCAGTAGCCTTTTATAGAAGTAAGCGGCGTTCTCAATTCATGCGAAACATTTGCCACGAATTCCTTTCTCATATTTTCAAGGCGCTGCTGCTCCGTAATGTCCTGGAACACCGCGATGACGCCTTCCGGTTTTTTCTCCTCGTCGGTAAAAACCGCGAAGTAGGCTTTTACAGTCTTTTCCCCGATTTGTACGTTCATCTCGGTTGGTTGTTTTGATTGAAGATATTGAACATTTTCCAGCGAGTAATCAAAACCGAAACGTGCGCAAAATTCACTGAAATTGCCGATTCCGCCTTCAATGCCGAGAATACGGGAAGATGCCGGGTTTGTGTGGATGATCTCCCCTTTCATGTTGAACGCGATTACCCCGTCCGTCATGTAGTTCAATATCGCTTCCATCTTGCTTTTTTCGCTTGATATTTCCGTAAGGGTGTTCTTTAGACTGTTTGCCATGTAGTTGAACGCATGCGTCAGTTTTCCGATCTCGTCGTTTGATTTTACTTCAAGCGTCTGCCCGAAATCCCCCGCGGCTATGTTCTCCGCTTTTTGCATGAGCTTTACCAGCGGCAAGGTTATGGTCCCCGAAAGGAAGTAAACGGCGGCGAATGCTATCACCAAACCCAGGACAAGGCTTGTATATATTATATTATTAAAATAACCAGTTATTTCAGCCCAATCGTCCTTGTAATAGCGGAAATAGAGGAGATAATCCCCGACAAACCTCGCATAATCAAAAAAACTCTTGCCTCCGTAGCTCTCAAGAATTTTCCTGTTGTCCTCTTTGCCGGTCATTGCCTGGATAAAATTATCGGAGGCCAGGAGCGAATTGAGAGACGTTTCAGGATTGCTCAAAAGCTCGTCATTGGTGTAATATATCCGGGAGTTTTTATCTATTATCGTGTAAGTTTTATATTCAAGATTGCCCAGAAGGGCGCTCGGATTGTTTATCAGCTTTTCCTTCAGGCTTTCCGCATTTATGGATTCATCGTTTACGTTCCATGTGTCAAAACCTTTTTCCAACCGGTCAATAAAATTCTGATAATACTTGCTTTCGATCCTGCTGTTGAGGTAGAGTCCCATGGCTACAATCAGGCAAAACAACACCAGACAAAAGAAACTTACCATCCTCCATTGCAAACTCCTCTGGAACATATGCACCTCGCTTCAAATTTCATTGAAAGCAAATACTCTGCCGGCTTTATCAGGACTGCTTGTTGAAGTAATAGCCTACTCCGCGCTTGGTCATTATGTATTCACAATTGGACGGATCCCTTTCCAGTTTTTCTCTTACCCTTCTTATAGTTACGTCAACAGTCCTCACGTCACCGAAATATTCGTACCCCCACACTTTTTCCAGCAGGTTTTCCCGGGAAAAAATCTGGCCAGGGTGCATCGCAAGAAATTTTACCAGTTCAAACTCCCTCAATGTCAACTCTATAAGCGTTTCACCCCTCATTACTTCATACCTGTCGACATCTATGGTCAAATCGCCGCATTGTATGCAGCTGTTCGCGGAAGCGGCGGCTTCCTCCAGCGCCGTCCTCCTGATATTTGCCTTGATCCTGGCCATCAGTTCACGCTGGCTGAACGGCTTGGTTATATAATCGTCCGCGCCCAGTTCCAATCCAAGCACCTTGTCGACTTCTTCCTCTTTAGCCGTAAGCATGAGAATCGGTACGGTCAAGGACTGTCTTAATTTTCTGCATACTGTGAAACCGTCCATTTTGGGAAGCATTACATCCAGAAGTATCAGATCGGGCTTTTCTTTTAATGCAATATCGATTGCCTGCTCCCCGTCATATGCTTCCAGTGTGGAAAAGCCTTCTTTTTTAAGGTTGAACTTCAGAATATCGACAATATTCTTTTCGTCATCCACAATCAGTACTTTTTTCCCCACAGAATACTCTCCCTCAATACCATATTATAGAAGAAATAAAGAACAGTCCTTAGAACATTATATCACTAAACGCACTTAATGCAAAGCTTAACGCCGCTCCGCCCCGCTTATTAATTCTGCCACAGCAGCAAGCTTTTACCTGCCGAATCTTACTGCTATCGACGTATCACCGTCCGACGCCGTCCTGGTATACACCTCCGAATAATCCGTAATCGAGTTGAACTTCAACTGGTACGACGTCGAAGGATCCAACTCGTCAAAGTGCAGTACAACCGTATTCGGATCCACGTAAATAACTCCCAGCGGAGATATCCTGAATACTTCGCCGTTTTCTACATATTCAAGCGAATAATTCGATATGCTTATATTATTCGCGCTAAATGCAATTTCGATATTAAACACCAGTTTTATAGCGTTTTTCGAAACGGTAACCGCATCGGCTATTCTGGGTTTTACTACACTGCTTTTGCCTCCCGTGAACTCGGCTTTGCATACAGAATCCGGGTATTCTCCAAGGGCGTCCTTAATGTCGGCTGCATAAACAACATATCTATGCGAACTTTTGAAGGTTACTCCCTCGGGTAAAAATAATTTTACCGTGTATACGCCGTTTTTCTCTGAGTAATAAGCCTTTTTGGGTACTACACTAAAATATTCGTCTGTTTTTCCATGTATAACATAATTTTTATTATTGCTCGCGGAAGTGCAATCCAGCGCCCTGTTAAAGGTAAGCACAACGCTGTTGTTCTGCTCCGAGACTGCTTGTTTCAACTCCAACTCCATGTTTGTAGGATAAGCCCCTGAAAATGTATAGGTCTTTCCTTCTATTTTGCCCTGGTTATATATGTCGGGTATAAATTCTATACTCAATTCGTACTTATCCCCTCTATCAAGGGGCGACGCCAGGCTCAGCAAAACTTCCCTGCCTCCCAGGCTGCCGGTTCCGCCGACTACAGCCTTTGTCACATCAATATTTCTACCGTCTTTCTCCGATACCATGTAATTTATTCTTTTTTCAGCCCAGGTCCGGTTCACTTCGCAACTAAATACGATCCTGACCGTCATGCTTGTCCACGCCTGAACGGAAGATACCTCAAACTTCCCTGGCTCGGCGGCTTTTGCGACAATGTCGATACTATCGCCAAGGCCCTCGCCCAGCCTCACTCCATAACTGCTGGTAAGCTTGCCGCTAATCTTTATTTCATACAAATCCCCAGGGGCCAGGATATTGTTCTTTAAATATATAGATACCGCGTTATCGACCGATTGAATTTTCTTCACGGTAATATTCTGCGATGAACCGGTCAAGTATGTCTCGCCGTCTTTAACAAGTTCATAATACGCGGCAATCTCGCTATTTTCATTTACTGGGTGCGTAAAATATACATTGATAACATTCGACGCCGATTGCTCAACCTTCATGATTCTAAAGAAGTCCGACGTTACCAGTTTCGGTACATAGCCGGTAAATGTGCCCAAAATCCTGCCTGATTTGTACCCGTTTTCATATGTCACGTTGTCTATAATAATCGTGTATTCTTTATCCGGTATCTGCGTCGAGGTTATAACCTGGATTTTATTGTTCATGAAAGCCAGCGATTGCACCGAGAGTGTGTTGGAAGGCGCCGAGGATTCATAAATAAGCACATCTGACTGCTGAACGGCGGTAATCTTTTGGTCCATGGTTACTTCAACATTGGTTGGTGATAAAGCTTTCACCGGGTTGTCAACCTCAGCAGGTTTTTCATCGTCCAACATACCGCTTGCTACTGCCAGTTCCCTGGAAAATGCGCCTTCGTTTACCAACGCTTCGATCATTTTTACCTGCGCGCCCTTTCCGGGTGTGTTGAGCGTCCTGTAAATCACCGCGACGGCATCCGCCCGAAGGTAATTTTTATTATCATCTATTTTGTCAATATAAGACGAGTCGGTAACGATGCCTATAGTGTAAGCTTTTTGATACACATTGCTCCAATTGAAATCTTTATTTTCGCCATATTCATAGCCAAGTGCGCATAAAGCCATTTTCAAAAACTGCTTTTCCGTGGTAATTTCTTCGGGCTCAAACGTACTATCCGTAGTACCCGCGAGAATACCTGCGGAAGTACAGTAACCAACATATGGGGCATACCATTTGCTGGAGACCACATCGATAAACTTCGTATACTTGAACTGGGCGGCATTTTGCAAGACATAATCGTCTTTTCCCAGCATCCTGATGATAAAGACTGCCGCTTCGGCCCTGCTGACCGGCTTGTCCAGCATGTAGTCGCCGTTTTCTCCTCTGAGTATGTTTAACATGTTCAATGCCGCAGCCATTTTATTTATATCCGTAACCTCAGATGCGCCGGCATCATCTGCCGGTGACCCATAAGCTGTATCGGCCGATACCGCCGACGAGAGCGTCATTATTGATATAACTATGGATAAAAATAGAGGAAATGCTTTCTTTATAACCGACCTGCAAACAACATTTTTTTTCATTTGTAAACCACCCCCATATGATTATAGCAATTTTTTCTATTGATAGCCAGCTTTCTGACGAAATAGGGCACAATTTAATGACGAAAATAAAAGCAAATTTGTTTCGTTAGCTTCCCGTAAAAACTGCCTATTCCATCCCGGATAATTTCACCGGTCGATCCAGGCCGGTGATATTGATAAACACAGCCCGGGCTGCATTATATTCAACAATGGCTGACAACTCGGCAAATTCCGCGTCCAGCAAGGCTTCTTCCGCCTTTATGCAATCTTCCATGCTCACGGCGCCTTTTTCATACTTAGTTTTAATACTCCCGAGCTTTTTTGCCGTCAGTTCCGCATATTTCTTTACAAGGTCCAGGCTGTCGGCCCTGTTTGCCATATCATTATAAGCGTTTTTCACCTTTACTTCCAAAGCTGTTTTTGCCGCTGCAAGGTCAAGCTCCGCCTCCTCCATATCCAATACTGCGCTATCATAATACAAATCGCCTTTGCGGTACAGTTTTGCTGCTATTTCCATGGCCGCTCTTGCTATCTCCAGTTTTCCGGCCGCCATGAAAACGGAAGTCTCCGTCTCGTACAAACCTTCCAGTATCAAATCAGTATCCACATCAACCACATCATCCTGCTTGAGTTCTTCGGCTACCTTTACAGGAACCGTATCAAGCGGCAGGTTTAATAGTCTTTTTAGTTCAAGATATAAAGCATCAAGCTCATCCCTTGCGCTTTCCAGGTCCGCCCTGCTGCTGTCCACAGCATATTGCGCAGAATCAACTTCATCCCGGATCACCATGGCGGCGTTGAGCCTTGCCTTTGCCATTTCCAGGCGTTTTTCCGCCAATGAAAGCTTTTTCTCCAGCATCTGTATTTTCCTGCCGCAAAGAAGTATATCCATGCAAGTTTTATACACGTCAACTTTCAACTGGTTCAGGTGGTCCTGTTTGGTTCTTTTCGCGACCTCCAGTTCCAGTTTTACATTCATGGGCTTTGTAACACTTAATATGCTGTCGCTCATGGCATTTATATCAGACCTTACGGTTCTGACCGCCAATTCCTTTCTTTTTATATCCACGTCGTCCGCAAACGCCTGCCTGCTGTTCCTGGCGGCTATTTCCTGAAGCTCTTCCACGGTGTATTCCTTTGAAGGCTCCAATTGGAGGATGCCCGGTTCCTGCCGGGAAATCTCGGAAGAAGCTTCTTCCGGGCCCTGTGCACCCGAATCCGCAAAAACAACTGTGTTTGTCAATAATACAGCGAATATCATAACAATTGAGACAGCTAATTTGTTCATGTCCATTCACCCCTGGTAAGCCGGGCCAATCCCGACAGCATATTCAAAACGCATCAGCCTGGTTTTATAGTCAAAAAGCGCGGCGGTATAGCTGTTCTGGGCATATGCCAGGTTTATTTCCGCCTGCCTGAGAATAATTTCCGCTACCTGTCCGGCATCGTACCTTGCCTTCATTTTCTCATACGCGCTTTTCTGCAATTCCATGGCCTTTTTAACACTCTCGACGCTTTTTTCTGCCTTGATGATATCTGCATAAGCATTCCTTATGTCATTTTCAACTGACAATTTAGCCGCTTTCAGGTCTATGTACAGTTTTTCAAGCTCAATAATCAGGAACTCATACTCTTCCCGGGCAGCGGTATCGACTTTATAAAGATTGAACGATTCGATGATGTTTTTTTCCTGTTCCTTTAAAGCGATCTGCTTCTCAATCTGTTTTATATCAAGCCTGTTATTCAACGCTTTGCCGATATAATGCTCCACCGGCTCCAAAACTGCGCTCTCCGGTTCCTCCCAGATCATTATGTCGGAAAACCTGGTCCCAAGCGGGAAACCCATAAACTGATTAAGGTTCCTGACCATGCTCTCGTAATTGCGTTCTGCAGCCGCTGCTTCCTTTTTCGCTTTCAGCAGGTTGTACTCCGATTCTTCCATGTCAAGCGGTGAAATAAGCCCTCTATCAAGCCTTATTCTGTCATGCTTATTTTTTATATACACCAGTTCCAATTGTTTTTGTTTTAAGAGCAAATCGGCGCGGGCGCTGTATGTGCCCATGTAAATCCCTCTCAGGGATATTTCCATGGAATTCTCGGCAATTTCACGGCTGTCTCTCGCGATTTCCCATGCCAGCTTCATTTGCCCGGGAACCAGTTCCTTCGCTTTCCTCATCATGAGCCGGGTCTCCAGGTCATAATAAAAGTAATATTCTTTTCCTCCGATACTATACGTAAAGCCCCAGGGATCAATCCTTTCCGCTTGTTTAAGGTAATCGTCATATTTCTCGTAAGAGTCTCTCTCGCTTCTTACAAGCTTTTTTAATGTAACGCTGTTTAGTTTTGCAAAAGCCTTCGCCCTGTCATATGTCAGCTTTATAATCGCGTCTTCCCGCGCTTGAGTTTTGCCCGGTCTCGATTCCGCATGCAATTTTGCGGGCATAAGCAATAAGAGGGCTACTGCCGTGATAACGAATTTAAAACGCATCACCTTGCTTTTCCTTTCATCCATACCTGTAATCATTATTACGTTCTTTAATAAAGATATCTTAGTAAATATCTGCTATATATACTCTATTATACAATGAAATGTCTGTAAGGAAAAGCGTGGCGCAAAATAGCACCACTTTCCCGCTAAGTCACGAGTATGCCAAAAATGCAAAAAAAGAGTGCCTGCGTTTCCGCAGGCACCTTTCTTGTAGATTTGCTCTTCATTAACGCTGACTTTAGTTAGATCCGGTCTTGACTTTCGTCTCAGCCATTTCTGCAAGCACATTACCTGCTTCATCTTCTATGTTTCCTCTGGAAACTATAGATACTTTGTACTCAGTGTTAGCAACTGCATAACCATCATCGTCTTTAATTGTTATGACGACTGTATTACCACCGGTAAGTTCTCCAACACTATAATTGCTTGCCTTAAGCAGCGTACCGTCGGACTTCCTGATTACCAATTCCTCAGCTAAGCCTTCCTCAGCTAAGCCGCCGCCACTAAATTTCACAGTTTCACTGAAGGTAATCTTGATTTCACCGGCATTATCGCCCGTTTCTACCTTTGCGGTAGGAGCAATCTCGTCTGTGAAGCTGCTGACATCAGCAAGATCGACTTTCAGTGCAACGCCGTAAATGTTCTTTGCAGCGGTTATTTCACTGGGGGCGATGCTCTTCGGCTTGAGGTAGTAACCAGCAGGATCCGTATCAATATCCTTGCTGAGCGTCAACTTCACCTTAGTACCGTCTATCTCGTAGTTCTTCACGTATGCTACGAATTCGTCTTTGGAGTTATATACGCCGGTAAATACGCTCGTGCTGAAGGATTTAACAGCGGTGTTGAAGGTAACCTCGAGCAATTTACTACCCTTTGCTACTACACCTGTAACTCCGAAGCCAGAAGTATATTTCGCAATTGCAGCGCTTGCATCGAGCTGGTTGCCAGCTTTATCCTTTACTGCCTGGACAACAAAATCTACGTCATCATTATCGGGGGATGCTGCAATCTTCGGAACGGTAATTGTAATGCTCTTACCATCGGATGCTACCGATTTTACCTTCGCTCCTATCGCTTTCAGGGCTAATGTATCGCCTACACTAAAGTTGGCACCTGCTGCTGTTACGCGATAGTTGCTGAGGTTCTTGATCGAATCAGTATCCATAGCCTCGGTGAAGTAGAAGGTGATTGTATCGTCGCCGTCGTCTGATGCTGTACCCGGATCAACAGTATAAAATGCCTCTACTCCAGGATCTTTCGTATCATTTGCCGTAACTTTTAACGTTGTCTTGCCGAGCGGGTTCTTCCTTATTGTACCATCGTACATATCTTCAAGCACAATGGAATATTCCGCTGCATTCACTTCATCCAATTTTATTTCATCAGCATCATACTTAAGAACCGTATCATTGCTTTCCCATGTATCGCTGTCTGAAATAGTTATTACTTCTACTTCATTATTATCCTTGTCGAGTACAGTCAGCTTACCTTCTTTAAGCATAGCCTTGCTGAAAGTAATCGTAAGGTTGTTGGAGCTGTCAAGCGACGCGGTAGCCGTGGGCAGCGCCGTATCATCCTCTACCTTGAATTTGAAGACCTTATCTTCGACTTCATTTCCTACGACGTCTTTCTGTCCGTCATATTCTACTTTGATTTCGACTAAGGCAGCTATGTTCAGCTTGTAGCCTATACCGTTGGTATCATCTCCATCATCAAGGGTAAGGATAACATCCTTCTTGCTGCTTCCGTCGAACTCAACCTTTTCCGGTGTCTTACCGTCTACTTCGTACGTACCGATTTCCTCAAGGTTTTCATTGAAAGTAACCTTAATCTTGGAAACGGATACCACTTCACCCTTGACAATTTCAGGAGCTGCCTTGTCTTCCGCTACCGTAATATTGAAGGAAGCAGCCAAGGCTACATAGCCCGCATAATCCTTCAAACCAGAAATGTCAAGCTTGTATGTCCCAGCGTCAAGTGCCTCGGTAAGAGTGAATGTAATGGCATTTTTCACGTAATCGAAAGATGCCTGCGCTACCATGTTGTTGTCGTCTATCTTTATGTCTTCGAATACTTCGTAGGCGCCGCTGTAATCAAGCTCTATCGGCTCACTGACGGACACCACAATAGTTTTCGCATCCTCAGCTACAGCGCCATTAACTGAAGGGAACGTGGTATCATAGAATTTAACGGTCTTGGTAACTTCAGCTATCGTTGCACCGTCGGCTGCTTTCACGTTTTTGATGGTGATTTCCTGTTCGTCGCCATTTTCCTGTGCATCAGTGAATATAACAAGAACTGTCTTACCATCGTCAAGCAGCTTAACATCACCTATGCCACTATTGGCTATATTGTCTGTGTTAACGGTGTCTTTATCAAGTGCTTTACTGAATACGATTTTCGCCGTCTTCAGGTTATCAGCGGTCGCGCTAACCACTTCAAGAGCTCTCGGTACACCGGAATACAGCCCGCTGGCTTTCGCCTTGTCGGCTGCGATGACGCCTTCCTCAACCAGGAAGTCGATTAAGGTCTCACTGCCGCCTTTTACGGTAGCCTTCAAAGCTTCTACAGTCGCAATGCAGAGATCATTGACTGTAAACTCTGTATTGTCAAGAAGCTTTATAAGGCCCTTTGAAGCAGCAAACTGGAATAAGGTCGCCCACGTGAAATCTACTCCATCTTCGTAGCCGAGAGCTACGAGCAGTACCTTGTAGTACTCTTTCGCGGTCATTTTCGCCGTCGGGGCAAACATGTTGTTGCCAATACCGACAAATCCAAGCTCGGGATGAGCTTTCAGATAGCCGAGTATCGCCTTGTTGGTCTCGCTCAGCCCTTCCGCGTCGGAAAAATTATCCGTGCCTGGGAATGCCTTGGCTTCGTCTTCCAGGCCTTTTAGCCTCAGGAACATGATAGCTCCCTGGAGCCTGTCAGGCTGACTTGCCAGGTATTCAGCCGTTACGCCGTCGCCGGAGCCGAGAATTACGCCGAGCTCAGCGCAGATGTCGGCGTCCGACTTTTCGGCAAATGCAGGTATCGCAAATGTAGCAAGCATGCATACCGTTACGATTACCGCAAGTAACTTCTTGAGATTTCTCATACTCTCAAATCCTCCTCGTATATTTTTGGGGAAGGCTTATAATATTAAGCCGGATTACGCCTCTCCCATGATAATCCGACTTTCCCTGCAACTTTCATCAGAAAGGGCAAACTCCACCCCCTCTGAATTCAAGATGATTATATCACCGGCATTTTTACCAGTCAACATATCCAAGCCAAGTGTAAAGAAATTGTAATAGTTTTGCAACAAAGCTATACTACTCTTTTTCAACACTTTTTCATATGCTTTCGGGTAAATATGCCTGCAATCGGAAAGCGCCATATCCGGGCGCGCCAACCTGCCCATCCGCCCGGCTTTGCGCCGCTGAGGGCGCAAGCGGACATCCCCAGAATTTAGCAATTATTATATCATCTGCGGAAGCTTGTTTCAACAGCTTATACTAAGAAGAAAAATCCAATCCAGTCATAGACTATAGACTGTAGACTATATCAAAATTCCAAGGAAATTGTCGAGAAAAGCTTAAGCAAGGCAAAAGAAAAGAGCCGGCGCAAGGCCGGCCCCATGTTACGCTGATTTGCAAAGAGGCTTACTTGCTGCTTTGAAGGCTTCTTTCGGCCCTTTCTATAGCTTTTTTGACAATATTTCCACAGTCCCTGGAAGAAACGGCTCCCCAGCCTTCAGCCTCTACCGTACCGTAGACACCAAGCTCTTTTGCGATTTCGTGCTTTAGTTCCTCCGACATCATACTCCTTCGTCTACCCACAGTATCGCCTCCTTTTTTTGGGTAATTCCCAAGTACCAGCGCACATATTTATAATTCCCCGGCGCCGCGGCTTTTATAACGTATTATTGCGGCTGTTCAACGAGGCAGGGGCTGCAGAAATATTTTGCTTAAATGTACCAATAACACGTTATGTTAATATAATGAAAAGAGGAGGGTTGATTATACCGATGACAGACAGGGAAATGTTTGCAAGGCTTATCAGGTGTGAGGCCGAAGGTGAAGGCGAAGTCGGGATGAAGGCGGTCGCTACCGTCGTCATGAACAGGGTCCATGTGCCGGCCGGCGAATACCAGCGGGTTAACCAGGGCAGCCTGCGCAGGGTAATCGAGCAGCCATTCCAGTTCACCTGCGTGATGACGGAAGTATACGGCCAGGAAAACCCGCAGAACATTTACAACATACCTGCGGAGCAAATCCATTACGATATAGCGGACTGGGCGCTTGCCGGAAACGTGCTGACAGCGGTGGCCCCATGCCTTTGGTATTATAACCCGTTCAGTCCCGTATGCGAGAATATATTTCCCAGGAACGGGACGGGAAGTTTTTTCAACAGGATAAGCGAGCACTGTTTTTACCAGCCGACGGATTTATACTACCAGACCTGATAACCAAGCCGTTTTGCCAAATTTAAAAGGAGATGATCATAATGCAATATAAAGGAGGTTTAGCGCCGGCAACCTCCGGCTCTCACAATAATCTGCCGTATCCATGCGGTCAATGCTTGTTTAACGCCACGCAGCAAAATGACATGGCGCCCGGATTGCCGCGGCAACCGGCGACATTTCCCACAGGAATACCATTTGCAACTCCTGTTGCCCCGGCGGTACCCATGGCTCCCATTGCCGCAGCCCCTACGGCTCCTTTTGCCGGGGCGCCCGCTGCGCCCGTGGGACAGAGCCCGGCAATGCAAATTCCGGTGACCGTCGAAAGCGCGCTTTATACGGCAGGTTTCCTGAGGACGCAGATAGGCAGGAACGTCCGCGTCGAGTTCCTGCTGGGAACAAACCTTCTTACCGACCGCTCGGGTACGCTTGTAGGGGTGGGCGCCAGCTATATCCTGTTGAGGCCGTTGGACTCCGATGATTTAATGATGTGCGATATTTACTCGATTAGATTTGTAACGATATTTTTATGATACGGCCTCGACGTTCAACGGGCAGAAGAAAGCCTTCTTCTGCCCGTGTCCGTATAAGTTTCAATCCAAAATCATTTTGTCGGTTTTGATATCTCCGTCAATGCCTGCGAGGCCTCGACATCAAACCGTTTGTCAACGGCCAGGTCTCCAAGCGCCACGATGCCTACCAGCGTGTTGTTTTCCACTACGGGTATTCTCCTTACCTGTTTGCTTGCCATAATATCCCCCACCCGGTCGATCTCGGTATCAGGTGTTACTGTTGTAACATTAGGCGTCATTATGCTGCTGACCGGTGTAGACTTGGGATCCGACCCTGCGACAACGTTTCTTACAACAATATCCCTGTCGGTGATTATTCCTACCACGCCCGACTTGTCGCAAACCGGGATTGAGCCGACATTATTCTGCTGCATGAGCTTTGCGGCATCGTATACGGACGCGTCCGGCCTGATTTGGGCTACATTTTTCGTCATGACATCTCTGACTTTCAATCCGTTACCTCCTTTTTTCCTTATTTATATTATTATCAGGATGATTTTATTTTTCCCTTCATATCCAAAGTTATTTATAAAACCCGCCGCCTGTCACAGCCCGGCATGCGCTAAATTTTACCGCTTTACTCCCCGGCCGTCCCAGGGATTATAATATATGCAGAATAATTTTTTCTTCTATATATAAATCCTTATACACGTTCAGGCATGCGATTTATATATTTCAATCACGAAAGGGACGTGTCTTATGATTAAATATATAAAATCCGTTTTATGGGGTAAATCAGCCTTTGTGCTGGCGCCGGCCATGGTTTTGCTCCTGGTTGCCGTGCCGGCGGTTTATACCATGGCGGTTAACAAGGTTCCCGCAAATACATACGCGGATAAATATACGGGCAATGCGGGTAATGACGGATTTGCCATAAGTTTGTCGATAGCAAATACAGGTATTAACACTCTGGCGGCAGACCCTGAAAACCCCCTTGTTCTCAAGGTGCAGGTCAGGGATGGCACGGGAGCCGCCGTACCGGATGTCCGCGTCAGGCTTGAAGCCTCCGGCGAAAATGATTTGAAATTTCCGGGGGGATGCGGGACTTTCCGGCCTTCCGAAGGGGTCACGGATGCCGGCGGGATGTTTTTAACGCAGTACTTGCCACCGGCGTCGCTTAATAAAGCCTCTGCCGAAAATGCGGTAAAACTCTCTGCTTTCCTTGCCGGCAGCGATAAGAGCAGTTCCGTGAATATCAACCTTGTGCCTGTTCCTGTTGTCCTGGTACATGGTTACCAGGCTTCGCCGGATATTTTTTCCGGGCTCTCGGAGTATTTGAGGCAACAGGGTTTTTACCCCGTGAGCGTCCAATATGACTCCGGGAAAGGAGTCGGCGCGGCGGCCGCCGAATTATCCGTCCGGCTAGACAGGATTAAATCCGGGCTTGAAGACGCCGGGGTGCAAGTCTCCCGCCTTGACCTGGTAACACACAGCATGGGAGGACTTGCCGCCAGGTACTATACTTGCGGAAATGAGTACGCTTCGAGAGGCGACATCAGGAAACTGGTATTTGTTTCGGTTCCCCATAAAGGTTCGCCTTTCGCTTCCATAGGCCTCCATTATTACCAGGACGCCAGTATGACGGATATGTCAACGGACAGCGGCCTGTTTACAACCGTATTTCCTTCCATGGTTAACGCCGGCCTCAACCCGTCTATAGAAACAGGAAATATACTTGGCTTGAATGATGAGGTTGTAAGCTTGCCGAATGCAAGCCTTGAAGATTGGAATATAAAAACGGAGGTTTTCGACCTGGGCGGAAACAACCTCTCAGTGGATGATCTTCTCAGCGGGGAAATATTAAAAGCTGCCAATCATAAGCTTATTCTTTACAATAAAAAAGTTTACCGGAGAATAGAAGAAATGCTCGAAAACCCGATGCCGTACCCGGCAATGAAATAGATACCGCGCTGCCCTGAAACGAAAAACATGGGCTTATCAATCAATTTTCAACGACTTATCCACATGGGTGTGGATAAGTATTTTTATTGTTAACCTCGTACAATGCAATAATATCAATGCTTTTAAGGCATATTGCTATTTATTACCTTTTATATGTGAAAAACTTGTGGATAATTATGAGTTTTATCCACAGGTTGTCATTACATCCTGTCTTAACTATGAATTAACAAAACGCATGCTTATATCTGCTGCCTTAATTGAGTGGGTAAGTTCTCCTACCGAAATAATATCTACTCCCGTCAAAGCCACTTCGCGCAGTGTGCCGAGATGCACGTTTCCGGAAGCTTCGGTCAGGGCGCGCCCGTTAATCAGCTTTACGGCCTTTTCCATCATTTCCAGGCTCATATTGTCAAGCATGATGATATCGGCGCCGGCTTCCAGCGCTTCTTCCACCTGCTCCAGCGTCTCCGTCTCAACTTCTATCTTGGTGGTATGAGACATTGCCGCCCTTGCGACAGCCACGGCCCGGCTTATCCCGCCGGCTGCTTTTATATGGTTGTCCTTTATCAGAACCCCGTCCGAGAGACAAAACCGGTGATTGCAGCCTCCCCCCATCCGCACCGCGTACTTTTCCAGGTACCTGAGCCCAGGCAATGTTTTTCTGGTATCCGTGATTTTTACCGGCAAATCCCGGACTACGCTGCAAAATTCAGCTGTTTTGGTCGCTATCCCTGACATGTGCTGCAAAAAATTCAACGCAGTCCTTTCGCCTTTCAGCAATGCCCGCGCGTCGCCTTCAAACTCCGAGAACACGGTTCCCTTTGCAACCTTGCAGCCATCCTGGGCTTTCCAGGAAAACGCGGCGTTGCCGTCCAATATCTTGAATACTCTTTCAAATACGTCCTTGCCCGCCAAAATCATGTCCTGCTTCGCAATAAGCACCGCCCTGGCCTTGATCCCGGGTTTCACGATATTGTCGGTTGTTATGTCCCCGAAAGGCATGTCCTCTTTCAAGGCTGTCTTAATCAATTCATCAAATAACAGGTATTCCAGCATGGCAATCTCCTATCCTTTTTTTATAATGTGTCTTTTCCAGTTTGCGTCGTCGGTTTTTTCATAGTCCGACCGGAAATGGGCTCCCCGGCTCTCCTTGCGTTCCAGGGCGGATTCTATGACCAGTTTTGACAAAAGAACAATATTCTGCAGTTCAAAGTCTTTTATTGTCCTGTTTTCCATGTCAGCTATTTCGTTTTCATAATATTTAACCTTTTCAAGCGCTGCTTTCAAGCCTTCTTCGTTCCTGACAATCCCCACCCTGGCGGTCATTTCACTGCGGATGTCTGATTCCATCGCCGCTGCGTCTATGTACAGGGGTTTGCGCGAAGTCCTGTACGAAAAGTCTTTCAGCACGACATTCCGCCCCGTGCTTTCCAGGATACTCTCCACCTGCAGACCGATTACGCGCCCGAACACCAATCCTTCAAGCAACGAATTGCTGGCCAGGCGGTTGGCTCCGTGTATTCCGTTGCATGCAGCCTCCCCGCAGGCAAAAAAGCCTTTTATACTGGTCCTTCCATGGACATCCGCACGGATTCCTCCCATGCAGTAATGCTCAGCCGGGGCAACAGGAATCATGTCCCTTGACATGTCGATGCCGTATTTCATGCAGGTATTGAATATATTCGGAAACCTGTTTTTCAGGTATTCCCTCTCCTTGAACGTTATATCCAGGTAAACATGGTCCGATCCCGTTTTCTTCATTTCTTCAAAAATAGCCCTTGATACGACATCCCTCGGGGCCAGCTCGTTCATCGGGTGATACGCCGGCATGAAGCGCTCTCCGCGGGCGTTTTTAAGCAGCGCCCCTTCACCCCTCACCGCTTCCGATATCAGGAAGTTCTTGTTCTCCGGGTGATGAAGCACCGTGGGATGAAATTGGACGAACTCCAGGTCCATCAACTCCGCGCCGGCCCGGTAAGCCATGCATGTTCCGTCGCCGGTGGCGACCTCCGGGTTGGTGGTGTTGCTGTAAAGCTGCCCGTATCCACCCGCGGCGCATATGACAATATTGGAAAGGTAGATTTTGAAACGCCCCGTATCTTCCTCAAACGCCAAAACGCCCTTGCATGTTCCTTCTTCCGTCAACATGTCTATAACGTAACAGCGCTCATGTATGTTTATATTCGAGTGCCCCTTCACGGCTATGATAAGCTTGTCCAGCACTTCTTTGCCGGTAGTGTCGCCTGCGTGGATTATCCTGTTCCTGCTGTGCGCGCCCTCCCTGGTAAGAGATAGTTCATCCTTGCTTGTTTTATCAAAGTTAACTCCAAATTTGCACAGGCGGTCTACGTTCAACGCAGCTTCGTTAACCAGGACCCTGACCGCTTCTTCGTCGCAAAGGCCTGCGCCCGCGTACAGCGTATCCGCCATGTGCAGGTCGGGCGAGTCCTTTTTGTCAAGGGATACGGCAATCCCTCCCTGGGCCAGAATGGAACTGCTTATATCGATAGTTTCCTTGGTTAAAATCGCAATATCATATTTTTCAGGGATTTCCAGCGCCGTATACACGCCGGCAATTCCGCTCCCTATTATTATGACGTCATGATATTCTTTCGTCATATCTTTTGTATCAAAGTCGATCAAATACCTGTACTTGCCCATTTATAATTCCTTCTTTCAATAGTCCGCCTTCAGCATTTTTTCAAGTGGAAGTCTTGCTTTATTTATTAGTTCTTCATCCATGGCAATTTCGTGTTTCTTATCCCGCAATGCCTCGTATACGCTTTTCAACGTGGTTTTCTTCATATTGGGACACACCAGCCCCGGCGATAACAGGAAAAATTGCTTCCCGGGGTTATCCTTTTTCAGTTTATGGAGCACGCCCATTTCGGTTCCTATTATGAATTTTGAAGCTTTGCTTGAAGATGCGTAATCTATTATCTGCTTGGTACTCCCGATAAAATCGGCAAGCGCGGTAACTTCAGGCTTGCACTCGGGGTGCAACAACAGAAGGGCGTCCGGATGGATTTCGCGTATTTTTATAACTTCTTCGGGCTTGACCCTGTGGTGTGTCGCGCAAAAACCCTTCCACAGAATAATTCTCTTTTCCGGGACCTTTCCAGCTATATAGCTGCCCAGGTTGCAGTCAGGGACAAAAATAATTTCTTTTTGCCCGACAGCCTTGACTATTTTAACCGCATTGGATGAGGTGCAGCAAATATCGCTTTCAGCCTTTACATCGGCAGATGAATTTATGTAGCATACAACTGCGGCTTCGGGATGTTTTTTCTTTTCTTCCCTCAACGCCTCGGCAGTCGCCATATCCGCCATGGGGCAGCCGGCGTCTTTCTCGGGCAACAGTACAGTCTTTTCGGGAGAAAGCAGCTTCGCGCTCTCCGCCATAAAATGAACGCCGCAGAAAACGATAACCTCGTATGACGTGTTTGCGCAATATTTGCTAAGGGCAAAAGAATCGCCCACCATGTCGGCGATTTCCTGTACTTCATCTACTTGATAATTATGTGCTACAATAACTGCATTTCTTTGCTTTTTCAATCCTTGAATATTTTCAATCAGTTCCTTCTTGTCCATACGTTTGCCTCTGAACAGTTACTTGTATTTGCTTCATATGTACATAATTTCGTTTTTTGTTCCTGCGTGCTTTTATACATTTTAATACTTGCGTATATGTTTGTAAAGTCAATCGAGTAGGAGGTAGGCGATTATTTCGCCTACCGACCTCTCACACCACCGTACGTACCGTTCGGTATACGGCGGTTCAGTAAGAATTAATGTACTAGCAAGTACCTTTCGGTTAAAGTC
>JBLNDI010000054.1:0-15540 GCA_050261495.1 Bacillota bacterium
GTTTTAAAGAGGTCATTGGCAGGAAGATATCTTGCCGCATGATGTTTTCCTGGGTTCTGGCCATAGTAGTGATGCTGTCCGCGGGAATAACGCAGCCGGCGGCTGCGGACGACGGCGGCGACACTACCCCGCCGGAATGGGCGGATGGGTATCCCTTTGCGTCCAGAGTCAGCGACAAGGAGTTTTTGCTGTGTTTACGCGGAAAAGAGCCTGGCACCGCCTACTGGGTGGTGCTCGCCGACGGGGAGGAAGCTCCCAGCGCGGAACAGGTTGAGAACCGCCAGAATGCTGACGGCGAGACAGTCCCCGGGGGCAGTTGCAATTTTATTGTCATCGGAGAAACAGCAGTCAGGGTCACAGGATTAATGCCGGATACATCTTACGATGTCTATGTCGTGGCGAAAGATGCCGCGGGGAACCGCCAGGCCGCCCCGTCGCTCGTCGAGGCCACCACTACTTTCCCGGATTATGACAGGTCCGGGGTTACGGACATCGTACAGGGCGCGCCCGGAAGCAGGCAGGTTACCCTGACAGTGACCATGTGCAACGCTGCCGGGACTGGATCGCCCGGTTACCCGGCGGGAGACTTCTGCGTAACGGTAGAAAGCCTGGAAGACGGCGAGATAAACAGGGTGCAGACGAATTTCGCCAGTGCACCGTTCTCCGGCTTTACAGATAACGACAACGGGACTTACACAGTGGTCTTTACGGGGACCGGCGACGGCACATACTATACCCTTTTATCCCTGACGGTATCCGGTTTTCTCATCGATTCCTCATGTAGTTTTGAGACCCCGCCGGGGTATGTCTGCGAAATTGTCGGCGGAGCGCAATACACCGACTTGGGCGATGCGCTGGACGTGGTGCAGGACGGGCAAACCATCAGGCTGCTGGCGGACATTTATTACAACAGTGGCATTGAGATCGAGGGCATGGATATCACCTTTGACTTGGCTGGACATACGCTGGAGGTTGTAGATCCTTCAAGCGGAGGCGCCGGCCTCTGGGTGATGGACGGCGCCGTAACTTATGTCGACAGCACCGGCCTTGGCGAATTCAACGTCACCGGCGAGGATGCCGGCGTGCAGGCCATGGATGACGGGACGGCTATGGTAACCAATGCTACGGCAACCGGTGAAGAAGGCTGCGGCGCATGGGCCGATGGAGGAAGCATTGCTGTATATGGCGACGCCATCGCCACCGGCGGCCACAGCTGCGGCGTATTGGCCGAAGCCGGCGGAAGCGTGCATGTTTACGGCGATGCGGCGGGAATATGGTGCGGTGCATATGCGACGGGAGACTCCACCGTCCGGGTCGACGGCAATGCACAGGGCGAAGTATACGGCGCATATGCCGACGGCGGTTCTTATCTCGCGGTCATTGAGATTGGCGGTAATGCCGCCGCAACCGCAGACGGAGGAGTCGGAGCGTGCGCTGTTGGATCCCGGTCCGTAGTCACGGTCGCCGGTGACGTTGCCGCAGAAGCAACGGACGGAGTCGGCGCTTTTGCTGCCGACGGCGGAAGTATTACAATAGACGGCATTATTACAGCGGATTGCTATATAAAAGCCGGTTCGGGCAGCTTTGCCATGGGAGACTGGGTTGAACCCACCACCAAGGAAGGCTATCATACCTACACCGACGGTACCAATACCGTATGGGTCAAGATTGAACCTGCAGACACCACCCCGCCTACCGTTCCCACAGGTCTTGTTGTAACAGGCCGCACAAAATCCAGCATTTCCATCAAATGGAACGCTTCCACGGATGCCAGCGGCATTGCAGGTTATGATATTCAAATGAAGCAAGGAAACGAAGGCGCATATTCCATAGCAGGCACAACCGGAGGGAATACAACCGGGTTTACCAAGACCGGCCTGAACGCTTCTACTGGCTATTACTTCCGTGTGCGGGCCAGGGACGGGAGTCCCAATGCAAACGTCTCAAATTGGTCTGACGAGATAAGCGCCGCCACCATGGGTGACGCCCCGGGCAGCGGAACCAACGGAGGCAGTGAAAGCGGCGCCAAGCCCGCGCCGCCGTCTTACAAGGCGGACGTTTCAGGCATTGGGGCATCGATGACCATGCTGCCCGTCAATGTCAATACAAGTACCGGCAATGCCGCGACAAATATGGGCGCCCTGGCCGAAGAGGCTTTCGGTGGCACGGGAAAAGCAGTCGTCATGGTACCGTCCATTCCCGATGTGGATTCCTATACGCTGGAAATGCCGGCCGCTTTCTTAGCCGGCTCACAAGACGAAGGCGCCTTGACCTTTTCCACCCCGCTGGGCAATGTTGTCATACCAGGCGGCATGCTGGCGGGAACACCGGGAACCGAAGGAAAAAAAGCGGGTATTACCATTGCCCGTGGCGATAAAACCGGTTTGCCCGACGAAGTGCAGACAGCCATCGGCAACCGTCCTGTTGTCCAACTCACCCTGACGCTGGATGGAGCGCAAACCGACTGGAACAACCCGGACGCGCCGGTGACGGTATCCATACCTTATACCCCTGCAACTGAGGAGCTTGCCAACCCGGAAAGCATTGTAATCTGGTACATCGACGGCAGCGGCAATGCGGTATGCGTGCCCAACGGGCGCTACGATCCGGATACCGGCACAGTGACTTTCACCACCACCCATTTCAGCCGCTATGCCGTAAGCTTCAAGCAGGTGAGTTTCAAAGACGTGTCGAAGAACGCATGGTATGCCAGGGCAGTTTCGTTCATAGCTGCAAGGGATATAACCACCGGCACGGGAGGCGGCAGCTTCAGCCCTGACGCCAGGCTGACCCGGGGTGAATTCATAGTTATGCTGATGAGAGCCTGCGGCATCGAAGCCGACGCGAGCCCTGACCCGGCAAAGAATTTCTCGGACGCGGACAACACGTACTACACCGGTTATCTTGCAGCGGCAAAGCGGCTGGGAATTACCAAGGGCGTGGGAAACAACATGTACGCTCCAGGCAGGGAGATCACCCGCCAGGAAATGTTCACGCTGCTATATAATGTGCTGAAAAAGCTTGACCGGCTCCCGCAAGGCAACTCGGGCAAAACGTTGTCCGATTTCTCCGACGCCGGCCTGATTGCTCCCTGGGCGAAGGAAGCCATGACGCTGCTGGTCAGAACCGGCGCCATCAGCGGCTCGAACGGCAGGCTCGACCCGGCCGGCGGCTCCACCCGCGCACAGATGGCCCAGGTGCTTTACAACCTGCTGGGGAAGTAAACAATAACAGCACAAATCAGAAGCCAGTCACACAAAAAAATGTGACTGGCTTTCTGTTTTCCTTTTCCTTATCCAATTTCCTTACCCTATTCCACTTTAATTGCCTCTACCGGGCATTGACTCTCCGCATCCTTTGCCGAATCAATCAAATCCTCAGGTATTTCATCATCCGGTGCAATTGCCTTCCCGTCGTCGTCCATCCTGAAAATATCCGGGCATATATCCGCGCAAAGTCCGCACCCGATGCAAAGGTCCTTGTCAACATATCCTTTCATTTGTACCGCCTCCTGGTATTTTATTATTTATTTTATACCATAAACATCTCAATATCATCATCAACATTTGTTATGCCGCCTATGCCGAACTTCTCAACCAAGAGGCCGGCAACGCCGGGCGACAGGAAAGCAGGCAGCGTCGGCCCGAGATGTATGTTCCTGACGCCCAGGTACAACAGGGCAAGAAGGACTATTACCGCCTTCTGCTCGTACCAGGCAATATTGTAAACAATCGGCAGCTTATTGACATCATCCAGTCCAAGGGCTTCCTTCAGCTTCAGGGCAATAACCGCCAGCGAGTATGAATCATTGCACTGGCCGGCGTCAAGCACTCTCGGAACGCCCTCGATATCTCCCAGTTCCAGCTTGTTATAGCGGTATTTCGCACAGCCTGCGGTCAGTATGACGGTATCTTCGGGAAGCCTCCGCGCGAATTCCGTGTAATATTCCCTGCTCTTCATCCTGCCGTCGCATCCCGCCATAACAATAAACTTCCTTATTTTGCCGGCTTTGACAAGCTCAATTACCTTATCCGCCAGGCCCAGCACGGTATTGTGGGCAAATCCCCCGGTTATTTCGCCCTTTTCAATCTCCTGCGGGGAAGCACATTTTTTGGCATGCTCGATTATTTCGGAAAAATCTTTAGCCTTGCCTTCTTTCCTGTCAGGAATATGCTTCAGCCCGGGATATCCCACAACTCCTGTCGTGTAAACCCTGTCCCTGTAAGAATCCTTTGGCGGTACCAGGCAATTGGTAGTCATGAGTATAGGCCCGTTGAAGCTTTCAAATTCCTTATCCTGCCTCCACCACGCGTTTCCGTAGTTTCCGGCAAAATGGCCGTACTTCTTGAAAGCGGGGTAATAATTTGCCGGAAGCATTTCCCCGTGCGTATAGACATCCACTCCGGTTCCCTCGGTTTGGACCAGCAATTCTTCCATATCTTTCAGGTCATGCCCGCTTATTAGTATGCCCGGATTGTTTCTCACGCCAATATTAACCTTCGTGATTTCGGGATTGCCATAGGTGGACGTATTGGCCCTGTCCAGGAGCGCCAATGCCTCGACCCCGTATTTTCCCGTTTCCATGACCAGCGCTGTAAGTTCTTCGGCTGAAAGCCCGTCGTCAAGTGTTGAAGCCAGGGCCTTGTGCATGAAATTATATATTTCGTCACTGCTGTATCCCAGGATGGAAGCATGCTCCGTATATGCAGCCATGCCTTTCAAACCGTATATTATAAGCTCCCTCAGCGACCTGACATCTTCATCCGCCGTACTTAGAATCCCGACTTCCGCTGCCTTTTGATCCATCTGCTCAAGGCTGTCCGCATACCACATCGCCGCGTCATGGAGATCCTTCCCCGGCTCGATACCGGCCTCCTGCAGCTTGTTCCTTGTTTCATCCCTTAATGAAAGGCCTTCTTTTATCTTCTTAACAAAGAAGTCCTTGTCGAAGTTAACGTTCGTTACCGTGGAAAAAAGCCCTTCCACGATGAATTTATCGGCTTTTTCATTTTTTATGCCGGCTTCGCCGGCTTTCAAACGGTATATTGAAATACCTTTCAAAACATACAACAACAAATCCTGGAGGTTCGACACATCAGCGGTCTTTCCGCAAACCCCCCTTACAGTACAGCTTTTACCACCTGCCGCTTCCTGGCATTGGTAGCAAAACATTCCCATAAATACATTTCTCCCTTCTTCAGTAAGTATTAACAACATTTTACCGGTTGCCCCGGTCCAAAGTATTAATACCACTGTTTTGAAGCTGTAAACGCGATGGGATATTATTCCAATACCACGGCCGTGCCGGAAGCAGTAACCATCAGCATGTTGCCTTGCAGGACTTCGTAATCGACGTCCACGCCGACTATGGCATTTGCCCCGCATTGCCGCGCCCTGTGGACCATTTCCATAATAGCCTGCTCCCTGGCGTCAATCAATTCGCCCTCGTATGAGCCCGACCTGCCGCCGAATATATTCGTCAAACCGGCTGCAAAATCCTTGATAAAATCGACGCCCGACACCACTTCACCGAAAATAATTCCCTTGTACTCCTTTATTTTTCTTCCTTCCACCGATGGGGTTGTTGTAACGATCATATTGCATTTCCTCCAATCTCATTTTTTATATTATACTGCTTCATGGAGCATATTTCTTCATATTTAAGGTGTCAAGCTTGAAATTTTCACTTTTCCGTTAATTAACCAGTCGTGCTTAAGGCAGGGATGCCGATTCATCCGCGCCTGCGTGAGGACAAATCAAAGCATTACAGCCTGCCAATGACGGAACTTGATGCCAAATTTGCGCTATGCCCACCCATCCCTATAGTGTATTTCGGGTCAGGAAATAACATTAACATAATAAATAAACCGTAACCCTTCGTAAAAAACATTCATAAATTATATAGAGGCTAACAATAAATTATTATATGTAAGGAGGATATCCCATGTATGACTATTGCAATGAAAGAATGCAGATGATGCCGATGCAGAACATGTTCAATCCGGCTGCGGCTATGCCTGCACAAAATATATTTAATCCCATGGCGCCCATGCCGATGCAGAATATGTTCAATCCTATGGCGATGCCGATGCAGAACATGCAGAACCCGATGGCAACCATGCCAATGCAGAACATGTACAACCCGATGAATGTAATGTCCGAGGCAGAACTCGAAAACCTGTATCCCCAGACTTATAAAGCAATCCAGCCCGAGGTTGAGAAAGCGTGCGACAAGTATATAAGCAAATTCGGAGAAAAATGCCCTGACAAGGCTGACGTTGAATCAATGGTCAGCGATATATACGACAAGGTGGAACCCAATGTCGAAGCAATTATCAAAAATAGTCCGATGCCAGAAGAACGGCAGTTTTTCGGAGGCGGCAGGAGGATCCTGAGGGATTTCATTACGGCATTGCTCATAGCAAACCTGATCCGCAGAAGAAGGCGCCCATTCTTTGGATTCCCGGTTTTCCCGTTTGGAGTGGGAGTAGGCTTCTAGGCCAATAGCCCGCGTTCATCCAAATCGGTATTCAAAGGGGCAAAATGATATTGCAACCCGGCGGGACAGGTTCCGGCAGGACGGACGAGGGGACATTTTCGTCACCCTCTCTCGTTCCTTGTCATGCCCCCGCAAAACCCTTCTTTTTATTAGCCATGTTAACCTGCGCATTAGCCGCCGTTAACCGGCACAATATGTCACCCGCGAAAGCTGTTAACCGCCGCGGTACGCACCCATGAAAGCCGTTAACCGGCGCAGCATATTGCCCATGAAAATCGTTACCCCGGCGCAGCACGCCGCTCAAGAAAAAGGCAGAATGTTATGACAGGCGGGATTTGTAATCCTCGTAGCCGAACCGCCTGATGATTTTAATCCCGTCCTTCTCGCTGTATAATGCTATGGAGGGAAGGTTCACACCGTTGAACATATTGTTTTTAACCATGGTGTAATGCGCCATGTCGCAAAACGCAATCCTGTCGCCGGGCTTCAGCGGCTCCCTGAACGAGTAATCCCCGATCACGTCTCCTGCAAGACAGGTATTTCCGCCAAGCTTGTAAGTAAACTCGTACTCGTCCGGTTTCCCCGCACCGACAATCTCAGGCCTGTACGGCATTTCCAGCACATCCGGCATATGGCAGGCCGCCGACGCGTCCAGGATGGCAATTTTCATTCCGTTATCAACAATATCCAGGACGCTGGACACTAAATATCCGGCATTTAGCGCAAACGCCTCTCCAGGTTCCAGGTATACCTTCACGCCGTATTTTTCCATAATAAACGTAATTGAACTCACAAGGGTCTCAATATCGTAATCCGGCCTGGTTATGTGATGTCCGCCGCCCATGTTGAGCCATTTCATTCCCTTAATGTACCTGCCGAACTTTTCGTCAATTACTCTGACGGTGCGTTCAAGCGTATCGGAATTTTGCTCGCACATGGTATGAAAATGCAGGCCGTCAATACCCTCAAGCTCATCGGGCCGGAAATTTGCAAGCGTAACACCCAGCCGCGAGTTTCTGCAGCACGGGTCATAAATCGGAACACTTATTTCCGAGTATTCAGGATTTACGCGTATGCCGCATTCCACACGCTTTCCGGATGCTTTCACTTTTCCCTTGAACCGGTTCCACTGGCTGAAGGAATTAAAAATGACATGGTCGCAATATTTTAAAATCTCATCAAATTCTTCCTCTATATAGGCAGGGGAATAAATATGGACTTCCTTCCCCATTTCCTCGCAACCAAGCCTGGCTTCAAAAAGCGAGCTTGCGGCAACCCCGTCGGCATACTGTGATATCAGCGGATAAACGGCATACATGGAGAAACCTTTTTGTGCAAGAAGAATGCTGCAGCCTGTCCGTTCCCGGACAGACCGCAGTATCTCAAGATTCCTTATCAAAAGCCGTTCGTCCACGATATAGCACGGCGTCGGTAAAGCCTCAAAATTTATATCCATTACAAAACCTCGTCTGTAAAACCAAATGCTGATTCACCTATATATCCCATTCTTCTTTAGTCCGGCGCCCAAACCTGTTTAGTCGGCGCCCGAACTTGATTAATCCAGCAATTCCGGCGAGAAACTCTCCTTCCACGGCAACCCGTTCTTGTTCAGTTCATCCATGAACGGATCGGGATCAAACTCCTCAATATTATAGACTCCGTGCCTTCTCCAGGCGCCGTTTATAATCAGCTTAGCCCCGATCATGGCAGGAACGCCGGTTGTATACGATACGGCCTGCGAACCCACTTCCTTGTAGCACTCCTGGTGGTCGCAAACGTTATATACATAATATGTTTTCGGTTCTCCGTTCTTTATGCCGGTAAATACGCACCCGATATTAGTTTTCCCTTTTGTCCTGGGTCCCAGTGTGGCAGGATCAGGGAGCACCGCCTTGAGAAACTGCAGTGGTACGATCTGCTTCCCTTCGTAGTCTATCGGCTTTATCGAGGTCATTCCCACGTTCTGCAGGACACGCAGATGATTTAGGTAATTATCGGTAAATGTCATCCAGAAGCGTATTTTTTTTACACCTTTTATGTTCACGCACAGCGACTCGATCTCTTCATGGTGTATAAGGTAGATGTTTCTCGGCCCTATCTCCGGGAAGTTATAGACACGCTTGAATTCAAGCGGCTCAGTTTCAACAAATTTCCCATTCTCGAAATACCTGCCCCTGGAAGTTACTTCACGTATGTTTATTTCGGGATTGAAGTTAGTTGCAAAGGGATATCCGTGATCGCCGGCATTGCAATCGAGAATGTCGATGGTATGAATCTCGTCGAAGTAGTGTTTCTGCGCATAAGCACAAAAAACGCCCGTGACTCCGGGATCAAATCCGCTTCCGAGAAGAGCGGTGATATGGGCCTTTTGGTACTTCTCCCTGTACGCCCACTGCCATTTGTACTCGAATTCCGCCTTATCCGGCGGCTCGTAGTTTGCCGTGTCAAGATAGTGAACGCCTGTTTCAAGACACGCATCCATAATTGATAGGTTCTGGTACGGAAGCGCAACGTTTATCACAATATCAGGCCTGAAACTTTTAATGAGGTCAACGACCAATTTTGTGTTGTCCGCATCCACCCATGCGGTATGAATCTTTGATCTGCTTCCTTTAACCCTGCTGCTAATTGACTCCTTAATCAATTCGCATTTTTTCAGGGTCCTGCTCGCTATGCAAATCTCCTCGAAAACATCGTGATTCATAGCGCATTTGTGAGCCGTCACACTGCCGACTCCACCAGCTCCAATAATCAATACCTTTCCCATATCAACCCTCCAATCTGATCAGTTTATCATTATTTATCCGGGTCACGGATCATCCTGTTCCATGGCTTCGCTGCCTGCTTTCCGTCCTCCGCCTTCTGTCACATGTAACCATGACCCAGACAAGGATGATTATACATAATATTTTTCGCTCCGGCAACCTTTATCCCAAAATTTGCGCAATATTATTTGAAAGGCTGCCGTAAGGACAGCCCAGGGTAAAACAGGAAACGGTTCCTTGTCCTGGCGTACGGAACCTCATGTCAAATTAGCGCCTTGCCCGGCCTTATTCCCCGCCCTGACTATTTCCACGAGCTTGCGGACGGCAGGCGAGAACGGCACGCCTTTCAAATGGCAAAAACCTATGGCTCTTGGCGGAATTTCCTCCAGCAGGTTTATTTTATACAGCAACCCCTTTTTGAGATATTCCGCCGAGAATTCTTCAATCACACACGCGACGCCGAAATTAAATCGTGCAAATTCAAGCAGCAGGTCATGGGATCCCAGTTCAATTTCAGGATCAACCTTTATTCCCTTGGATAAAAGATGCCTTTCTACGTAAAGCCGCGAATTTGATTTCCGCTCAAGGAGGATCATTGGCATTTCGGCTATATCCGTCAGGCTTTTCGGCGAATATGAGAGGCTTTTGAATTTTTCCCCGCACACAAATATATCGTGAATATCAATGCATTTTATGGTTTCCAGCGCCGGATCCTTTACGGGCAGGTTGCATACGGCGATATCAGTTTCTCCTGATTTCAGCATGCTGCAAAGTTCCAGCGTCGTGCGGTTTATGATTTTCAGGTTTATGTTTGGAAACCGGCTATGGAACTCTCCAAGGTAAGGCAAAAGGTAGTATTTCGATATGGTATCCCCCACGCCCACTCTCATCTCGCCAACCGCCAAATTCTTCGATTCAAGCAGTTTTTTCTCGCCGGCACTAATCAGGTTGATTGCCGTATTCACATGATCAAAAAGAAGCTGCCCGTCGTTCGTAAGTGTCACGCCTTTGGACGTCCTGGTAAACAAGCGTAAGTCCAGTTCCCTTTCCAGGTTCATTATCGCCTGGCTGACCGCCGGCTGCGTCATATACAACTCTTTTGCAGCCTTTGAAAAACTGCTGTTTTTTGCCACCTCGCAGAAAATTTTGTAAAGGTCCAGCCTAGTTATCATATAACTCACCTTTATATCAAATATTATAAGTATTTATTTTACTTATATCACAAAAACATGTATAATGCAATTGTGGATGTTTGAATAGAATAACCGTTGAAAGAAGGAATTGGCATGGACAGAGCGGAACACAAAGAAAGAATAACCGGGACGGTCGCAAGGGGCCTTCGGACGCCCATAATCAATAAGGGAGACGACTTGGTAAATATTGTTGTGGATACGGTCCTTAAAGCATCGGAAATCGAAGGCTTTGCCATCCGCGACAGGGATATCGTCGCCGTAACGGAAGCGGTCGTTGCCCGCGCCCAGGGCAATTACGCCGGAATTGACGCCATCGCTCGCGATATAAAGGAAAAATTCGGCAAGAGTACCATTGGAGTAATCTTCCCCATTTTAAGCCGGAATCGCTTTGCGATATGCCTGCGCGGAATTGCAATGGGAGCGGAAAAAATTATTCTCATGCTCAGTTATCCGTCGGACGAAGTGGGAAACCACCTTATAGACCCTGATCTCCTTGATGAAAAAGGAATAAATCCCTATACGGATACGTTGTCGCTGGCACAGTTCCGCGAGCTCTTCGGGTATAACAAGCATCCTTTTACCGGCATTGATTATATAGACTATTACAAATCGCTGGTTGAAGAATATGGCGTTGAGTGTGAGGTGCTGTTCTCCAACGACCCCAGGACCATCCTCAGGTATACCAAAAAAGTCCTTGCCTGCGATATTCATACAAGGTCCAGGACAAAAAGAATACTGAGGACAAACGGAGCTGAAACAGTATACGGTCTTGATGATATTCTAACTTCTCCTGTCAACGGCAGCGGATACAATGAAGAATACGGCCTCCTTGGTTCAAACAAGGCTACGGAAGAAACCGTCAAATTATTCCCCCGGGATTGCAAACGGTTCGTGGAAAAAGTCCAGTCCGAGCTTAGGCTGAAAACCGGGAAAACGCTTGAAGTTATGGTATACGGAGACGGCGCGTTCAAGGACCCCGTGGGCAGGATATGGGAACTGGCGGACCCCGTTGTTTCACCGGGTTATACTTCCGGCCTTGAAGGCACGCCAAACGAGGTAAAGCTCAAGTACCTTGCGGACAACGACTTCGCTTCCCTGCACGGGGAAGAGCAAAGGAAGGCGATCTCCGAGTATATCAGGAAAAAGGAATCAAACCTTGTCGGCTCCATGGCGTCCCAGGGCACTACGCCCAGGAGACTCACAGATTTGATAGGTTCCCTTTGCGACCTTGTATCCGGGAGCGGCGACAAGGGAACGCCGGTTATATACATCCAGGGGTATTTCGACAACTATGCAACATAAAAGTGGTTTTGCATTAAAGAATAACAAAGGAATGCACTCCTTTACGTGCTTTTGAATAAGGGAGTGCATTTTTTAGCCGACAGAAATGCACATGTCTTAAATTAAACAGCAATGCGGGCACATGCCGGCGCATGCTACGAATTCACATAAGCCACGATTTCTTCAATATACTTTATATTCGTAAAATCCACCGGGTTGTCATAGGCGGCAAGCATCCCCCTGTCGTCAGGAGTCAATTCTTTTTTCTTTTCCAGCTTCCGTTTCATCAGCGTCATCAGGAATTTATTAAATGGCTTAAGCTTATTGTAATTGAAGCCGCCCCTTAAATAAAAAAACTTAATATGCTCAAGCTGTTCGGGAGTAAAGTTCTTGTCCCTTACTTCGCATATGGTCTCTTCCCTGACAGGCGTCGCCCCGACTGCAAAGACGGCTACTTTTTTGCCTTTCAGCTTGTCGAGGTTTCTTTTTATGAACTTAATTCCTATGATGCCGGTCGCGTGCAGGCTGCCTCCGTAAATCACGGCGTCATATGGCGCAAGATTTTTCGCGGTGATGTCCGCAACATTGAAGATATCGGCAGATAGCTTCTCTGCGATCCATTCCGCGTATTTCCTTGTAAAACCTGTGTTTGACTTGTAAATTACTGCAGTTTTCATTATAAACATCTCCTTTATGCAAATTTACGCCACGGTTGATTTGCCGCCGCGATTTTCACCTGGTTATTTCATATGCTCCTTGTACCGCATGTGCCCTGTACCTTATGCATCTTGCACCACATGCGCCCTGCACCGCATGCGCCCGACTTACACGCAATTTTCGAGCCGCTCCAGCTCCTTGTTTTTTCTTTTCCAATACCGGACAAAACGGCTGTTTGAAGGCATATTCCATTCCTTCCCGCTAAAAAATCCGGATATAATCCTTTCCTCTTCCTTCGCGGCTTCAATGGAAAGCTGCCTGATGTCCTACAAATCCGGATTTGAATTCTGAAATAGCCCGCTTTCCCGCACCAGCCAATCTTTTTCAAGAGCCAGCAGCCGGCTTCGCAAAATATCCGGGTTGAATGGTCAGGTATGTAAGCTTTAGCGGGCTGCCGGCGGTATGCTCTTTTTCAGGGATGCGTATTACCAGGTGCGGTTCGTTTGGACTGCGGTCGCTGTTTTTTGCAAAAAGAACCGTTCCCTGCCCGGCATATGGCGGAAAAGCGCACAAAGTATCACACATCTCAATTTACCTCCGTCTCGTTCAAGTCCTCCATCGCATCCTCAACGGTCTTATATTTATTCTATCACTTACCCGGTCCATTCTGCGAATACGAAGCGCAAAACATCAAGCCGCCAAACCGTTCTAAAGGTGTTCGAGCAGGATTTTTATCCCGATGGCTATGAGAATAAGTCCGCCCGCAAATTCCGCCCTCGATTTGAACATTGCTCCGAACAGCTTTCCTATCCGAACTCCCACCGCCGAAAATATAAACGTCGTGGCGCCGATAATAAGTATAGCGGGCATGATCCCCACCTGCATGAAAGCAAATGTAACCCCGACAGCCAGCGCATCAATACTGGTAGCTACCGACAGCACGGCCATGTTTTTAAAGTTGAACGCGTTTCCCACGTTTTCACAGCATTTGTTTCTTGACTCCCTTATCATATTTATCCCTATGGCGGAAAGCAGGATAAATGCTATCCAGTGGCTAATGGCAGTCACGTAGACGCTGAACCGGGACGCAAGCAAATAGCCGGCCAGCGGCATTAATGCCTGGAACCCTCCAAAAAACAATCCTGTAATTATGGAATGTTTGAATTTTACCTGTTGAGTTGATAAGCCTTTACATATGGCTACCGCGAAGGCATCCATAGACAGGCCGGCCGCTATGAGCAGCATTTCAAATAGTTCCATCCGGGCAGTACTCCTTCGTGGCTAGCCGTTTCTTGTCAAGCTAAAAAATAATTCAACCAAAAGGAAATGTTAGCACATATTTCAGCATTTATCAATATTCCTGGCGGTATAAAAATAATTGCAGGCTTCCGCCTGCAATTGAAAATTACCATCTAGTGAAATTTATCTTGTCATCATATTCGTGCTTCGTATGAGCCTGTTGAATTCATCTGCGAAGTTTACGGTTCTGTCGCCCGTTGTGTTAACCAGCCTTCTTATCCGTGCAAGCGTGTCGGCTGAATCGCTGACGGTGCAATTTTTAACATTGTTGTCTACCTGTTTTACTTTCCTGGCGACATTATTCCTGATATTTGCCGCATTTCCCGCATTTCCTGCAGTTCTTATCCCGACCAAGCAAGTATCTCCCATTACTATTACATCAGCCTCATCCACACCCCTCATGCCAAGCAGCTGTCTCTTTATCCTGGATGCTCTCTGCCTGTCAGCGGATGTCATCTGCGTACCTGTAACATTATTGTTATTCAATCCGGTGGATGCCCCGGCATTGCCGCCGGGAACTATTCCGGCCATATCGCCGGTTGTATTGCCTATAGTAGTGCCGTACCTGACGCCCATCATGTTGTTGCCAAAACCTGTAGCCTGGTTATTCAGTCCGGAGTCGAACTGACCGGGAGCTCTTTCCTGCCCCGTCTTCGCGCAACCTGCAACCAGGGCGGCGAAGAGGCATAAACCGGTAAAAACACCTAAAGCTGCTTTAAATGATTTTTTCATTATAAACACCTCCCATACTATTCTGTGTACATAATTCATAATTATTTGCGTTAATAATTAGTACAAATGAATAGTATCGAGGTGTTTGTTAAGGTCAATCTATTTCTGGAATTATTTACCTTTCATAATACGTGTACCCGCGCAAACCGTTATCGTACGCCCGCATGATTTCCCTGCGCTCGCTGGCGTTTATCCTGCCTTCGTGTATAGCGTTTTCGGCGGTTTCACGAAAACGCACCAGCATATCCTTCGGATCGAATTCAACATACGAAAGCACGTCGGCAACACTGTCGCCATGGATTTCCTTCACCAACTCGTAATTGCCGTCGGGATATATCCTCACGCTCACAACATTAGTATCCCCGAACAGGTTGTGCAGGTCTCCAAGTGTTTCCTGGTATGCTCCCACCAGGAACACTCCCAGGAAATAGTCGTCCCCGTTTTTCATTTCGTGCAGCGGCAGCGATGTCCTGACATCGTGCAAATCAATAAAACGCTCTATCTTTCCGTCACAGTCGCAGGTTATGTCGGCGATGACGGCGTTGCGTTTCGGAAGCTCCAGCAGGCGATGCACCGGCATTATAGGGAACAACTGGTCGATGGCCCAGCTATCCGGAAGCGATTGAAATACGGAGAAATTGCAGTAATAAATATCCGCGATCGCACTCTCTATATCCTCAAGCTCCGGCGGGCTTTGTTTCAATTTTTTCTTTTCCTCGGCAATCTGGCTTATCGTGTTCCAGAAAATCTTTTCTGCAAGAGAGCGTTCGCGCAAACTGATCTTCCCGTGCTTGAACATCTCCCTTATCTCGTCCCTGTAATACAGGGCGTCATTGTAGCATTCCTGGATATTTTTAAGAGTAAGGCTCTTATAAACCTCATAAAGGTTTTGCAGCTGCTCCGACATGCTCTCGTCAACTTTATCAGGCACTTCATATTCTTCAAATTTCTCGACATTCAGCACGTTAAACAGAAGCACCGAGTAATAAGCGACGGTTATCCTCCCTGATTCGGTGATTATGACCGGGTGCGGCACATTGCACGAATCCAGCGTTGTCATCACCGCTTCCACGATGTCGGTGCAATATTCTTCTACCGTATAGTTGCGGCTGTT
>JBLNDI010000055.1:0-33168 GCA_050261495.1 Bacillota bacterium
CCTGATGCCGCCGTTTGCGACGGTCGCAACCATGTCGGCAACCTGCAAAGGTGTTGCCAGCAGCGTTCCCTGCCCAATTGACAGGTTTGCGATATCCGCCTGGCTATAATAAGAATCAATCTTCGGGAGGCTTCCCGGGGCTTCGGCAATGCCCTGGCTGCCGATACCCGTTTCCTGCCCCAGGCCGAATCTCTGCGCCATTTCAACAAGGTTCCGATAACCGGTCTTTTGGCACAGATTGATAAAATATGAATTGCAGGATACTGCAAAAGCCTTTTCCATGTCGATGTATCCGTGTCCACCTTCAAAATACGAATGGCACTTGAATATGAGTCCGTTGACATTAACCGCACCTTCGCAGTAATATTGCCTGCCCCGGGTGTAGAAATCGTACGGGCCATACAGATACAGGCTGTCAAAAAACCTGTCGTACGGCATATTGAAATAAAAACCGCTGCCCGCCGAACTGCCTTCGTTCATGGTTCCGCCCGCCGCATTGTCTCCGCCTGCGGTTCCTCCCGCCTTTATATCCTGGTTTTCAAGATAAGCCGCCACATCGACAATCTTGAATACGGAACCAAGATTGTACGCCGCTACTGCCTTGTTGAACAATTCGTTGCCATCGCTGTCCAGGTAGTTTTCTACGGCGTCCTGATCGAAATCGGGCCTGCTGGCCATGGCAAGTATATCCCCGGTCAGGACGTCCTCCACTACCACCGCTCCTGATATGCCGTTGTTGTCCATCGCCTCTTCTACAATTTTCTGCACATGGTAATCTAGGGTCAGCCTGACATTAAGCGTTTTGCCCGCATCAATGCTTTTTATCCTGTACCCTAGCCCCTTGATCGGATTATTTGCCGCATCCGTCACAGTCCCTATAATATATGCCGGAGCGTTCTTCAGCACATCCTCGTAAGCCTTTTCAATCCCGGCCTGCCCTACCCTGTCCTTTTTGCTGAGATAGCCGACTACATGCCTGGCCAGGGTGTCATTGCCGTACCTGTCAAGAGAGTTAAGTATCGTGACCCAGTCAACATCCATTTGCATTATTGCGTCGCAGGCCGCCTCGTCAATCTCAAACAGCGCCGGTTTGCTCGAAATCGCAAGACTGCCCTCCATGCTTGCGTCTATGCCCAGCACATTGAAGACATTCTCCCTTTCAGAACCTGTTTCCGGCATGTCCGCCGTCTTTATTAAAGCCAGGTACTTCCTGTCCCTGTTTGTAAAAGGGATCCCGCTGCGGTCAAGAATATTGCCTCTAAGCCTTTCAATGCCGGTATTGGACAATCTCTGCCTGAAGGCGGACTGCTCCAGCGCACCGGCCGCAAAAAACTGTATATAAGCGACCCTGGCAATCAACAAGGCAAAAAGTATTGATATAATACGTCTTAATAAAAACAATCTCCGGTTAGGCAAACAAAACCCCCCTTCAATAAATCCGGATACTATTGCTTTATACAGACATTCTTGCCGTTTAAATACATTTGTATTCGGGATTTGTGCCGCACCAAATCAGAAATGCCAAATGCAACAGAAAAGGCTAAGTGCAAGGTATATGAAACCGAGAGGCCGGAGCGTTTCGAAGCCGGTAGCTGAAATGCCGAAAGCCGGAAGCTAATATGTCGGAAGCCGGAAATTGATATGCCGGGGCCGGAACGTAAACCTTAAGGCAGCTGTCACAGCGCTTTCCTCCTGAGCATCGAAAAAGGCTCTACCGGCCTGTCCATCGGCATGTAAACCGTCATCTGCGGGTGGGGCGCGGCTTCAATTTCCTCCCCGTCGCAATTTTTCATCGAAACTACCTTTTGAATGTAAAACGGGCCGCGAGGACTGACAACCTCAAGCTCGTCACCGATGGCAAACTTGTTTCTCTGCTCGATCTCGGCAATGCCCGACGAAGGATCGTATGACATGACAAGCCCTACAAAATCATATTCCCTCACGTACGAGCTTGATTCATAATTATGCGCGCTGCCCGACGGTTTGCCGAGGAAAAACCCCGTGGTATATTCCCGGTGGCTGGCCTTGGATATTTCCGCCATGAGGTTTTTATCAAAACGGTAATGCACCGGGTCCTGCAAATAAGCGTCGATTGCCTCGCGATAGGCTTTAACCACTGTTGCCACATAATAAGAGCTTTTCATCCTGCCTTCTATTTTAAGGTGCATTATGCCGCTTTCGATAATTTCCGGCAGGTAACCGATAAGGCAAAGGTCCTTTGAATTTAGAATATATGCGCCGCGGTCATCTTCAAAAACCGGCATGTATTTCCCGGGCCTTGTCTCTTCCATCAGGTAATACTTCCACCTGCAGGAATGGGTGCAAAGCCCGCGGTTCGAGTCGCGCTCCGCCATGTAATTGCTGAGGAGGCACCTTCCTGAGTACGAAATGCACATTGCGCCATGGACAAATATTTCAAGTTCCAGGTCTTCGGGAGTATTCTTCCGTATTTCCCTGATTTCGTCCAGCGACAGTTCCCTGGCCAGGATAATGCGCTTTACGCCATGCCTGTGCCAAAACAGGGCGCTTCTCCAGTTCGTATTGTTCGCCTGCGTGCTCAGGTGCAGCTCCATGTCCGGCGCTTCCCGCCTGATGAGGTCAAATACCCCGGGATCGGAAAATATTATCGCATCCACGCCCGCGTCCCTCACCTCGCGGATATATTCGGGCATGCCTTTAAAGTCCTCGTTGTGGGGTATGATATTCATTGTGAGGTAGACCTTTTTGCCCTTTGAATGCGCAAAATGGATGCCCTCTTTCAAATCCCTTGGGCCGAAATTGCCCGCATAAGCCCTGAGGCCGAATTCTTCCCCTCCCAGGTAGACGGCATCCGCACCGTATACAATTGCCATCTTCAGTTTTTCCAGGCTGCCGGCCGGCGCCAGCAGCTCTACCCTGGCGTCTGCCTTTCCCGCGCCTGTATTGTTCATAAGGTGCTCCCCGTTTTCATCATGATTTACCGCGCCTTCTCCTCATCCGACAGCTTGTACGCCAGCGCAACGCCGTCGCTTACCGGCAGGATGCACGTCTCAAGCTCCGGGGTGTTGCGCAGGGCGTCCAGGAAAACCCGCATCCGGTTTACTATCGTCCTCTTCTTTCTTGCCGCCGTTTCATTGCCTGCCACCATACCCTTGAAAAGAACATTGTCCGCGACCAGCAGTCCTCCTTTTTTCAACAGCCTCAGGCAGTCCGGCAGTAGTTCCGGGTACTGTCCCTTGGCTGCATCGAGAAAAACCATGTCATATTGCTTGTCCAGGCATTTGAGAACATCTGCCGCGTCCCCGGCTATAATCCCGACAACACTCTCAAGCCCCGCCCGCCTGATGTTTTCGCGCGCCTCGAGCAGCATTCCCTCATCCCGTTCAATGGTGTCGATCCTGCCCCCGGGCGCCAAAATGCGGGACAGTAAAATCGTCGAGTAACCGATAGCCGTACCGATTTCCAGTATGCGCAGCGGTTTTGCCAGTCTTCCCAGCACAACAAGAAGGCAAGCCGTCTCACGGGTTATTATCGGAACATGCCGCTTTCTCGCGGTTTGCTCCAGTTCCCCGAGCAAGTCCTTGTCATGGTTGGATATCTCGCGGATGCAATTGTAGGTGAATTCAACGTTATCCATTATTTCGCCGCGTATTTCTGCCTGTTTGCCTGGTGCTCCTTGAACGTCCTGGCGAACGCATGCTCTCCGGAGCTGTCGCCCTTGGCAACATAGTACAGGTAAGGAGTGTCGTCCGGGTTGACCGCGGCCTTTATTGCAGCTTCACCGGGACAGCATATAGGCCCCGGCGGCAGGCCTTCGTAAATATATGTATTGTAAGGGTCGTCTATCTCGAGGTCTTCATACAGCACCCTGTCCTTGTAAGCGCCGGTGTTTTTCAGCATGATATATTGAATTGTGGCGTCCACCTGCAGTTTGCGCAGGGTCGCGTCCTTGCTCTTCAGCCTGTTGTACAGCACGCCCGCGATCAGGTGCCGTTCGTCCGGGTCCTTCGCCTCCCTCTCGATCAGGGACGCCATGATGACTACTTTATCCATGTCCATTTCGACGGGAAGGTTCGGAATCATGTCCCTGTACGCTTTCTTGAATTTCTTGTTGAAGTTGTCAAGCATTTTTATTATTATTTCCCGCTCGCTTGCATTATAGTCATATTCATACGTATCGGGGAAAAGATATCCCTCGAGCCTGTATTCCCTTTCAGGCAGGTTCTTCAGAAAATCATAGTCAAATTTTTCCGTATTGGCAACCTCGATAAATCTCTTCTTATCTTTTATTATTTTCTTTTCATACAGTATATCCACTATTTGCAGGAATGTCTTGCCCTCGGGAATCATTACCGTCCTTGTGGCCGGTTCGGACGACAGTACGCGCATCATTTCATCGTAAGTCAGGGACTTGCTTACCAGGTGCGTACCGGATTTATAAGTACCGTCATAACCGTTGACCTTGGACAGGATCTTGAATATCGTCTCGTTTTCTATCAACCCCTGCTCCATCAGCTTCTTTGCGATCTGCGACGTGTTAGCTCCCCTCTCGACGATAAATTCTACAGCCTCGTTTTCATCCACTATTACCGGTTCACTGTTTTCCGGTATTACAAAATTTTTCAGTACATAGTCATATGCAATAACACCGCTTACTACCGCTATGGAAACTAAAACCAAAAGCAGCAGCAGCCACATTAAAAACCTTAGCCATATACTCTTCTTCTTTTTGCTCTTCCTGGGTTTATTATTCTTCAGAGCCTGGGGTTTCGTATTTTGATTCACCATTAAGCCACCTCCCGATCCGGGGTTAATTAATCCTCATGAAGACTTGTTCCTCGCCTTTGCCCTCATTTCGGTGTCCAGTATTCTTTTTCTCAGCCTGATGCTGCTTGGCGTTATTTCCACCAATTCATCATCGGAGATGAATTCAAGCGCCTGCTCCAGGCTCAAAATCCTCGGAGGCGTCAACCTCAAGGCTTCCTCGGAGCCGGCCGCCCTCATGTTGGTGACATGCTTCTTTTTGCATACGTTTACCACGATGTCTTCATTCCGGGCATTCTCTCCTACAACCATGCCTTCGTACACCTTGGTGCCGGGCGTTATGAAAAGGCTCCCTCTTTCCTGCGCGTTATAAAGACCGTATACCACGGCCTCGCCATCCTCCCACGCCACCAGCGAACCTCTCTGCCTGCAGGGGATGTCCCCCTTGTATGGCTCATGCCCGTAAAATACATGATTCATTATACCATTGCCCTTTGTATCGGTCAAAAACTCCGAACGATACCCGATAAGCCCTCTGGCCGGAATCTTGAACTCCAGCCGCATGTAACCGTCGGAAACGGAATGCATGTTCACCATTTCCGCTTTCCTGGCGCCAAGCTTTTCAATAACCGCGCCCACGAATTCCTCAGGTATGTCTATCAGTAAAAGCTCGATCGGTTCGTAAATCACGCCGTCTATTTCCTTCGTGATAACCTTCGGCTTCGAGACCTGAAACTCATATCCCTGCCTCCTCATGGTTTCAATCAGTATGGAAAGGTGCAATTCCCCCCTACCCGAAACCTTGAAAGAATCGGGACTGTCCGTCTCCTCCACCCTCAGGCTCACATCGGATTCCAGTTCTTTAAACAGCCTGTCGCGCAAGTGCCTTGAAGTCACGTACGTGCCTTCCCTGCCGGCAAAAGGGCTGTTGTTGACACTGAATGTCATGCTGACGGTAGGCTCGTCAATATTGACAAAAGGCAACGGTTCAGGCGCCTCGGGGTCGCAAATTGTCTCGCCTATGTTAATTTCGTCGAGGCCGGAAACCGCAACAATATCTCCGACCGACGCTTCCATTGCCTCGACTCTTTTCAGCCCGTCAAACACATACAGCCTGCCGGCCTTTGACGGCATGACGCTGCCGTCCTTCCTGCAAACAACAACCTGCTGGCCTGATTTCACGCTTCCCCTGTCAATCCTGCCTATCGCGATCCTACCGACATAATCGTCGTAATCGACGCTTGACACCAATAGCTGCAACGGCTTTTCGACCTCGCCTCGCGGCGCGGGAACTTCTTCTATGATAGTGCTGAACAACGGTTCCAGGTCCTTTTTCTCGTCCTCCAGGTTCCGTACCGCGTATCCTTCCCTGGAGGATGCGTATATTACGGGAAACTCAATCTGGTCATCATTGGCGCCCAGTTCTATGAAAAGCTCAAGTATTTCATCAACGACTTCAACGGGCCTTGCTCCCGGCCTGTCAATCTTGTTGACCACGACAACCGGCTTTAAATCAAGCTTGAGCGCCTTGCTCAGCACAAACCTTGTTTGCGGCATCGGCCCGTCAAAAGCGTCTACGAGCAGCAGGACCCCGTCCACCATTTTTAGGACGCGCTCCACCTCGCCGCCGAAATCGGCATGTCCGGGCGTATCTACAATGTTGATTTTTACCCCTTTGTAATTCACCGCGGTATTTTTCGCAAGTATCGTGATTCCCCGTTCTCTTTCGAGATCATTTGAATCCAGCACCCTTTCCCGCACCTGCTCGTTTTCTCTGAAAATACCGCTTTGGCGCAGCATGCCGTCCACCAGCGTGGTCTTTCCGTGATCGACATGCGCTATGATTGCTATGTTTCTGATGTCTTCTCTCTTATTCGCCACTGTTTTCTCCTTCGGTAATTGTAAAACGTCAACTATATATATTTATCATACATAAAAATATAATGCAAAAAATGCTATGTCTTTATATTTGATATTTTTGCACCTTGACTTTAACGGATATTGTATATGACTTGAAATTTATTAATTTTGTTGCAATGCTTTTAAATCCTGCTTATTCGTACGTGGCCGCAGTCTCTTTCAGCATTTCGCTGTAGCCGGCGCCGTCGATCAGCCTGATAAAAACATCGACAACTTCGGAATCAAACTGCGTCCCCGCCCCGTTGATCAGCTGCTGCCTTGCCTCATCGAGGTTCAGTTTCGTCCTGTAAAGCCTGTCGGACATCATCGCGTCAAACGCGTCCGAAACGGAAATAATCCTGGCAAGCAGCGGTATTTCATCACCCTTGAGCCCCTCGGGATAACCCGTGCCGTCTATCCTTTCGTGGTGGCACTTGACGACAGGAACCACGTCCTTGAACATTGAAACGGCCGACAGTATCCTTGCTCCTTTCACCGGGTGCTTCTGTATCTCCCGGATTTCCCTTTCATTAAGCTTGTCCGTTTTAAGCAAAATGTCGTCGGCAGTGCCTATTTTGCCTATATCGTGAAAAATGCCGCTGATCCTTAATGTCTCAAGCTCATGCGCGTCCAGTCCAAAGGCTTCCCCGATACGGACCGCGTAATAGGCTACACGGTCGGAATGTCCCCTTGTATAGATATCCTTGGCGTCGACGGCCTGCCTTAGCGCCTCTATGGTGTCCATGTAACGAAGCTTCAGCTGGTCATATGTCCTGTTCAGTTCATCATTTTTCATGTTGACCAGCGAATGGAGGAACGCGTTGTTTATGGACGAAGCCGCCTGGCTCGTATAAATCTCAAGGAGCTTGATACCCTCGTCCAGGTTTTTGCTCTCGACATATATCACGCCGATCGATTGGTTAAGCTCGTTGACCAGCGGGAATATGACGCCCTGGTCCAGGTGCACGCGCTGCTTGCTAATCCTCGCAATTCCTATATTCTCCATCATGCTCGGACTGAGCATCTCAAGAAAGTGGTTGATTTCGGCCTTGTATTTTCCTATGCCTTTAAATATGCTTTTATTGCCGGTCTGGAAATCAGTGGTGTCGTCAACCAGTATAAAAGCATTCTTGCTGTCAACAAGCGGCATGATTTCCGAAAGAATCTCTTCCAGTATTGTATCGATGGGCTGGAGCGAATATATTTTCGGCACTGACTGCAATATCTTGTTAAGCCCGTCCCTGAACTTCTTGATCGTTCTCATCTGCGAAATTGATTTAATACCCGACTCTACCAGCAGCAGCAGTTGGTCTAACCTGTCGCTCTTTTCGCAGTATCCCTGGATGTCAAGGGCTTTTATAGTCTCAAGCGGCGGCGCGAGGTCCTTGTGCCCCGTGAGCAGCAAAATGTACAGCTCGTTATTGAATTCCCTGATCCTTTGGACCACTTGATCCCCGTGGATGGGGTACATAAGGTAGTCCAGTATCATGAGATCGAAATGCTCATTTCTTACTCTTTCGATAGCTTCTATAGGATCGACTATGCCCGTGAAATCGTAACCGCTCCGCTTCAAAACGACAGAAAGCGTGTCGATTATTCCTATTTCATCGTCAACAACAAGTATCTTGTAGTCTGATGCGGTAGTTTGAATCCTTTTTCTCATTTGTTACGCCTCCTGCTTATTATACGTGATGCACGGTACGGATATAAAGAAGGTTGTGCCGCATCCTTCTTTCGTGGTAAATGAAATATTCCCGCCAAAACGTCCCTTTATGGTGGAATATGACATGTACAACCCCAAACCGGTGCCGTTTTTGCCTTTTGTAGTGACCATTTCCTTGAACAGCTTTTCGGTTACCTGCTTTGGAATGCCCTTCGCGTAGTCTTTAAAAGTAAATTCCACGTTGTCCCCGCTTCGCACGATTCGCAGTTCAATTACCCCGCCTTTGCCTTCATAGGCCTGCATTGCGTTGATAATAATATTATCGAAAACCTGGATCAGGTTATTAACCTCTCCTTTTATTTCCGTACTCATATCGATCTGCGGATTAATTTTCAAAATGCAGTGGTTCCGATTCAATTCGTGCCTGAGCAGCAAATCAACCTTTTTCACAACCTCGTTGATCGTAAATTTCTCCGTGCCGGACGCTATCATCTGGACTGCCTGCCCTTTTACGGCCGATATAACGTCGGACATGTACGTGCAGTACGGTTTCATCTTGTCAAGCCATGAAAGCATCTCCAGCGCGATTTCCTGGTGGTCCTGGTCCGTTACGCTCTTGTCGCCGATAGAATCCCTGTATTCATAAACCAACTCCCTCAGGGCTTCAATGCCTCCCGAGACGGACATGATAGGCGTTTTCAGGTTGTGGGCTATGCCGCCTATCAGCTGCCCCAGCGATGCAAGGCGCTCCTGCTCAAGAAGGATGGCCTGGTGCTCCTTGATAGCTTCAATATTTTTTTTATGTTCCGTTATATCCTTCAAAAGAATAATTATTCCGATCAGGTTTGCCTTTCTTTCTGATTTTGCAGTTTTTCCAGTTTTCTCCGTCTTTTCAGTCTTTTCAGCTTTTTCCGGATCTATGCCTCGCCTTTTTTTGATTTCGGTGAACATGGGTATGATTTCAATAACAAAGTACCTGTCAAAATCTTCGCTTGCGAAATGATGCTCAAAAGATATGGGTTCCCTGGTATCAACCGCTTGCCTGATATAATCCGTAAAACCGTCGGCATTAACGTTTAATGTCGTATTTTCTTTTATAACATCAACTATATTGGCTTTCCGCTTGAATTGAAAAAACCCGCCGAACGTATTAATCAACGTTTTGTTAAAATCGATTATATTATATTCGTCATCAATAACAACAAAGCTGTCAGGCATGATGTCAACTATTCTCTGCAACGCTACGGGGACAACGTTCAAAAAATCAAATTTGAAAATTGCATAAGCAAAAAATATAACCGTGACCGTTAATGTTACCGATGATATGTCATAGGGTGAATAAAACTTAAGATAATCAATTTCAAGCATATTTCCTATAATCCATGATACATTGAAAGGCAACGGGATAATAGCGCCGGATATCAGGAACCTTGCCTGCTTCGAGAAGAAACCCGAGTTTTTAACGGTAAAATAAAGCAAATACCCTGTACCGGCAAGAATATACGCCCAGGTAAAAACCATGCCTATGTAAAAATAAGGTCCGAAAGAAAACTTAATTCCGTATCCGTATTCTTTGTAGAAAAGTTTATGATAATCATTCGTCCACAACACAATATTGGTAATAAGAGGGATCAGGAACAATAAATAAAATTTATAATTATATTCCACCCGCTGCTTTACAAATGCTATGCAAAAAAGCAGGAAAAAAACAGTGCAAAATGCTACACCTAAAAAAACGATATATTCAAACCTGACATTTTTATATCTGAAAAAGGTATCGGAAAAAACAATAATTGCCATTCCTATGTTGTATACAATTAAGAATAGAATCGTATACATGAAAAAAACATGCATCTGTTTTTTTGCTTTAACGCTTTTTACGTATATTGCAAGACATGTTAATAATACCGTTGATACCAAGACTATGGCGAGGAAAATATTATTAGCCATTACTTCAACCCCCCAGCAGGGACAAATCCTTCCTTTCCTGCGTTAATTGCTTCGTTCCCATACTTTTTGATTAATATGCTTTCTATTAAGCCGGATAAACTTTTGCTGTTTTTCTCCTTTAACAAATCAAAGTGATTGCCGCCCACCCTGTACCTGTAAAAAGATTTGGCGGTTATTTTGCTTATTTTCTCTATCTGTGAGTCGGGCATCTCGTCCGATTGCAAATAATATATATCACTGTTTGTTTTGCCGCCGTAAATATTCATATCGGCTATGTAGTACATATAGTCCCTGATGCGCGACATCAGCAGATCATCAATAAACTTGTTATCACCTGTTATATTTATATAATCTTTACTATACCTCACAAAGAAATCTACATTTTTTTCGATTTCATTTTTAGAAATATCTCCATAAAAGCCGTCAATCAAAATCAATATTGATTCATCCGGCAATAATTTAGATATTTCAAGAGCAATATAAGCCCCCGCGGAAAAACCCAACAAAATATATGGGCCTTGCGGTTGAACTTCTTTGATATTTTTCACATACATATCTATTTTATCATTATCCGTAACATAGTTAAAGGCATAGAGTTTATGATGATTTAAATACTTTGACATATTGTTGAATGCCAAACCGAAGCCTGTTATCGGCGGGAATGCAAAAATATTTCTATCTCCTCTGTTGTTTAGCAGCATAAAAGTGTGCCCAATATCAATATCGTCCCTGTACCAGTTAATCAGCCTGGAAGATACAAGCCTGCCTAGAGTTATTATTGTAGGGTTGTTGAAAATATCAATATAATTCAAATCAATGCCAAACAGTTTATATAGCTCCAGGCTCAGCCTGATTGAGCTTATGGAATCTCCTCCGATTTCGAAGAAATTATCGTCTGCATTAACCACATCAATATTCAGTATTCTCTTGAAAACATCGCTTAATATTTCTTGGATTTCACCGACAGGCTTCACCTGCTCTTTATGTTGCACAAGCTGTGTTTTTGCAATCTCCGCCAGCTTTTTCCTGTTAACCTTTCCATTCGGCAGTAATGGTATTTCCGGTATCCTCACATATCTTGAGGGTACCATGTAACCGGGCAGATACCTGGATATAAACAACCTCAGATCGTTTATATCCATATCTTCATCGCTCACTATACAGGCGCATAAATGGCTCTCGCCAGAACTACCGTCAAGTATCACTACTGCTTCTTTTATGTTTTTATATTTTAAAATTGACTTCTCAATTTCACCCAGTTCTATTCTAAAGCCCCTGACTTTAACCTGGAAATCCAACCTCCCAAGGTATTCGACTTCGCCGTTGCTGTTCCATTTGGCCAGGTCGCCCGTTTTATAAATCAATTCACCTTTTATATGAGGATTTTCTATAAATCTCTCGCCGGTAAGCTTTTCATTGTTGATATAACCTCTTGCCAGCCCCACGCCGCCTATGTATAATTCGCCCGGTATTCCGATGGGTTGCAGATTATTCCTGCCATCAAGTATATACAGGCGGATATTGTCAATAGGCTTTCCGATCGGAATGATTTCAAGCTTTTCCCCGGTCGAACAGTTGAAATGTGAAACATCCACGGTTGCCTCGGTGGGTCCGTACAGGTTGATTAAAACCGTCTTGTTCCTGCTGTAAATAAGATCGTTGAACATATTCACATGCTGTGTAGTCAGGGCCTCGCCGCTTGAAAACACTTGTTTAAGCGTTGATATCCTATCCGCGCAATCATGCAGTTCCAGGTATTTTAAAAACACGTTCAGCATGGATGGAACAAAATGCATTGTAGTGACTCCATGCTTTTCTATTGCCTTTATGATTTCCTCCGGGTCTTTTTCAAGCCTGGGCTTGAGAAAGCACAATTTGGCTCCGTAAAACGACCACCAGAACAACTCCCATACGGAAACATCAAAAGTATACGGAGTTTTTTGAAGGATAATACTATTCCTGTCTATAGGGTACGCTTTCTGCATCCAGACAATCCTGTTGACCACACTGTGATGCTCTATCATTACTCCCTTTGGATTACCGGTTGAACCGGACGTATAAATCACGTATGCCAGATCATTCGGACGGTTGACATTGCATAAATTATCGCTGTCGCCGCAAAGCTTTTCATGGTCTATTTCAATTTTGATTCCCGGGTATTTTAAATGCTCAATATTCTTTGCAAATGAATTTGCATGCAATAAAACCTTCGCCCCGCTGTCCTCAAGCATATATCCGATCCTCTCTTCCGGGTAATCGGGATCTATGGGCAGGTACGCCCCGCCAGCCTTCAATATGGCCAGTATGCCGATGATCATCTCCAGCGAGCGCTCGACCATGATGGCGACAATAGTATCAGGACCCACTCCCTTGTCTCTCAAAACCCTTGCCAGTTGGTTGGCTTTTGCATTGAGCTCGCGGTAGGTCAGTTCCTTGTCCCCAAACACCACGGCAACGCTGTCGGGAGTCCTCTCAGCCTGCTCCTCGAAAAGCCGGTGAACAGTCTTGTCCCTTGGATAATCAGCCCCGGTGTCATTAAACTCATATATGATTTTGCGCTTTTCCTCTTCGCCCATTATCTCGATATCCGATATGCGCTTGCGCGGATTTTCCGCAACTTCCCTGAGAATATTCAAAAAGTGCTCCCGGAACCTTGATATATAGTCGTCACTAAACAAGTCGGAGCAGTATTCCAGGCAAAACTCCAGGTTTCCTTCGTTTTCCGAGGCAAGCAGCGATATGTCGAACTTCGTTTTATGATTATCGATAGCGCCGAGTTCCATGCTCAGGCCTCTTATGTCCAGTTCGGGCATATCCGTGTTCCTGAGCGAGAATAGAACATCAAACAAGGGATTCCTGTTGAGCTCCCTCGGTACGCTGAGCTTTTCAAGGAGGCTCTCGTACGGGTAATCCTGGTTTTCCAGCCCCAAAAGAATGGACTCCCTTACCTCCTCCAGGTACGACATGAATGGGGCGCCGCCCTTCGGGCGCGTCCTTATCGGCAGCGTGTTTACGAACATGCCGACTATGTCCCTGGTGTCAGGGTGCCTCCTGCCTGAAACGGGAATTCCCACAACTATGTCTTCCTGCCCCGAATACCTGTTAAGCAGGACGTTGAAAGCCGCAAAAAGCAGCATGAACATGGTCGTTCCGGAGCCCGAGCATATTTTCCTGATTCTCTCAACCTCTTCAGCCCCGATTGAGAAGAACAGCTTTTTCCCGTTAAAACTCTGTACGGCCGGCCGCATATGATCTGTCGGCAGGTTGAGAACCGGTATTTCACCGTCGTATTGGCTCATCCAGTACTGCTCCTGCCTGATTAGCTGCGGCGACTTAAACAGTTCATTCTGCCAATACGCGAAATCCTTGTATTGCAACGCCGGAGGGTCCAGCTCCCTGCCCTCGTACAAAGCCTGTATTTCCCTTATCAGTATGCCGAATGACGCGCCGTCGATCACTATATGGTGTACATCGATAAGGAGCGTATGTTTTTCTTTTCCTGTTTCGATAAGCGACACCCTCATCAGCGGCGGTTTCGATAAATCAAACGGCTTGATGAATTCATCCGCCAGCTTGTCCAGGTTCTTTTCACTGGCCTTGACATACGGGACGCTGAAGTCAACGCTGTCATAAACCTTCTGTACCGGTCCTTCATCCGACATCTCAAAACCGGTCCTCATGATTTCATGCCTTCTGATAAATTCCCTGAACGCCTCCTCAAGCCTAGTCCTGTCCAGCTTGCCCTGTATCCGGATCTTGTGGCATTCGTTGTATGCGGTCTGATCCGTTTCTATTTTACTAAGTATGTACATCCTCTTCTGCGCGGACGAAAGCTCGTAATACTGCCTTGGTTTCACGGGTTTGATGCGTCCGTATTCGCACATCTGTGAATCATCCAGCTTGGCGGCCAGTTTTCTTATTGTGTTGCAGCCGAACACGTCGCGAAGCGTGAGTTCGATTCCGAATTCCTTGCTTATCCTTGATAACAGGATAACAGCATGCAGCGAATCTCCCCCGAGTTCAAAGAAATCGTCATCAAGCCCGATATTGTGAGTCTTCAGCAAGCTTTCCCATATCGACGCGAGCTTCTCCTGCTTTTCATTTTCAAAAACGGTTGAACCCGGACCTACATGCTTGTAAGAGAAGATCTGCAAAAGCTTTCTGCCTGACGGATAATCAAGAGGCTCGATATATGCCCTGTGTCTCACATTTTTCTTCATTATCCCGGTGTTGAATTCAATATAGTCGTAACCGACGCCGCCATTTCCAAGACCACCGGCAATATCATCCCGGCGCGCCGTCACCGGATAGCCGGCCGCCGCCGCGCATTCCCCGTATGAATCGCTGCTTTCCATTTCCGGGTATTCTTCCGGCTTTTCATAAGGCTTCATGTAATAGAATTCTATGTGCCCGACGCTCCTCGGCAAATCAGCGGCATTTATGCGGTATCTCTCGCGTGCGCCGGATTTTTCGACAAGCTCCCACTTTGTACGCTTAATAAAATCATGCGCCGGCTTGTTTTTTTCGGTTTGCACGTAAATTGTCTCAATTGTCCGCCTCCCGAGCTCATCCGCATATTTCGCTATGCCCGCCAGCATCATATCTTCCACGTTTCTTCCGAATATCCTGCAGCTCATCAGGAAAGTGTCCATGAAAAGCGATCCGCCGTTATCCTTAAGGATAACCAGTCCTATTATTCCATAATCCCCGAACTTGTCGGACACTTCGACTACAAAACACTTAACAGTGTCATCCTTCATCAGGAGCGCTATTTCTTCTTCGTTTCTTCTTATCGTACTGAGATTAAACTGGTTGGTCCTCTGGGTCAGCTGCGCCGCCCTGGCAATATCCTCTTCCCCGGCAAACCTCATGCTTACCTTCAGTTCCAGGCTTTTCAGGAAGCTTTCCAGCGAAATTCCGCCGCTTTTCAGTTCCTTCCTCTTCTTTTCCTGCCTGTACATCCGGTTTCTTAAAACGTCTTCGCTTGTCACGCGCACCTTGTCAAAAGCCCACGTATGGTTCAAAAACGACGGGATAAGGTTTTCATCGGAGGGCAGCTGCAGTGTTAGCACCTCGGGACAGCTTTCCACCATTTTCGAGCATTCTAGCGAATCATCGTCGATGAAAATGAAGCTGTCAAGCCCGATGCCCAATTCCTGCGCAATTTCCCTTATGCGTGCGCTTTTTTCCTCCCAGCTTACTTTCCAATCGATGATATGGTCCTTTTTCAAAACCATTCCGGGGTTCTTTTCAAATACTTCATGGACGTCGTGCAAGTTGTTCTTGCTTAAAACGGCGAGCAGTATCCCCTCGTTATATTTCCGGAGCATGAATTGCTGCAGTTTCCGGTACGGTTCCGTCACCTGGACGCCGAGAGCGCCCATCTCGCCGCATATTCCCTTCCAGAGCGTGTTGTCGCAATCCAGCACGATTATCTTGAATTCCTGTCTCTTTATAGCAAGTATTTTTCGCGCCAATTCTGTGCCCATTGCCGCATAGTATTCGTCCGAAAAAGGCATATGCGCTTCCTTGTCCCTCAGCGGATCGTATACTTCACTTATGTTGTACAAAACGTGCAAATCGGAGAAATCCAGCATGAACAAATTCTTTTGTTTTGACGTTATAGCCGTAAATTCCCTGTTCATCCCGGCAATCCTTTGCTGCAGCGCCGGGCTCAGCCCGGACCTGTCCGACGCGGGAAAAACCGCTATAATCATCGGGGCATTGTTTTCAAACTTGCCGAGCGCTTCTTTCAAATCCCCGAACGCTTTTTCCAACAGGGCCAGTTTTGCCTGTTCCGTTCCCTTTTCGTGCCTTATGAAATCTTCAAACCTGATCAGGGCGGCGTTAATCCCGTCGATGTTTTCCGCCATCATGCTTTCGGGATTCAATAATTCCTGGAACACCTGGTTGTAGTCGGCAAAATTCACGTTTATATCATAGCCGAACTTATTTCCCCAGAATTTTATATAATCGCTGACAGGCTCGACGGTAAAAGTTGACATAATATTTACTTTTATGGAGCCTTTCACGGGTCCCGCTTCTTTATTGTTTTCGTTTCCCGCACTACTCCCGGCGTCCCGGCCGCCTGAACCGCCCATAAACATGATGTCCCCGTCGGGAAACCACCTTGCCCTGATGCCTGTTTTGTACAATACATCTCCCTGGATGAACGGGCTCGGAACCGCTGCTTCTTCCGTCAGGCCCAATGATTTCAGCCATGCCTTGGTCAGGCTGGCCCCGGACAGGTATAAATCCCCGGCTATTCCTATCGGCATCAGGTTTAAATTCTTGTCAAGTATATAGCTTTTTGCTCTTTCCGGTATCTTTTTGCCGCGGTCTTCCTTTCCGTTCCCCCGCGGATAAATAATCCTCGTCCTGTTGAAATCATGCAATATCCTGTGCTTTTCCTTTTCCGAAAGCATTTCTAGCCTCGAGATCTTTTTGGTCGGATCGTCCAGCGCGTGCCACAGGATGTTTATTATATTCTGGTGGATAAATTCGATTTCTTTTGCCAAGAAAACGTCCGTCCTGTAATCATAGTCCAGTATCAGGCGCCCTTCGCCTTCCCTATCGTTTATGTTTATGCGGAGCGAATCCGCCTGGTACCCGTTGAAATGCCATCTCGTCAGGTACTGCTCCTCGAAATCTTCCTTTGTAAACCTGGAATTCTGGTAATTCAGAACAATATCAAAAACGCTGCCATATATTTTATGCTTGTTTCTCACCTCTTTAAGCAGGTACTCGTAGGGGTACTTTTGGTGCCTGAGCAGCTTGAACCCGTTCTCCGTTATATTTTTAATCAGGCTGTTTAAATTCATCCCGTCGCTTATCCCGACCCGTATCGGGCACGTGTTCGCAAACATTCCGACAGTCGCTTTCTCCTTTGCGTTTGCCCTGTTCAAAGTGGTTGTGCCCAGTATTATGTCTTCCTTACCCGAAATACGGTTGATATACATGGCAAGCGCCGCAATAAACAGTGAAAACGCCGAGGTCCTGTTTTGGGCGCAAAATTGGTCTATCTTCGCAGCCAGTTTTTTCGGGGTAAGCATTGTCTTGCGCCTGGACTTGATGCTTATAACCTCCGTACTGCTTTCCTTCAATAATGTTTTGCCCGGAAATGTTTCGAATTCTTTATTCCAGTATTCTCCGTCCTTTTTAAACCGTTCGGACTGCATGTAATCCTGCTCGCTTGCTATATAATCTATGTAGGACGGGTTGTTCCCTTCTGGAACCGGGGCTCCCCTTTTCAGCAGGGAATAATAAGTCATTATCTGGTTGCCGAGAAGGCTTATCGACCAAGCATCCGATATCAGGTGATGGCATTTTACGTAAAATCCGACGTCATTGTCGCTTACTTTTATAATGGCAAAATAATACAGGTCCGAATCAAAAAGCCTGAGAGGTGTTTTTGTCTGCTGCTCGTCCCATTTGTACAGATCGGAGATATCTCTCCCCGAAAAATCGATGAAATCGATACGTTTATATTCATAATCGGAGATGTATTGCCTGGGCTCGCCGTCGGTTTCAACCAGGCGGATGCGCATCGAGTCGTTTTTTTCGATGAAAATATTTATGGCCTTTTCAAGTATTTCAGGATTGACGTTTTCCTTTATCCTGAGAGTACCGGCAATTATGTTGATGCTGGTATCCGGATACATTTTTTCAGTATACCAGATACTTTTCTGAGGAATTGTCAGGGGATAAAGCTCAAAATCCTTCCGCAAGGCAAACACCTCGTTATCCTTAGTAAAAAATAGACATAATTTTTACAGATTGACTGCTAATAGCATTATATTGGATATTTTTACAAAACACAATATTAAATTGTGAAAATCTGCTAAAATTTTCATTAATCTCAATTAATAATATAACTCAATGGGAAATATCCGGGCAATATCTCACATGGTTATTTCAGCTCGACTATGGTGACGCCGGTCTCGCCTTCGCCATACCTGCCAAGCCTGAAACTCTTTACATGGGCATTGGTTCTTAAAAACTGATGTACACCGTTCCTGAGCGCGCCGGTGCCTTTCCCGTGCACGATGGTAACCTCCGGAAGCCCGGCAATGGCGGCGTCGTCAAGATACTTGCCAAGCGCCTGCACGGCTTCATCCACGTTCATTCCCCTGATGTCCGAACGTGCGGAGACGCTCATCGCCTTTGACATGCTCAGCTTTCCTATGCCTGTTTTGCTGATTTCTTCAACCTGGTCGTTTATCAGTCTCAGGTTTGTTACATGGACATTGATTTTCATGACGCCGGACTGGATTACCGCTTCCCCGTCCTTGCCGGGAGGAGTCACGACGGTCCCCCTTTGGTTCAGGTTGACAATCAGGACGCTGTCCCCCGGTTTCAGGTTTTCCGGCGGTTCCGCGTATCCCCGGCGCGGGAACGCGCTCTCGGAAATTTCTCCTTCCAGGCTGTTTATCCTGTTTCTCAGCCTGGCGCGTATTTCCTCCGCAGCCTTGTTCCTTTCCGCTTCGTCTTTTTCCCTGGCGGCGCGCTTCATTTCGTCAAGCATGCTTTCGACTTCCTGCCTGGCTTCCATAAGGATTTTCCTGGCTTCTTCCCGCGCTTCGTTAAGCAGCCTGTCCTTTTGGCTGCGCAATTTCTGTTTCTGTTCTTCAAGTTCTTTTTTCAGGCTTTCAGCCTCAAGCCGGAAGCTCTCCGCCCTGATTCTTTCTTTTTCAGATTCGCTGCGGTTTTCCTCTATCTTTACAAGGATATCTTCAAATTCTATTTCTTCACGCGATAAAAACTCCGTGGCCCTGTCGAGTATTTCATCCTTAAGCCCGAGCCTTCGCGATATGGCAAACGCGTTGCTCTTGCCGGGCACGCCGATCAGGAGATTGTAGGTAGGCCTCAGCGTCTCAACGTCAAATTCGCAGCAGGCGTTTTCCACTCCCCCGGTGGTCAACGCATATACCTTCAGTTCGCTGTAATGCGTGGTGGCGACCGTTATCGCTCCGACTTCATGCAGCTTTTCCAGTATGGCCATTGCCAGCGCAGACCCCTCCGTCGGGTCCGTCCCGGCGCCAAGCTCGTCAAACAGCACCAACGAATCATTGTCGGCTTCCTCCAGGATCCTGACTATGTTCTTCATGTGGGACGAAAACGTGCTCAGGCTCTGCTCGATGCTTTGCTCGTCGCCGATATCGGCGAAGATTTTTTTAAAGACGCACATCTCGGTGCCTTCAGACGCCGGTATGTGGAGACCCGATTGCGTCATAAGGGCAAAAAGCCCCACCGTCTTCAGCGTCACTGTTTTACCGCCCGTGTTCGGGCCTGTCACGACCAGCGTGCTGAAATCTCTTCCTATCCATAGATTTATCGGGACAACGGCTTTCGGATCGATCAGCGGATGCCTTCCCTTTTTTATATTGATCCTTTTATCCTGGTTCAGCCTGGGGCATACGCACTTCAATTCGAGGCACAGCTTCGCCTTTGCAAATGCAAAATCCAGTTCGGCCAATATTGATATGTTCGCTTTCAGCGGCTCAAGTATCTCCGCGACATCGGCGGTAAGCTCCCTGAGTATCCGCTCGATTTCCAGCTGTTCCTTTATTCTAAGCTGCTTTATGCTGTTATTTGCTTCGACCACGGCCATGGGTTCGATAAAGATGGTAGCCCCGCTTGCGGACGAATCGTGCACAAGGCCGGGCACCTCGTTCCTGAACTCCGCCCTGACGGGAACAACATACCTGTCGCCCCTCATTGTGACTATGGATTCCTGCATGATTTTCCGGTACCTGGGAGACCTGATCATGCTTTTTAGCTTGTCCTTGATCGAATTCTGCAGGTCCTTTATCTGCCGCCTGGTACTCGACAGCAACGGGCTGGCATTGTCGGAAATTTCATCCTCGCTCAAAACAGCCTGGTTTATCTTGTCCTCCACCCTTTTATTCGGCGTCAGCGACGAGATAAGGTTTCCGATATAATTTGATTCTTCCCCGTCTTTTGCGCCCTCTTTTGCGCCGTCGTCCGCGGAATAATTCTTCAGGCTGCGCACGGCTCGAAGCACATCCGAAATCCCCAGGAGTTCGCCGGGGTTCAAGAATGAACCGATCTCAACCCTTTTGAGGCTGTCGCGTATATCGTGCAACCCTCCAAGCGGTGGGTTGCCCCTGCGCAGGATGAAATCAACCGCATCGGTCGTTTCATTCAGCATCCGGGACACGGAGGAAAAATCATTTTGAGGCTCAAGCCTGTCGGCGATTTCCCTGCCCAGTACCGATGCGCATAACTTCGAAAGCCTGTCGCGTATTTTGTCAAATTCCAATAATCTCAATACTTTTTCATCCATGGCAAATATCCAAAAGCAGCCGGAAAAGCGCCGTTTTTGCAACGACGGGCCGCAAACCGCGTATTGCCAGCTATAGTCTCAGCTTCGGCCGCAGTTTCTCCTTGTAATAATTGATAAATAACGTAAAAACAAAATCATATAAGAAGAATACTATTTCAAGAACCACAACCAGGATCCACCACGGCAGCTTAACCCCAGGAGCCGCGATAAATTCCCTCGCAGCGAGAAACGCCTCGCCCAGGCATGCGTTAAAGTACACATATTTAATAATAAGCTCGACTGCAACGCGTCCTGTTTTCTCAATGTAATACTTGGCGATTCCATAAAAGCCGAAAAAAACAACATACGGCGCCACCGCCAGCTTTTCAGGGACTACAATCAACCCCGCCAGGCTCGTCGCCGCATAAAAAAGCCAGCCTGCCCGGATCCCGCTCTCCATGATGGAAACGGCTATAAAAAAAGAGCTTAGTGCATATAATGATAACCTGCCGGTCGGCATGACCGTTGCCAGCAAAAGGCATATTACGGCGAGCGCCCCGAGTATGCCGTTCAGCGCGATAATTTTAGCTTTCATGTCATACTTGCTCATTTATATCACCCAAGGCAATCAGCAGCAGCTTATCAAGTCCCCGCCCGCGCATTCGCAGCAGCAGTCGGCGCACCACAAAAACTGGCACATGGTACACATGTCGATGTTCTGGTTGGTATAATTCATGTTGTAAGGATTTGTCCGGTACGCGTTACGGGCGCCGTGCATCCTGTTGAGCGCGCTCCTGTATTCAAAATTTGACGGCTCCATGTCGACAGCCCTCTGTATATGCGTATACGCTTCGTCATACCATCCCCTGCGCATGAAAATCAAGCCTTTCAGGTAATACCACGCGGCAGTCCTGTTGCCGGTGCTGTCCAGCATATCTTCCGCCAATTTTACATTCCCGGTATTGATGTGGGACCTGACCTGGTTGAAAAACTCGCTGTCATTCCGGCTCCCCCAGCTCTTGCCGCCGGCCTGGTAAGAATCGCGCCTGAAGCTTGCGTTTTTCATAAGGTAATCGTAAGCTTCGTTAATTTCTCTCAGTTTTTCCTCGGCCAGTTTTGACAGCGGGTTATCCGCATACTGGTCGGGGTGGTATTTCTTTACCAGTTCCCTGTACGCCTTTTTTATTTCTTCCTCGCTGGCGCCTTCTCTGATCCCAAGGACTTCATACGGATTTTTCAAATTTGCTGCAACTCCCCATACCTAAAATATTCTCAGTTTTTCTTAGCATGCCTATATATATTATATTTTGAAGTATTCCTTTATTCATTTTCACATCGAGCAGTTCAAATCCGCGCGAAATCTCGTTCAGCGAATAAGTCAGGTTGAACTCGGCCTTACCGCGGATTTTTTCCTTGAAACCGGCGATATCTTCCCCGCCGTATTTAAATTGATAAACCAGAGGATTGTACTTTCCCCCGGCTATATCCTTTTCAATATCATCATACGCATCCAGCAGGTAAATCCACTTTCCCAGGTTGTACCCGATCCACCTCAGCACCCGTTCGTTTTTCCCCGTGCACAGGGGCTCGTATGCAACGACTTCTTCCATCAATTTTGCGAAAGGCTCCGCGGCTTCATCCATCGATGCGCATTTCCTTTTCTCCAGCTTGACAAGGTCGTTCAGCCTTTCTTCCATGGTTTGGACTTTTTCCGGGTATCTCTTTTTTATTTTTTCATAAGCCCGCTTAAAAAACACCATGGCGGCGGAAGAGGCAACCGAGCCGTTGTCGCGTTTTTTATCCTCCAGGTTATAATACGCCATCAGTACGTTAATGTCTGACGCATAGTCTATAATGCCGCTGTCCACGGCCATATGCCTTTTATGAACAGGGTGGGCGACACAGCGGTTCATAACTAATTTTATGCGTTCATTAGCCACCGCCGAAAGCAGCACTGCCAAAAATGCGGAGTCGTATCTCAGGATCAGCCTTTTTAAATGGCCGTACCTTTTTCCTATTGATTTGCATATCCCGCAGTAATAAGCCCTGAAAAGCTCGTATTCTCTTATTTTCATTTCCGGCTTTTCCGGAACGATATATCCGAACATAAGTTATTGTCCAATCCGGTCCTATTTGGCTTCTTCCCCGTTTTGCCGCTTTATTTTGAAAAATGAATTAATATACAGGGAAAAAGCAAACAATGCGACCAATACCGCAATTATAAAAAACAACCTGTTAAATGCCATTCCAAATATGGTTTTAAAACCGAACACATTGTCAAATAGCAGCATGACGACGGCAAGGTAGAAGACTACCGTGGCCATTTTCCCGTACCAATTGGCGGAAACAACATAATTGTTCCGCTTGTATAAAACTATCGCGCCTATTCCCATGAAAACTTCCTTAAGGAGCATGATAACTATCAACTCAAAGGGGATTACCTTCAGGAAAAATGACAATATCACCATGGCCGTCACCTGCATAAGCTTGTCGGTAAGCGGGTCCGCAATTTTTCCCCATGATGTAACGAGATTGAATTTTCTTGCAATATATCCGTCCAGCACGTCCGTCAATCCCCCCGCGAGAAACAGCACGGCGGCTGTGATATAATGGCGGGTGCAGAGAAAAAACGCAAACACGGGTATTATTATGAACCGCAATATTGTCAGGATATTTGGAACGTTCATTAATCCACCATCCACATCTTTTTACACTCTATAAGTTTACCATATAAAATCAACATTGTGCAATGTACCGGCAAGAAATACTCACTGACACAGTGCGGCTTTTTCAATCACGTTGAACACTTCGGGCCTGTATTTCTTTATATTGACTGGCTTAAGATCGCTGTTTGTCCAGCAGTGCAGCGTTTCGCCCTCGGCGATAGGCTTTTCATCGCCCGATTTGCATACTTCATAATAAAAACGCAGCCTGGTGCCTGTATATTCTTTAATGCACGTCTTTACCACGATTTCGTCCTCGTATTTTGCGAAGCTTTTATATACGCATTTCAGCTCCAGCAGGGGAAGCTTGGCGCCATTTTCTTCTATCACCGAATACGGCAGCCCCATTTTTCTTATAAAATCGGTCCTGCCTGCTTCGAACCATACGGGATAATTGGAATGGTGCACCACCCCCATCTGGTCTGTCTCCGCATATCTCACCGTAAATTTTGTGTATGATACGGTCATATGCATCCTCCATTTGTTACTGTTCTTAAAAAATACTAAGCCCGTGCATTATACACGGGTTTAATCAATATCGGATATTCAAGTTTTTTCTTCAGAATCCCTTTTCAATGATAACGCTGTGGGCTTCCTCAACCTCGGCCTCCGGCACAAGCACTTCATAATAGTTGTCGGTATGGTCATGGTTTTTGCTGATGGGCCTCAATTTAACAAGAATTCCTTCTTTTGTGAGCAGTTCCTCCAGTTTTGTGGCAATTTCCTTGCTTTGAGCCATATATACGACTGTCCACATTTTTACACGCCCCTTTTCGGATTAATCGCCGGATAAAACTTCACCGTGACGGCACAGGATTTTGGCTTTGCCTCTCACTTTAATGGCGGAAGTATTCTCAGTAAATTGAGCCAATAGCACTTCTCCCTTGTCCAGTTTTTCAGTGTGGTGAAACTTGGTATCCTTTCCCCTGGTCAAACCTATTACATTGACCCCGTTTTCTTCTGCCCTGACAACTATGAATTCTCCAAGAAACTTATCCAGTTCGCAATCCAACGAAACCACCTCTAGATTTTACTATATATTATTTCACCTGAAAAATCAACACAATGTGTCCGCAAAACAGCCAAAACCCCTCATTTATCCACGCTTTGATACAATCTTCACATTTTCTTCGCCGAAACGTTCAACAATTTCCCTAAGCAGTGTATCACACAATTTTATTCGATATTCTCCGATTTGCATCTTGGAAATATTTCCCTCTTCATCGGCCTTATAAAAATACACCGGCATATCACCGCTGAAATATTTAAGCAATGAAAACGCCGCTTTCATTTTCCTGCTGTTGGGATCCTCCTTTGTCCTTATGCATAGTTTTCTAGAAATTTGCCCTTCCTCTCCAGGGTCTCCAGCCAGACCGGAGACAAGCTCCGCTTTTCCGCCGTTTTCTCCGCCGCCGGCGGGTCTTTCCCGGTTGTCCGCATGGGATTCCCTCTTCCTGATCGGGCGTACGTTCATGCATATTATTTTCGGCTGTTCCTCCTCTTTCATGCTTATCCGCCCGTCGATAAACACGGCGTTTTCTTCCGTCAGCAAGGCCCCGTACTTGCTGAGGTCGGCCGGGAATACTATTATCTCCATGCTTCCGTACATGTCCTCCAGCGTTATAAAGGCCATGAGGTTGTTGCTCCTGGTAGTTTTTGTTTTCTTCCCGGTTATTATTCCTCCCACGGTTACCAGCATTCCATCCTGGAGCATCCTGCCCGCAGGCGCGATTTCACCTTCAGCTTGCCCTGCCGCCGATTCCTCTCCCTCTTCGGCCAACTCGGAACTGTTTATTGAAACCTGCTCCCGTATTTCATCCTCGTATTCCTGGAGCGGGTGGCCTGTTACGTACAGCCCGAGCATCTCCTTTTCCATCGCCAGCATCATTTTTGGAGGAAATTCCTTCAACTCGGGATAGCTTTCCTCGATTTCCATTTTTTTAGTCTCTCCATGCGTTTCAAAAAGCGAGAGCTGTCCTTCCATCCTGCTCTTCTTGCTTTGCTGCGCTCCGTCAAGCAGCTTTTCGTACACCGCCATCATCCTGGAGCGGTATACGCCGAAGGAATCAAATGCGCCGCATTTTATCAGGCTTTCGACGCATCTTTTGTTGATATCCTTCCCTCCCATGCGTTCGCAAAAATCCCCGAAGCTTTTGAAAGGCCCCCTTTCCGTCCTCTCCCTGATCAATTCGCGCACCGCGGCCTCTCCCACGTTCTTGACGGCTGCCATGCCAAACCTTATTTTCCCGTTTACCACGGTAAACTTCACGTCGCTTTCGTTAATGTCGGGCGGCAGCACCTCAATGCCCATGTGCTTGCATTCGCGCACGTAGTGCGAGATTTTGCCGGTGTTGTCAAGAAAGCTGTTCAACGAGGCTGCCATGAACTCGACCGGGTAATATAATTTAAGCCACGCGGTCTGGTACGCTATTACAGCATATGCGGCAGCATGGGACTTGTTGAATGCATAGCTTGCGAAATCAATCATCTGGTCGAATATGCGGTTTGCCGTTTTTTCATCGATCCCGTTCCTGATGGCGCCTTTGACAAGCACTTCGCCGTTATCATCGACAATGCCGTATATGAAATTTTCACGCTCTTTTTGCATGACGTCATGCTTCTTCTTTGACATCGCGCGCCTGACGAGATCCGACCGGCCGTACGAATAACCGCCGAGTTCGCGCACTATCTGCATGACCTGTTCCTGGTAAATAATGCACCCGTAGGTGACATTCAGGATGTTTTCAAGCAGCGGATGCTCATAAGTTATCTCCCAGGGGGAATTTTTGTTCCTTATGTACCTCGGTATGGATTCCATCGGTCCGGGCCTGTATAAAGCTATTCCTGCTATAATATCTTCAAACGCGGCGGGCTGCAGTTCCTTCATGAACTGCGTCATGCCCGCGCTTTCCAGTTGGAATATGCCGGATGTCTTTCCTTCGCCTATCATTTTATACACGTTCGGATCATCCGTATCAATGCCGTCAATATCAAGCCGGATTCCCCTGCCTTTGAATACCATGTCCGCTGCGTCCCTTATCACCGTCAGCGTCCTCAGCCCCAGGAAGTCCATTTTCAACAGGCCGAGTTCTTCCAGCAATCCCATTGAAAACTGCGTTGTAACGATGTCATCGTTTTTTTGCAGCGGCACATGCTCGGTAATCGGGTCACCGGAAATCACAACCCCGGCTGCATGGGTGCTGGCATGGCGCGGCATGCCTTCCAGCAGGCGAGCGGTATCTATAAGTTCCGCCACCTTCGGGTCTTCAACGTACCTGTTTTTCAGTTCCGGGTTCAGTTCTACGGCTTTATCTATTGTCATCCCGATCTGGAACGGTATCATTTTTGCTACCTGGTCGACATCGGCGTAAGGTATGTCAAGCGCCCGGCCGACATCCCTTATTGCCGCCCTTGCGGCCATTGTGCCGAAAGTTATGATCTGGGCAACCCTGTCCTCGCCGTATTTCCGGATCACGTAATCGATAACTTCCTGCCGCCTTTCATAGCAGAAATCAATGTCTATATCCGGCATCGTCACCCTTTCGGGGTTTAAGAACCTTTCGAAGAGAAGGTTGTATTTTATAGGATCAATAGCGGTTATACCCAGGCAATAAGCGGCCAGGCTGCCCGCTGCCGATCCCCTCCCGGGGCCCACCATTATGCCGTTGTCCCTGGCATACTTTATAAAATCCCAGACAATAAGGAAATAATCAACGTAACCCATCTGCCTGATTACCTTGAGCTCATATTCCAGCCTTTCGAGGTACTCCTTCTCCTTTTCCGGTCCCGTCCGATCTGCGAACAGGCGCCTGTATCCGTCCATGCAAAGGCTTTTGAGGTACTCAAACGGATCCCTGTTTTCAGGCACGTTGAACCTGGGCAGGTTGAGCTTGTTGAATTCAAGCTTGACGTTGCAGCTCTCCGCAATCTTCACCGTGTTTTCCAGCGCTTCCGGGATATTTGCAAAAGCCTTGTACATTTCGTCCGGCGACTTCAGGTAATACTCATCGGTACCGAATCTCATCCTGTCTTCGTCCGTTATTTTTTTCCCTGTCTGGATGCAGAGCAGCACCTCGTGCGCTTTCGCATCTTCGCGCCTAAGGTAGTGCACGTCGTTCGTGGCCACCAGCGGAATCCCCGTTTCCCTTGAAAGCTTAACCAGACTCTGGTTTACAAGGTTCTGCCCTTCGGCGCCGTTATGCTGCAGTTCCAGGTAAAAATTGCCCTGCCCGAATATTTTATTGAAAACCAAAGCTGTTTGCCTTGCCTTGTCGTAATTCCCCTCAAGAATTGCCGCGGGCACGTCCCCGGACAAACAGGCGCTCAGCGCAATTATACCGCCGGAGTATCTCCTCAGCACATCAAGATCAACCCGCGGCTTGTAATAAAATCCTTCCATGAATCCTGCCGACACTATTTTCATCAGGTTTTTATAACCCTCGTTGTTTTTTGCGAGCAGCACGAGGTGTCCCTGGTCGGCATCGATTCCGGGCTGCTTGTCAAACCGCGAGCGCCTTGCGGTATACACTTCGCATCCCAGGATAGGCTTTATGCCCTTCTTTACCGCTTCTTTATAAAAATCTATAACGCCATACATGGCCCCGTGGTCCGTGATAGCGATGCTGTTCATGCCAAAAGCCGCCGCGCTCGATATAAGGTCGGGTATCCTGTTGGCGCCGTCAAGCAGGCTGTATTCAGTATGGACGTGCAAGTGGACAAAACCATTGGGTAATGAAGCCGTCCCGGCCATATCCAAACCTCCCGGCTGTTATTCTTCCAAAAGAGCAACTATTCAATAGAGCCATTATTCATTAAATTAATGAACTGGTTCAGGATCTGCCAATATTATAACTCACAACTGTCAATAATGAAAATATTGGTCTGTTCGGAAAGGTCGATTTCTTTATATAAGGCCTTCTTTCTCATTCTCTCGTCATAAATGACACGTACAACCGGCCTTGTCGGGTATAACCTGTTGTGCCTGACTACAATCGCCCGCTCCCTGGTGTTGAGCAATACGCCTGTCCCGACAGGATAAACGGTGACATACCTGACAAAACTTTCAATAACCCTTGGGTCAAAATGATGCACGCCTAATGATGTTATGTAGTCGTAGACCTCGTGCGGTTTTAATTTCTTCCTGTATACGCGGTCCGATGTCAATGCGTCGTATACGTCCGCAATAGCCACGATCCTGGCAAATATCTGTATATTTTCTTTTTTAAGCTGCAGCGGGTACCCGCTTCCGTCATACCTTTCATGGTGCCCGAAAGCGATGTAGGAAGATGCCAGGCTGATATTTCCGCTTCTTTTGAGTATCTCGTATCCAAGGAAGGTATGCTTCTTTATTTCTTCAAATTCCTCGACTGTAAGCTGGGACGGTTTCTTTAAAATCCTTCTCGGTATGCAAAGCTTGCCTATATCGTGCAGCATGGCTCCCGTGCCAAGCTCCCTCAGGATGTTGATGTCAAAACCCAAACCTATGCCTGTAATCAGCGATAGGATGCACACGTTTACAGAATGCTCGAATGTATAGTCATCGACATATTTAATTTCTGAAAGGTTATACAGTATATCGTCGTTTTTCAGAAGCTCGTCAAGTATCTTGTTCACCATTCTCTTCACTTCAGGGACGTCCACTGAAGAAGAAAAATGGTAGTTGTTCATCATGTTTTTTACGAGGATTACGGCTTCGTTGCGGGTCTCATCCTTGATAACGTTGTCTACTTCGATTCCTTCGGAAAAATCTTCTTCGAGGTAAAGGTCGTCTATTCCGTGCTTCCTCAAACTTTCCAGGTGGTATTCTTTCAACTCCGCTCCCGCGGTCAGCAGCACGCCTCCCGTTGAACTGAAAATGGTACGGCCAAGCCTGGCGCCTTCGCGGACAGAGTCGATTTTAACTTTGTACATTTTACCCTCCATGGTATTTTTCATTCGTGACACCATAAGTATTCGACAAATACAAACAAAATCCTGCAATTTGGATAAATTTTTGAAAATTACCCATGCATCGGGCAATATATGTTTATTTTTACTATATGTGGTATTATAGTATAATAAATACACCAGGCGATAAATGCGGTTTTGCGCAATCCATGGATTTAAGGAGCAGGTATTAATGCAGTTTATAAATTTACTGGCATCAGATCAAGTGGAAAAAATGTTTTCTGCAATAAAAAATTTTTTCAGTGCCCTATCTTCCCTGTCTGTCGGCCTTATGCCCGAAGATGTGCGGTACAAGTGGCATTTTATCAGGTATTACATGCCCTGGCTCTACCGCAGGCATTCAACTGAAAACAATGTAAACTGCCTGTTCTGCGCAAACCTGGTGAGAAGCAGGTGCCACAAGCACTGCCTTAAATGCGTCGTCGGCACTTATATAAAATGCGGCCCCTCTCTTCCCGGGGCGGTATATAAAATGCCTACATACCTGGATGAGACTGAATATAATGTTGTTCCCTGGTTCTATAGAAAACCCTGCGGCAATTTCAGGAGACTTCCAATGCATTTTTACCTGAAAAACATATATCCCTTTCTGGGCATGGCCGGCACATGCAACCTGGAAATACTCGAAGGACTTTCAGAAGGATTGTTGTCGGGGATGCGGCCATGCCACGTATGCGCTTCTGTGGATTACGGGCTGTACAAAAAATGTTCATCCGAGGAATGTTTTGACGAAAACACCCGCTGCGGCAAAATATCTTCCGAGATCGGGACGTATTACAGAAAGGCTGCCTCCCTTCCTCCTACAGTATAATGCAGATTAATCCTCCGCTGCCCTCGTTGATTATCCGCTGCAGTGTTTCCTGCAATTTGAGCTGCGCGTCTTCGGGCATCCTGTTAAGCTTGTTGTGGAGTCCCTCGCTGACCAGTTCATGCAGTGATTTACCGAAAATATTCGAATCCCAGATTTTGCCCGGCTCGTTTTCGAATTCCTTGAGCAGATAATTGACAAGCTCTTCGGATTGTTTTTCGGTACCTACCAGGGGCGCAATCTCTGTTTCGATATCAGCCCTGATCATATGCACCGAAGGCGCGCTTGCTCTCAACTTAACGCCAAAGCGGCTGCCCTGCTTGATTATTTCCGGTTCATCCAGCGTCATCTCTTCCATTTGCGGGGTTACGATGCCATACCCCTTGACTTTTACCTCATGCAAAGCATACTCGACCCGCTCGTACTCCTTCTTTATTCTGGCCAGTTCCTTCATCATGCCGATAAGCCTGTGCTCACCGTCAACCTGGAGTCCCGTGGCGTCGCTAAGTACCTTGTAGAAGAGATTTTCAGGCACTTCTATGTTCAGCAGCATGTTTCCGACACCTGCGCTGATTTCGACCAGGTTGGTTTTCCTGATAAAATCATACTCCGAGAAGCCCGGAATGGCGTCCTTTGCCTCGCGCAATTTCCTGACTCCCCTGAAAGTATCTTTGATTGCCTGCAGCATGCCGGTCTTGAGCCAGTGGTCACGTTCCAGGTTTTCAACCCATTTCGGTATATTGATCCCAATGCTGCAAACGGGAAATTCGTATAGGATCCTTTCCATGATGCCGGCCATGTCTTCGGTTTGCATCGTGGCGCAGTTGACGCAAACAACCGGAACATCATATTTCTCTTCCAGTTCCTGCCTCAGTTTCTGCGCATCTTCGCTGTACGGCACGACGGAATTGAGTACGATTATAAAGGGTTTATCAATTGCTTTCAGCTCGTTTATCACTCTTTTTTCGGCCTCGACATATTCCTCCCTTTCAATATCCGTAATTGTCCCGTCGGTTGTCACGACGAGGCCTATCGTGGAATGGTCGTTGATCACTTTTCTCGTGCCAATCTCCGCAGCCTGCTCAAAGGGTATCTGGTAATCGAACCACGGAGTGGAAACCATTCTTGGCATATTGTTTTCAAGGTAGCCCAGCGCCCCCTTTACCAGGTAACCCACGCAATCCACCATTCTTACCTTGAGTTTCAAAGCATCATCCAGTGTGATCTCCACGGCCTCATTGGGCACAAACTTGGGTTCCGTCGTCATTATCGTCCGGCCCGCCGCTCCTTGCGGAAGCTCATCCTTTGCCCTTTCGCGGCTGTAAACATTTTCTATGTTCGGAATTACAAGCAAATCCATGAACCTTTTGATAAAAGTCGATTTTCCTGTCCTGACAGGCCCGACGACACCTATATAAATATCACCTTGCGTCCTTTCAGCTATCTGCTGATATATTCCGTATTTATCCACCCACTAACCCTCCTTAATCAATAGGCAAGCGCAATTTGGAGAAGAGGGCGGTAACTCAAAGATGTGCGTCCTCTTTCCAGATTTACAATATAAATATATGTCCGTAATATGTTATTATTACAAAAAAAAGAAGATTGGAAAGGGCTCGGTTCACTTGACAAAGACTTTCAGTATCTGCCTGATAAATCGCATTGTTATCGGAAGGGTCTTCCACTTTTCCCCGTCAACGCTGAGGTAAAAACTGGTGTCTCCTTCAATGGTGCAATTTTTTGTCCTTAACCATTTTACATTCCTGTCGTGGATAAAATCATTATTTATATTATTCAGCACTTTGAAGATCAGGCCTGCCATCTCGATATGCAGGCAATTCTTAACAAGAATGATATCCATGTATCCGTCCGAAAAGTCGGCCTCCCCGACCAGGTTTGAAAGGCCTGCCGCATGCTTCCCGTTCAGTATGAGGAACAGCAGGAACTCTCCTTCGACGGTCTCGTCGTCCGTTGTAAGTTTCAGGTTTATGGTTTTCAGCGCCGTTACTTCTCCAAGCGCCGTCAGGTAATATGCCAGCGGCCCGAAGTTCTTTTTCAGTTCGTTGCTCGTATTGTAGGAGACGTCGACAAATTTGCCTCCGGCACAGGTGTTGAGGCAGTATTTCTCGTCATTTATCAGTCCCGCGTCTACCTTGACGGTTTTGCCCGCCAGTATGATGTCGAGGCTTTTTTTCAGGTCGATGGGGATATTAAGGCTCCTGGCAAAATCATTGCAGGTGCCCCCCGGTATGATGCCCAAAGGTATGTCGAGCCCGGCTGCAAGCATGGCGCCCGCAACCATGTTTATCGTGCCGTCTCCCCCGGAAACCACCACGCTGTCGTATTCATCCATGACAAGCACCTTTTCGAAATCCGCCCCGAACTCCCCATCCAGGCGGTAGGGAATCGCGATTATTCCGTTTTCAAGGAAGCGGCTAATTATGTAATCAAGTTTTTTAGGCACAACCCTGTTGCCGGAAAGCGGGTTGTATGCTAAAAGCGCCTTTTTCATATGCAATCCTCCGAAAAGCCTGTACAATGCGATGCACTGCACCGCACACAGTTTACCATACATTATATCAGAACCGGAAATCAATTACAATTGAACCCGGCATTTCGGACCGGTCAGTACGGCCGGCAGTGTCATCACGAGGCTTTTCGTTCTCCTCGTATACTGTAATCCTTTTAACGACCAACCTGGCAAGCTCCGGTGTCAGCCGGCGGTTTATGAACACTGAAGCCGCCTCGCCGACGAGGCTTTGCACGTCCGTCGGCGCAGGCGGGTTCATTTCCAGGCTTTTAATTTCGTTTTCAAGGTGTTTTATCCTTATCTCGCACTCTTCGTTCATCCTGTCGAAAAGCTGCCTGGATATTATTCCGTCAAGCCTGTCCCTATAAATCATTTCCTGGCGGCGCCGGTTTAATTCAATTTGCCGCCGGATTTCACCCAGGCGTTTTTCGTAAAATTCGTTCCCGGCCGAAAAGCTCCGGAAAACCTCCCCGTCCTGAAAACATTCGCCCTTGTTGAATATTGTTGCCATTTCTTCACAAATATTTTCAATAATCGGCCGTTCATGCACAAAATGACTGGAACAGGCATTCCTCCCGTTTCTTAAGTAATTTCCGCATACAAACGCGACGCCTCCCGGTT
>JBLNDI010000056.1:0-23078 GCA_050261495.1 Bacillota bacterium
TCGTGCCTTAAACCCATCGCCCCGAAGACAACGGCGAAATTGCCTTCGCTGTCCCCATCAATCCTTGCCTGCTTTACAATCTGCGCCGCAAGCTCGTTGTGGGCAAGGCCGCTTCCCGAGAATATCGGAAGTTTCTGCCCCCTGATCAGCGTTATCAATGCGTCGATCGACGATATTCCGGTCTGGATGTAATTGCGCGGGTACTTGCGCGACACCGGGTTGATCGGGCGCCCGTTGATATTTTGCCTGTAGTCTGGAATAACCTGGTGCATCCCGTCAATCGGTTCGCCTACTCCGTTAAATGTTCTTCCCAGTATCTCCGGGGAAAGAGAAATGGCCATCGGCTCTCCCTTAAAAGAAACAGCGGCGTTTCGCGTTGATATGCCGGCTGTTCCTTCAAACACCTGCACGATCACGTTTGTATCTTCCATCTTTATAATCTTGCCCGTTCTTGTTTCATCCTCATTAATCCTGATGGAAACCATTTCCCCGTATGTTGCGTCTTTTACACCCGACAAGACGATGAGGGGGCCTTCAACTTTATTTAGTTTCAAGTATTCTTTTCTCATAACACAAACTACCTCGAACCAATCCTTACTGTTCGTATTTCCGGCTCAGGCCGTCGTATACTTCGTTTATTCTCCCGCACAAATCATCCAGTTTTGACAGGTCGTCGTTCGACACTTCAAATTTCATTTTTAAAATATCCTGAACGACATCCTGGCTCTTGATGATTGATATAGGGATTCCCATCCTCACGCATTTCATGGCGTTATTATAAAACACGTCGATTACCTTGAGCATTTTATACTGCTTTTCCAATATCGCGTACGTATCATTTTTATTAAGCGCACTCTGCTGCAAAAATCCCTTTTTTATAATCCTGGCGGTTTCCAGGACCAGGGCTTGGTCATTCGGAAGAACGTCTTCGCCGACCAACTGCACAATCTCGTTGAGTTTTTCCTCCTCCTGCAGCAGCTTCATCATTTTTGACCTCAGTTCAAGCATATCCGGCGCCACGTTTTCCTCATACCAATCGCCGAGCATCTGCAGGTAACCGCTGTAGCTCGCAAGATAGTTGATTGCCGGGTAATGCCTTGAATATGCAAGCTTCCTGTCAAGCGCAAGAAACGTGGTGACAAACCTTTTCGTATTTTCGGTGACCGGTTCGGAAAAGTCGCCTCCCGGCGGCGAAACCGCGCCTATAACCGTAATGGACGCTTCCTGCCCGTTCAGCGTTTCCACGCATCCCGCCCTTTCATAAAATTCCGCAAGCCGTGAGGGCAGATACGCCGGGTAACCTTCTTCCGCAGGCATTTCCTCAAGGCGGCCGGAAATTTCCCTCAGGGCCTCCGCCCATCTCGACGTGGAGTCGGCCATGACGGCCACGTCGTAGCCCATATCCCTGTAATATTCAGCCATCGTGATGCCCGTGTATATTGAAGCCTCACGTGCGGCAACAGGCATATTCGATGTGTTTGCTATCAATATGGTTCTTTCCATCAGCGGCCTGTTGGTCCTCGGGTCTATCAGCTTCGGGAACTCTTCAAGCACGTCGGTCATTTCATTGCCGCGCTCGCCGCACCCGATATAAATTATAATATCCGCGTCGCTCCATTTCGCCAATTGGTGCTGCGTAACCGTCTTGCCTGTTCCGAAGCCCCCGGGCAGCCCGACCGTGCCGCCTTTTGCCACCGGGAAAAACGTATCGATAACCCTCTGCCCTGTAACAAGAGGCTTGTAAATAGGGATTCTTCTTAAAAACGGCCTTGGCTGCCTGACAGGCCACCTCGATGAAAGCGTCAGCGATGTTTCCCGCCCGTCCGGCTTTTCCAGCACGACTACCGTATCATTCAAGGCATACTGACCGTCCGGCATGGCCTTTACCACCCTGCCGCCGGAGCGCAAGGGCACAAGCAGCTTGTGCAATATGCTCGGGGTTTCCTGCACGGTGGCGTAAACCATCCCTGCCTTCAGCACATCCCCGGGTTTGACGGTTATGCGGACATCCCAGAGCTTCTTTTCGTCCAATGATAAAAGTCCGATCCCTTCCGGAATGAAATCCCCCGACATTTTCCTGATAGCTTCAAGCGGCCTTTGAATGCCGTCGAAGATGTTCCCGAGCAGACCCGGGCCAAGCGTCACGGTGAGCGGGCTGCCGGTATAATGTATGGCTTCGCCTGCTTTCAGCCCTTCCGTCTCCTCATATACCTGGACCGTGGCTATATCCCCCTCAACAGACACCACTTCGCCTATAAGCTTGCGCTCCCCTACCGTAACCATTTCATTGACCTTGAAAGACGCCATTCCGGAGCCTTTAACCACTGGACCGTTTATTACCCTGACTGTTCCTTCAATCTTTTCCATCAGGTTCACCCGCTTCTATCGCCCTGAACAGCTTTTGCATCATTAAAGGCCTGCTGTCCTCAAGGAGCGTTCTTATTGAAAAATCATACTTGACGCCCTTGCTCCTGTCTATCGCAATAAATCCGCCTATCATGCCGCTGTCGGCAATTTCAAAAGTTATTTCTTGTCTCTCGGCTTTTTGAAGCTCATTTTTCAAAAGCTCCGAGTATTTACCGCAATCCCTTCCGGTCATGCAAACGCTCAGGTTTCCGGCGGAATCCTCGGCCAATTTAAGCTTGCCGGCAAGGGAAACAAGGTAATCCGCATATTTTTCCGACTCCGTAAATTTTTTGATTTCACCGGTGAGATGATCAAACATGGCGGCAAAGAGTTTTTCTCTCATGGCCATGTATTCTTTTTTCATATCTATCCTCATCCGGCTGATGAGAGCCGCCCTTTCGGCCTCCGCCTTCTTGTGCGCCCTGTTCATTATGTCTTCGGCCTCACGGTCCGCCGCTTCTTTTTCTTTTCGAATTTTTTCCTCGTATTCCTTCCTTAGCTTATCCATTTCACCGGCCAGTTTCTGGTTGGCAAAACGGTGCAGCAGGTTAGAAAACATTGATAATTTTTGTTCTATTGTTACCATAAAAATCACCTCAAATGCGGATACCCACCGAATCCCGGATATACTTGGCAATCATGTCCTGGGACTTGGTGCCGCCATGTCTGTCCGGAATTTCCACCAGCAGCGGCCTGGCTCTCTTTAGTTTTATCTCCATGATCTCTTCCCTCACCTGGTCGGCGGCCTTTTCCGTAAATATGATTATACCTACGGAATTGTTTTTCATGGCGGATTTCAGAGCCTGGAGCACCTCGCTGCGGCCATGGGCTATGACGCCGTCGATCCCGGCAAGTTTCATTCCAACCAGGGTATCCCTGTTGTCACTAATCAGGAAAGACTTCATACGGATCACCTTATACAAACAGGATAAGTATAGATATAATCATCCCGTATATTGCTATCCCCTCGGCCATTCCTACATATATGAGAGTTTTGCCCAGTATGGACGAATCTTCCGTCACGGCGCCGATTGCCGACGAACCTACAGAACCGACCGCCATCCCCGTGCCTATTGTGGCAAGGCCTGTGCTGATAGCCGCCGCCAGGTATTTAAACCCGTCACCGAGCGAAAGGCCGGATATGGTACCTGCCGCTGCGCCGGCCGCCGTCGCCTCTCCTGCCGCATAAGCAGGAACCCTCATGACGGCCATTACAACAAGAGCGACCACCACGGCGCCGAAAGCCGAAACAGAAACCAGTACCGCTTTCTTCACGCTGCCCTTCCTGTTTTTCCTTATAGCCGTCCGTCCATACAAGACGGTTCCCGCCGCAATTATCACCGCGAGCGCCAATAACAATATGAATTGCATATTATTCACTATCCTTTCATTTTCTGTCTATTCATTCATTTATCATTCATTGTATATACCAATGAACACATTCTGCTCCATCAGCTTAACGCGCCAGGTTAATCCCCCAGCCTTGCAGGCTTGAAAACCACCCCGCCGCCATGGAAATACTTTCCGAACATTTCGTAATATTGCAGCCGCAATCCCTGGATAAACACGACAAGCCCTTCCAGCGACAATATCACCACGTTGCCCAGCAGCAGCATGAAGATTTTCAGCACAATGCCCGGCATCAGTTCCGACATGACGAGGAACGCCAGGAACAGTCCGGCATGGTTTAACGCGAAGGCCCCGACACGTATGAACGAAATTATATTGCTGAGGGTCGACAATATGGTTTCAACGCCCTCAAATATGCTTTCCGTCAGGTAAGAACCAAGTTTTCCGTGAATCAGCGGCCTGTTGCCAAGCACAAAATTCGCCAGCGGCTTTTTCATTATCATTGCCGCCAGGCTCAAAAACGCGGCGGACAACGGCACGGCGGCCGGCGCCTTCAGGACTCCGGTCGCCAAGACTGCGGACAGCACCAGGCTCATCATGAAAATATACCCGGCAATACCGTTTTTCCCAAAAATTCCTTCCTCAATATCCCTGTTCCTGATAGCGTTGACTATCCCGAAAATATAAGACACCGTCAGAGCCGCCACGCCAAACGCAACGCCTGCTATCAGTATGGAAGGTATATTCCGGGGGTCCAGCGGCCTTCCTATTAAACTCGGAAGCCAAGGCAGTTCCATTTTTTCAAGCCCGAAAAAGCTTCCGTAGATGAAACCAAAAACAATTGAGCTTCCGCCAAGCCTTACCAACAGCTGGCCGATGGTCCGCATTTTCTTGGAAATGGCAAGCCCCGCCAGAAGGTAAACCAGCCCTTGGCCGATATCCCCGAACATAACACCGAACATGAGGAAAAATGTTATCGCCACAAATGGAGTTGGATCAATCTCTCCATAGGCGGGAAGGCCATAAAGCCTTACAACCTTTTCAAACGGCCGGAATACCCTGTTGTTCTTTAATTGGGTGGGTGGCATCAAGCGTCTTGCCAATTCATCCGGCTTTTTTTTTTCAATAATCAATTTTTTGAGCAGCGGGCCAAGCACATCTTCAATATCTTTCATGTCTCCGCTCATCACCCACGCGTTAATTACAAATGTGTTGCCTTCCAGTTCAATCTTATGCTCCAATTCAAGTATCTTTTCCTCGAGCTTCAACGTCGTATGGATCTTGTTCAGCAACCCGGCGAATTCGGCCCTTTTTTCGTCTATTTCCCTTGTCAAACCGCTAATTTCACCTTTAAGCGCCTTTATCCTTTTCTTTGCCTGCTCCGTCATCTGGCCGACGGTTCCGCGCAGTCCCTCCGGAATATCCAGCCTTGCCCAGTTCAAAGCCTTGAGCAGTTTTTTGATCTCTTCCCTGAATTGCCTGGGAAAAATCATTATATAAATATCCTCGCTTGAATCCTGTATCGTTCCGATATTTAAAGCAACGGCGCTGATGTTCTCATAGTTTCTCCGGAGCCGCATCCTGTTCTCCCTTGACAGCGCGCCTAACTCGTAATCGAAATAATTCAACGCCGCCACGGTGTCAAAGTTGAGATCCTTGTAAATAATGCAGTCCAACATCCCGCTAAACTGTTCATATCGCTCCGCCTCTTTTCTCTTGCGGTCAATTTCCTCTATAATCGGCCCGGCAAATTCGAACAGCCTGTCAAGGTCATCCTTGGCATCCTTTATACTGTATGGCACGCCGTCAATACTATTCCTTTCCATCCTGGGCTTAATTCCAAGCCCATCGCACAGGCGTTCGAGCAACTGCTCCATTTCGCCGCATTGCGCTTCGTCGACCTCAATATCAATATTCACTTGCGGCTGCAGTTCATCCATCATCGCTTCGTATTCGTGTATGATAAAGCTGTTGTCATATACATCGCTGCTGTCAAAGTCAAAATGCAGCTTTTCGCTAAGCACGAGCTTCTTTAAAACATCGTGCATGTCTTCGATTGAACCGACTATTTTAACGAACTCCATTTTCTGGATTGCCATTTCTCGCACCGCCACCTTCCACTTGCGTGTGAATCAGGTATTCCTTCAAATCATCTTTAGGCAGCCTGTACCTTACGCCTTCCGTAATGGTTGTGAATTCCCTTATTGCACACCCCAACATATAGAAAAAAGATAATACGAATCCTATATTCCCACGAAACTTGTTTTTTTTCAAATACTCAAACATATAATTTTCAATATTTTTTTCTATTATAAAGCCGTTATCCGAAGTAAATATATCAAATTTTAAATATTGCGCGGACAATTGCTTTATTTCTTCGACAGACTTGGTGTAGCACAGCTTTTTCAACCTGCCGGATCCGAGCTTCACGCCTCCGGGGAGACAATATATCAGCATTTGCTCCGGTGAAACCTCATAATATTTTTTGGCCCTATATATCCATTGCACATTTAAGAAATCAATCTTTGAACCGATAATTTCCCTGGCGGCCTTATTGTCTGCTTCATCCAGCTTTTCGGCTTTCTTCAGAAAAGTTCCGTAATACAGCTGGTACAGCTTCATCTCGATATGAAATTCCCTCTTGGCAACGTCGTAGTCAGTCACTGTTTTCAGGACATTATAATACGGCGTCCCCCTGAGACTCTCGACAAACTGCGGTATGGTCCTGGATGCGGCCAGTTTTTCGTAAGGAAGCCCGGACATTTTTTCGGAATGAACCAGGTAATCGCCCAATTCCTCCGGTTCCTCACCCTTCGCTATGCGCCTAAGTATAAGTACAAGATCGTGTATTTCGGATTCCATTAGGTAGACGCTTGCAAATTCCTTGTACGGCCCCGACAGGTAGTGAAGAATATCCTCAACCTCACGCACCTTGTACCGCTGCAATATCATCTCGAGCTTATCCCGATGAAGATACTGCAGGCGCGCCTCGTCAACCAGCCGTCCCAGGCCGTACTTATCCTTCAAATATTCCGCTACCTGTTCGACGGTATTGCATTCCATCAGCTTTTCAAGTTTTGCTTTATCAAAAATACGGCTGTTTTTTGCCAATATCTTTGTACTTACCGCTCCGTACGGCATGTAAGGGTTCACGTCCAAGACCTTCTTCCATGGATAAAATAATGCAGCCTGCCTTTTGACAAGCTTATTGGTTAAAGAGCATGTCAAAAATACTCTTGATTATTTGTTTCTCCATTTTCTTAAAATTCTTTTCAAGCTGCTCCGTTTTATTTTTCAGTTCCGCTTCCTTTGCCTGGAGTTCCTCGCGCGTTTTGGCGATAATCTGCTCATAAAGGCTGTCCGCTTCGCTTCTTGCTCGCTTGAGCTTTTGTTCGCGGTATTTTCGCAGCACATTTTCATATTGCTTTCTTTTATTATTTAATATCTCCTCGTTTTTCCGCTCATTTTCAAACGCCACGGCGTCGATAGCGGCAATCTGCTCTATAACATTTTTCAAAACTTATCCCTCCCGGTTTTGCTCCGCCCGGTTTTATACTGCCCGGTTTTATATATCTCCCTCTAAACACCCGCGTATTCGTGTTTTTTTGATTTTAACAAAACATTCCTTTGGCCAAACATGCTCCAAATAAAAAGACTCCCTCACCGGAAGCCTTGCCGATTACTCCTTTACCCTGTACTCCTTTGTCAGGTTAATGTTCATATATTAATACAATATAAGTATTAAGTCAATACCCCGAAAACATTTTTGGGGATTAAATTATTTATAACCATCAGGATTGTTCAACTGCCAGTTCCACGTATCCCTGCACATGTCGTCTATATCCCTTGACGCCTTCCATCCCAGTTCCCTTTCGGCCTTTGAAGGGTCGGCATAGGATACTGCCACGTCGCCCGGTCTCCTTCCCGCAACCTTGTACGGGATATTTCGGCCCGAAGCCCGCGAAAACGCCCTAATCATCTCCAGCACGCTGGTCCCCCGGCCTGTTCCCAGGTTGTAAACGGCAATACCGGGATTCCCCCTTATCTTCTCAAGAGCCTTCAGATGCCCTTCCGCCAGGTCCTCGACGTGGATATAGTCTCTCACCCCGGTACCGTCCGGAGTGTGATAATCATCGCCGAAAACGCTCACTTCCTTCAACTTGCCTATGGCAACCTGCGAAATATACGGCACCAGGTTGTTGGGAATCCCGTTCGGGTCCTCGCCGATCAAGCCGCTGCCATGCGCCCCGACGGGGTTGAAGTAACGCAGCAGGATAATGTTCCATTCATTATCCGATGCATATATGTCGCGAAGAATCTCCTCGATTATAAGCTTTGACCTGCCGTAAGGGTTGACGGGTCCCGTGGGGGCGTCCTCACGGACCGGCATTTTGTCCGTTACGCCGTAAACGGTCGCGGACGAGCTGTAAACTATGTTTTTAACGCCAAACTTCATCATGGTTTCAAACAGCGTCAGCGAACCGGCAACATTATTGCGGTAATACATAAGCGGAAACCGCACCGATTCGCCCACCGCCTTCAACCCGGCAAAATGAATGACCGAATCGACGGTATTCCTGCTGAAAATGTTTTCAAGCAGTTCCCTGTCCAGCATATCGCCCCTGACAAACTCAAAATTCTTCCCGGCAATCGCCGCAATCCTTTTTACCGCTTCCGGCTTACTGTTTGACAGGTTGTCCAGGACAATTATGTCATATCCCGCTTCAAGCAGTTTGACGCATGTGTGGCTCCCAATGTATCCTGCGCCGCCCGTAACCAATACAGACATAAATATCTACCTTTGAAAAATCTTCTATAAAATTTTCACTCCCAGCTTCCTGCCGCCCAGCAGGTGGTAATGCAGGTGGAAGACCGTCTGTCCCGCGTCCGCCCCGCAATTGTTGACAAGCCTGTAGCCCTTGTCGGCTATGCCGAGCTTCGCGGCGATCTCCTTCGCGGCAAGGTGGATGTCTCCCAGCACCGCCGCATTCTCGGCCGTCAACTCGTTTACGTTCGCTATGTGCAGCTTTGGCACAATAATGACATGCACCGGCGCTACCGGGTTTATGTCGTTAAAGGCCATTACCTTGTCGTTTTCATACACTATGGAAGACGGCAATTGCCTTGCAATAATTTTGCAAAAAATGCAGTTGTCCATAACAAACCTTCCTTTCAGCTTTTATCCCACCTGGGCCTTGACAGCCTCTATCGCGCATTTCAACGCTTCGTTGATCCTTGATGCATCCTTGCCGCCGGCCTGGGCCATGTCGGGCCTGCCTCCTCCTCCGCCGCCTGCGGCCTTTGCAGCCTCCCTGACGATGTTGCCGCAGTGTATCCCGCGTTCAACGGCATCCCTGGTAGCCATTGCGACCAGGCTTACCTTTTCTCCTGCTGCCGAGGCCAGGATAACCACACCTGAACCGAGCTTCCCTCTCAGTGTTTCACAAGCGTTCCTGAGGGCGTCCGCATCAAGCTGGTCAAACCTTGCGGTAACCACTTTTATACCTTTTATATTCCCGGCTTTTTCCAACACATCGTCAAACGAGCCGCGAACCATCTTTTCCCTCAATTGCTCAATTTCCTTCAATGCCGCTTTGAGCTCCGCGCTCATGCTCCGCACCCTGCGAACGCTCTCCTGGGGAGTGGTTTTCAGCGCATCGGCTATCTCATTCAGCATTTCTTCCCTTTCGGCATAATATGAAAGCGCCTTGTGTCCAGTCAGCGCTTCGATTCTCCTGACACCGGCCGCCACGCCGCTTTCGCCGAGAATCTTGAAAAGACCGGCCTGCGCGGTGTAACCAAGGTGCGTCCCTCCGCAAAGCTCCGCGCTGTAGCCGCCCGCCCGGACAACGCGCACAATGTCGCCGTACTTCTCTCCAAACAACGCTATTACCCCGAGTTTCTCCGCCTCGCCAAGGGGCATCTCGGTGACCGTTACCTCCATGTTTTCCAGTATTTTTGCGTTAACCTCGTCCTCTACACGTTTCAGCTCATCTTTTGTCATGGGATGGAAATGGCTGAAATCGAACCTGAGCCTGTCCGGCGCGACAAGCGATCCCGCCTGTGCGACATGCTCCCCGAGGACGTTTCTCAGCGCTTTATGAAGCAAATGTGTCACAGTGTGGTTTCTTGCCGTGGCAAGCCTCCTTTCCGTGTCAATGGAAGCGTTGGCCTCTTCACCTTTCTCAATAATGCCTCCGGTAACTTTTCCAAAATGCAAGTATACGCCGTTGCTTGTCTTCCGGCAGTCATTCACCTCCACGCAGCCGCTTTTTGTCCTGATCGTGCCGGTATCGGCGACCTGCCCGCCACTTTCGGCGTAAAACGGCGTCCTGTCAAGAACCAGCGTGATTTCATCGCCTTCACGCGCAGTTTCCGCCTGCGTGCCGTCAACCAGTATAAGCAATATCTCCGCCCTGCTGGTAAAACTATTATAGCCGGTGAACTCCGTCTCCGGGACCGCGCTGAGATTGATCCCCGTATCCTGTCCCCATGCGGAAGCTTCTTTGCTTTTCATAGCCTCCCTGGCTTTCTTTTTTTGCCACTCCATTTCCTTGACAAAGCCTTCCTCGTCTATGGCAAGGCCCGCTTCCCCGGCTATTTCCCTGGTCAGGTCCAGCGGGAATCCGTAGGTATCATGCAGTTTGAACACCTTGTCACCCGACAGGACCTCCACTCCTGCCGCTTTTGTCTCCTCGATCATTTCGCCGAGTATTCCAAGCCCCTGGTCGATTGTAGCCGCAAATCGGTTCTCCTCAATCTCAATCACCCTGCATATATAGTCCTGTTTTTCGACCAGTTCGGGGTATGCCTCGCCGGACTCGCGTATGACTATCTTCGCGACGTCGTACAGGAACGGTTCCTTCATGCCGATAAGTCTGCCATGGCGCGCCGCTCTTCTAAGAAGCCTCCTGAGAACATATCCCCTTCCCTCGTTGGATGGGAGTATGCCGTCGGAAATCATCATGGTGGTGCTCCTGATATGGTCGGTAATAACACGAATGGAAACATCCGCATCACCGCCGTACTTTACGCCTGCCTTCGTGCATATATAATCAAGTATGTTGCGGATCGTATCCACCTCAAACAGGTTATCGACGCCCTGCATAAGGCATGCCAGCCGTTCCAGCCCCAGCCCGGTGTCTATGTTTTTCTTCAAAAGCTTCGAATAGGTCCCGTCTTCCTCCTTGTTGAACTGCGTAAATACCAGGTTCCAAAACTCCACGTACCTGTCGCAGTCGCACCCGGGTTTGCAGTCAGGCTTTCCGCAGCCCTTTTCCGGCCCTCTGTCGAAATATATTTCGGAGCAGGGACCGCACGGCCCTGTTCCATGTTCCCAGAAATTATCCTCTTTGCCCATCCTGAAAATACGGTCGGGAGAGAGGCCTACATCCTTGTTCCATATTTCAAACGCCTCGTCATCTTCCTCGTATACGGATACATAAAGCCTGTCCACCGGCATTTTCAAGTCCTCGGTAACAAATTCCCATGCCCAGGCAATGGCTTCTTTCTTAAAATAATCGCCAAAAGAGAAGTTGCCGAGCATTTCAAAGAACGTTCCATGCCTGGCCGTTTTGCCGACATTCTCGATATCCGGCGTCCTAACGCATTTCTGGCAGGTTGTTATCCTGGTGCGCGGCGGTTTCTCCGCACCGGTAAAATAGGGCTTCAACGGGGTCATACCCGCATTAATCAGCAATATGCTCGCGTCATTGCGCGGCACCAGCGAAAAGCTGGGCAGGCGCAAATGGCCTTTACCCTCGAAAAATTTCAGGTAGCGTTCCCTAATCTCATTCAATCCCAGTTTTTCCATAAATCCATCCTCGTGATTTCGCTATATATTGAAATATTTTCTCAATTAATATTATATAAGAAGCCGCGTAGTGTCAAGGAATGTCACGGCTCTCTCAGGATTCTCTCTTTCAGTTCGGCTTTCACTATCAACCTGTGGGAAGCAACATAGATAGGGGTGCAGGTAATCAGCGTTATGGTGCTTTTATTCTTGCTTTCCTTGAGCACCGAAGTATCGTCAGGCGTGACAATAAGGATATTATTTACCTCGTACACCAAGTCCTCTTTCTTGGTATTGATAATAATCTCATCGCCAATTTTCAGCTTGTCCAGCTGGTTGAAAAATTTGCCGAAAGTATAGCTCCTGTGCCCCGCCAATGCGCAATTGCCAAGCTGGCCGGGCATCGCGGTCCCCGGTATGTGCCCTATCCCGGCCCTCAGGTTTGATTCTTTAACACCTTCGACTATCGGCGACTTAATCTTGATTTTTTTTATCTGTATTATTCCCAGAACATTTTGTGTTGATGCCTTTTTCCCGGGTTTTCCGGCTGTTTCCGTCTGACCCTGTTCGGAAGCCGCGCTGTCTACCGCATCTTCAACCGCTTCCCCGTCATCAGCGGTTTCCGCCGCTTCCGGATTCTCATTTTCAAACGCTTCCCGGAGTCCCAGGTAGGCTTCCTCAGGATCCGTTTCATCAACCGTCTCAAACTCTTGCGCATCTATGCTGTTCAACCATTCCTCCATCATCTTGTTCTCCTGGTACCTGGTATATATCTGCCCGACAATAGGGCTTATGCCTATCACTATACCGGCAATGAGCAAGATTAAAGAGATTTTTCTCATAATTTAACCTCACCGTTTCTATAAATGCCCTGATAACAAAAAAGGACACCCGAAAGGAATCAGGAATCCTCTATTATACACTTTATAACCCGATAACCTGTAATTGCTTAATGTGCCAATTTTTCTGTTTTAATTAACTTGCTTTCTTCCTGGAAAGCACCAATGCAGCTACAACAAACAACCCGCCTACGGCATAAAACGCTTCGGCTGGCACACCACCGGTCTTCGGCAATTCTTCTTCCTTTATTTCGGTCACTTCAGCAGATGTATCAGGTTCTCCGCCCGGTACACCTTCTTCCTCGATCTCAACCGGAGGCTCATCATAAGTAGCTGTGTCAACATTTTCCAGCGGTGCTCCCGGTACCTCCGTATCAGGAATATTGGCATCATCCTCGGGTTCTGCAAAGCATACGCTTCCGGCAATAAAAATCATTGCAAACACTAATAGCAGCCCGATCAACTTTTTCATAATAATTTTCCCCCTCAAACTGTTACAACTAATTATATATTAACTGTAAAAATTGTTCAAGAATGAATTTTCAGGTTTTAAAAAATTTCCTTAGTCAACCACTATTGGTTTTATATTCCTCAGTGTTTTCTCCGCTTCTTCGAGACATTGGACCAGTTCTTCGCTATGCCTGTACTCGGATATTATTTTTTCGGAGCTTATGTCAGCCGGCCTTTCTATTGCCGAGCGGCGCAAATAAGGATCATTGTCTATCTCAAGGCATCTTTCCAGCATATCGGCAGCCGCGATGAAGTTGCCGCTTTTTTCATAATACTCCGCAGCGGCAAGATAACATCTTGCAAGCAATTCATAATTATCGGCATTGTACTTCTGGTACAGAACCACCTTTTGCGCGTACTCCAGCGCGTTAAGCGGCATGCCCGACTCCAGGTAAATCCTGGCAAGCGTATTCATATAAGCGGGATAATACTTGTTTCCGCTAACACTCTTTTCACCGGCCCAGCGCGCCTTTTCCAGCCAGGTTGCCCTTTTTTCCTCCTCGTTGCTCTTTTTCGCCTGGTAAAGGTACAGCTTTGCAAGCTCAAAGGTATAATCCGAGTTGTATGGATCAATCCTGTGCGCTTCTTCGTAATACAGAATTGCCGTCATATATTCTTTCTTTTGCATATAATTAAAACCTGACTGCCTGTTTAAGGCCGCAGTGAAAAACAGGGCGTTCGTTGAAAACAAGATTGAGCATATTATTACCATGGCCATTTTACCGGCGCTGCCTGTCATTAAAGCTTCCATTTTACCGACTCCGCTTATCGCCAAAGTCTGCTGCTTACCGGAACCACCCGACATAGAGACTCCCTGCCTGCTGTCGCCTCCTACCGCCAAAACCTCCTGCTTTCCTCCGTCCCCCACGGCCTCTTCTTGCATTCCCGCCTCACCTGCCACTATCCCGCCGGCTTTAGAAACAGCCACACGATTGCCAACCGTCGATGCCGCAAACATCGCCCAGAATAGCAGCGTCAGCGATACAAACGACAAGTCAAAATCAAAAAATGCATGGACCGCAAGCGCAAAAAAGCCGCAAAGCAACCCTGCGGCATAAGCCCTTTCGTCACTGTCCCGGGACTTCAAATATGAACGTACCGCACATACGCCTGAGTACAGGACCAGCGCCGTATATGACAAAAACCCCAGCACTCCGCTGTCCACAAATACCTGCAAGTATTGATTATGTACAAACGCCGCCGTATAAAAAAAATCCTGCACGCTTTGATACAGCGCTTTCCAACCGCCGCCGCCCAGGCCGAAAAGCCAGTGTTCCGCAATCAGCTTCAGCGCGTCCCTGTCGTATATCAGCCTGAAAGCTATACCGTTTTCGTAAAAACCATTCCTTACAAGCCTTTCGAACCTGGCGGCCAATACAGGCGGTAAAAGCCATGAAAAGCCATTCCTGTTCGCAAAAACATAAACAACAGCAAAAACTGCAATAGCCGCGGCAGCAATAAAAACAAACCCGTATCCTCTTTCCTTTGTGCTTCTCCTATTTCCCGCCAATGTTTCACGCAGCCGGAAAAGCAGCAGGCAGGATGCGGCTGCGAGGACTAACGGTACCGCGATCCATTTCACCGCACCCGTGTTGTAATGAACTGCGGCTGACATACCGAAGCTTTTCATCGCGATAAAAACCGGCAACAGCATGCACGCGAAAACGGCAGTCCCGGTAAGCTTTTGACCCGTCGGCTGGACGGCAAGAAGCAGCAATATAAATATAACGCCTACTATATAACCGCCCCTCGACCCGGTCATTAAAAAGCCAAAAATTACAACACTGCCCATGCCTGCAGCCAGCGCTTTTAAAAGGACGTTTTCCACCGTATTCGCCAATGAAATCGCAAATATCGCACATACCGCAAAATATATGGACGCAGTATTGGCATACTGGAAAGTTGAGCCGACCCTGCCGTCAAAGATTGTTACCTCCAGGAAGTTAAATCTTCCCGTAAGGGCCATCAATCCAAAAACCGCACAAATAAATCCGACTGTAAGCGAAAGCATCATTATAGCCCGGATTAACATAAGCTTTTTATCGTGAAAGTAATCATACAGCACAATAAATAAGGCGATTAACTCAACGTACAACAGCAACGTTCCCAGGTTCTCCCTCGGGTACACCGCTTTCGCGAAAGCAGCCGCCGCAGCGGCAACCAGCAATAATCCAAGAACAGCATATACTTTATTGAAGTAAAATGGCTCCCGAAGCCTAAGCTTGGCTAGGAAATAAAGTATGGAAAGCAAGGCCAGTGCGGCTAAAAACGCGTAAGTCTCAAAGCTGAAATAAAGTCCCCTGAAAAGAGGCGATGCGGATACGAGAATCATTATACTGGCGACAGACGCTTTTTTCATTGACTACCTTTCCGGCGCCCGGCATTGCATTAAGTTTTATTCTTTGCGGCGCCATGTGAAATGATTCATAATCTTTGCTGTAAAAATTGCAATAAGGTTGCAATTAAAGATATCTTACTTAACAAACCGGCGATTTGTCAAGATATCGCAGGAGTAAAGCCTTAGCTCAAGCAAACTTTAGAATCATCGTCGGGAGGCATGATTGCAAACCGCTCCAAATCGGCTTCAAACCCGAAAAATACCAATATCAACTCTTTACATCTTCCAGTATCTGTGTTATACTCATTTTTACAGAATTATTACTTTATTATTACCTTATTATTACTTTGCTTGTAAAATCACAAGGGAGCAGCTTATGAAGATAAAAGACGGTTTCATGCTGCGGCAGATAGCAGGTTCGTGGGTGGTAGTGCCCCTGGAACAGAGAGTTGTTGAGTTTAACGGTTTGATGTCACTTAACGAAAGCGGCGCGATGCTCTGGAAACTACTGGAAGCCGGTGCGGAAATCGACGACCTTGTAAAAGCTATTACCAATGAATATGCTATAGATGAAGATACTGCAAGAAAAGACATAGAAGAACTCCTGGATAATCTTGCGGCAAAAGGCTTGATTGAACGAACCGATGCCTGACCGGACGGTATATACGCTAGTTGGAAAACCACAAGGGAAAGAATAAATTTCGGCAAAACATCATAGGTTTAAATAAACATACTGAAGTTGAGTATTAGTTCTCAGTTTTTAAGGACGGCAGGTTGATGCCCGGCTGAAGTGATGTGTATAGGCATGTTGGGAAGGAGTAATAAAATGAAGGAATATGTAAAACCCTCATTTGAATTTGTACAGTTAAGCATGGAAGAAAGGCTGGCAAGTTATACTAACAGGAGATCAGGAAGTAAAAATAAAAAAAGTAGCATGTGTTACCCAACCATCACCCCCCCTAAAGGAAGTAATAACTCTTCCGGCAAGTCGGGGATGGATGACTTGCTTGATGCCTTAGAAAAATTTCTTAGAGAGTTGTTTGGTCGTTAATATGCCAGCTGCATCAGGAGGACATCATGATTAAACGGTTCCAGGTAGCAGACATCATAATGGAAGTGTCTACCAAGAATAGGTACATATTAAAGCACCTGGAACCTTTTGCATCTTCATCAAACGAACCGGCCGATATGAAAATTTATATTCTGGCGGCGAAAGCTATCAATATCCCGGAGGGTAATTGCATTGTCAGTGAAGAAGTAACATTTATTAAAAAGAGCCCCAGCGGAAGCGGATACTTTGGATACTACGAAACCCGGCAAAAGATTTACGCCGCTATCGACACCGATACCGAATGGAAAAATGTAAAAATTACTTACATTAAGAATGCTTTCCCGGATAAAGAATTGAACCGGGAAATAGATTTTAACTGCACACTGATTGCAGGAGCAGCTCTAACAAACCATATTCTTTTTAAAAATGGTCTTGTACTGCATGCCTCCTGCATTTTATATGACAAAAAAGGCATAGCTTTCACGGCGCCTTCCGGGACGGGGAAATCCACCCACGCCAGGCTTTGGGAAGAGTATAAGCCGGGGACGGTTGTTCTTAACGACGATACGCCCGCCATCCGGATAATTGACGGAAACCCGGTAGTTTACGGGACGCCGTGGAGTGGTTCCGAGTTCAAGTTTAAAAATGCCTCGGCGCCGTTATCCGCCATCGTTGTATTGGAGCAGGCACGGGATGAAAGCTCCATAACAAAGGTTTCCCCGTTTGAAGCCGTAAAAATCCTGATGCCGCAGTTCATACTTCCATATTATGACCGGCAATTAATGGACATGGCTATTAAAACACTTGAAGTCATTATAGCAAAGGTCCCCATATATCATTTAAAGTGCAGGCCCGATACCGAAGCTGTGGAGCTGGTTTACGAATGCGTAAAGTAATTCGTGCAAAGGCTTCGGATATATTCCCCATCATGCATGAAATTTTTCAAAACAGCACCAGCAACGTGTGCATAACAGTAAGAGGAAGCAGCATGTATCCTTTTCTCAGGGATGGCATCGACGAAGTAGAGTTGTCCCGTGCGGATTTCGCAAATATAAAAAAGCTTGACATAGTACTCGCAAAAAGGTCAACCGGCGAATATGTGCTGCACAGGGTAATAAAAAAAGACAAAAATTGCTTTTACATGCTTGGCGACGCCCAGCGGCAAATTGAAGGACCTTTTAATCCCGGACAACTTCAGGCCATCGTAAAGTCTGTCCGCAGAAAAAAGAAGAGAATTTCTTGCGACTCGACACTGTGGCTGCTGCTTTCATGGATATGGATGATATGCCTGCCTATCCGCCATTATATGCTCAAAATACCGCGCATTCCCGGTAAAATCAGGAGAATGATAAAAAGCAATGAATAATGTAAAAGATACCTTAAAAAAGATATTATTTTTAATAAAATGGATGTATCGGAAAGCCAAGCCTTTCATTTTCAAGATAGTATTGATTATAACCTTGGATAGTCTTTCTTCGCTGTGCTCAGTCGGAATTGCTCTGGCCTCGAAAGACTTGGTGGATAGCGCCGTCGAAGGCCAATTTGATTTGGCAATACGCCGTGGCGCATGGTTTGCCATTTTTACACTGGCGCTTCTCGCTTTAAATGCCGTTTCAACAATGCTGTCTGTCAGGGTAAACGAGACCCTTTACAACAGCATCAACCTGGATATTTACAAAAGCCTTTCATATTCGGACTGGATAGCCTTCTCAAAATACCACAGCGACGAAATACTCACGCGTATGACCAGCGATGCGGGTATAGTGGTCAATGGAATTACCAGCGTCATCCCCGGCATGATATCTTCTTCCGTTCAGTTAGCTGCAGCCTTTATTGCACTTTTTTCCATAGATAAGGTTCTCAGCATCCTGGCATTTATACTGGGGCCCCTTACATTGCTTTCCTACAGGTTTTTCAGCAAGAAGATACGGGATATGCATCTGAAAATCCAGGAACTTGAAGGGATATACAGGGCGGTTACTCATGAATCCATCATTAACATGATCATAATCAAAGCATTTACGATGGAAAAGAAAAGCAGGGAGAGGATTAAAAACATACAGGAAGAACAATTGAATGTGCTCATCCGCAGGAATCTTATAAGCACCGTGGCCAGTTCTACATTTTCGATCGGGTATTGGGCCGGTTACTTACTTTCCCTCGGGTGGGGTACCATGCGTTTATCGCAAGGCGCCGTCACATTTGGCTCCTTGACAGCGTTCCTGCAGCTTGTGGGACAAGTCCAATCACCGTTTATACAACTCGTGAGAAGCGTACCGCAATTAATAGAAACGGAAGCTTCTGCCGAAAGAATCATCGAACTGGAGGAAATTGAGTCTGAAACCCGTGATGAAGAAAAACTCAAGTGGACCCGGGCTGGCATACGATTTGAAAATATCTCATTTTCTTATGCCGATTCCGAAACCCCGGTAATAGAAAACGCCAACGCAGAGATAAAACCCGGAGAAGTAGCAGGCATAGTAGGCCCTTCGGGAGAAGGAAAAACAACGGTTATACGGCTGCTGCTGGCTTTAATAAGGCCTACCGGCGGCAAGCTTTATTTTGTAAACGGAAATGAGAAACGAGAAGCAACCCCGGCGTGCCGGAGCATAATCTCTTACGTGCCCCAGGGAAATACACTGTTTTCGGGTACCATCGCAGAAAACCTAAGTATAGCAAATCCGGAAGCTACCGTGCAGGAAATCGAAGAAGCCCTGAAACAGGCGGATGCTTGGCAATTCATCCAGGAAATGCCCGACGGGCTTCAGACAAAAATCGGAGAAAACGCCTTACGGCTATCGGAGGGACAAGCCCAACGCATCTCCATCGCAAGGGCGTTCCTGAAAAAATCGGCAATATTGCTCCTGGACGAAGCCACATCCGCGCTGGATTCAAAAACCGAACAAAACATATTGGAATCCATAAAGAAGATGCGCCCGGCAAGGACATGTATAATAATCACCCACCGTCCATCCGCACTTTCGATATGCAGCCGCGTCTTCCAGATAAAAGACGGAAGGATGGAAGAAAAATCACTTTCCGAATTTGCCTGATTTAATACCTAGCCGCTTTAGCTTCTTTTTATTGTGATAATCATAGTACTTGTAATAAGATTTGTAATCGCTTTTGCCTATCTTGTTCAAAACTACTCCCAGTATTCTAGCATTCGCTTTTTCAAGCTGCTGCTTCACCCTTAAAATCTTGTTGCAATCCGCCGTCTTTCTTTTCACCACGAGAATAACACCGTCCGCGTGGTTTGCAACTATGGCGCAGTCAATAACACTGCCGAGAGGCGGAGTGTCCAGGATAACTACATCAAACCTTTCACCGGCTTCCCGCAGGAATTCCTCAAACATGCGCGTATTGAGAAGCTCAGCCGGGTTTGGCGGGCGTATGCCGCATGGAACAACATATAGGTTTGAAATGTTTGTTTCATAAACCACGCTATCAAAATCATCCATGCGTGATAGGAAATTTGAAAGACCCGCCGCTACTCTTTCAAAAATATCCTTCGCGCTTATGCCCTTGCGCATATCTGCGTCGACATAAAGCACCTTTTTCCCAACTTTCGCCATGGAAATAGCCAGGTTCACCGCTGTCGTGGTTTTTCCCTCTCCGGCATACGTACTGGTAACAGCAATAGTTTTCAGGTCTTTGTCCAGGGCGCTAAACTGCAAATTGGTGCGAAGCACCCTGTATGCTTCCTCCGCAGGCGTATTCAGTTCGTCAAAAATATTGAAATCCCTTATGCTCATCGTACGCTCTCCTCCGCTCCGCCAGCCTATTTCATCTTTAGTTCCGGAATCGTGGCAAGTACCGTGAGGCCAAGGCGGTTCTCCACATCTTCGGCGGTTTTTATGGTATTGTCAAAATACTCGACAGCAAGCACAACACCGGCGGCAAGCATAATGGACATAAAAATCGAAATCATCGTATTTATTGCTTTCCTCGGTTTCGTAGGATATTCCGGAAGCTCGGCAGGGTCGATTAAGTTCACATGCGGAACATTCATCAATTCCTCCGTTTTTGCCGCAAAAACATTTGCCAGGCTGTTTGCCACTCTCATCGCAAACTCCGGGTCGGTACTGGTTGCAGTTAATTCCATGACCCGCGTTTGGTTTTTTGTGTTTACCGAAATCATTCTAGTTATGTCCTCAGGCTCCATACCTTCCAGCTTAAGATCATCTATGACAGCCTGCCCGATCGTCCGGCTGTAAATAAGCTCAGTATAGTCAGCAATCAGCAATTGGTTAACAACCACCTGGTCGTATGCAATCCCGTACTCCGCGCTGTGCTGGGTCTTATCGTTCACAAGAACCGTAGCCGTCGCCTCGTATACCGGGACCATCACATAATAATTTAAATAGTACGTTATAGATCCGATAATAACGGCGAATAAAACAAAAACCCACCATCTTCGTAAAAAAAGCCTTATAATTTGTCTGGCATCCATTTTTCCACCCCTGGTTCATAAATTAGTCTGCAAAATTTATCTTTAGTCAAGCAGTCCCAGCCCGCGAAGCATTTCGCCACGTTTTGCACATATCGTGGCAGACTTCAGCGAAAAAAAGGCCGCGGTTTTCTCCCGGAAATCTATATCCTTTCGCACCAGGCAATATATGAACCGGTGCATCCAGGCAACCGGCAGCAAAAGTAAGCATTTCTTCGCGTACCGGTACCTTTTGTCAAGCTTGGCGGCAGCCGGGAAAAGCAACTTCAAGTACATGGAAACCTTCCCCCCGAAAGTCTCCGCATTTTTCTTCCCGGAATAATACAACATGCGGTTTGCGTTGATGCGCTCATCGCTGCTCTTGCCGGAAGCCCCTGTATCAAAAATATCCTCTATTAAATTCTCCATAAGCACATCATCCCGGAATTCATCCACCGCCTTTAGGCAGCCATCCGGCAATTCCAATCCGAAAAACGTCCGGCAAATCTTCATCAGCGCTCTTGCAAATATATTAACATGAAATTCGGCCGCTTTTCTAAAAAATTTATTCCAGTCGATTTCATTCCTGTACCGGTCAACCACGAGAAAGAAATCGCATAAATCCCGCAGTTCCAACTCGCTGCTGATAATATGCTTCGCCATGTGAATAACAAGAAATACCGCGCAGTCCAGCGGACATAACGCAAGAACATTTGCGCCGCTCACAACCACTGGTATGGCGTTCTCCCATACCTGCTCCTCAAGACCGGTTATTTTTTCGTATCGTTCTTCATTAGGCGCCAACAGTCTGTGCAGCTCGATACTGCCGTAAATTTTGTGCGAATATATTATTTCTTGACCGTCATCTACATCAAGCCCGAACCCCGATTCTTCGATTATCCTGCCCGCCTCACGCAAATCGCCGGGTTTTACAAGGAGATCGAAATCGCACATGGACCGCAAATTGGGATACGGATACAACTCCCTTATAACCAGTCCTTTAAGCACAATCACCTCAATTTCCGCCTCGGTAAGCTTTTTAAGAACGCTACCGACGACCGCATAGTTGCGTTCCTGTTCCATGCCTTTATATAAAGTGTATACGCGGAATTTTTCCAGCAATTCTCCCGGGACATGCAGTCTTTCGCTATTTTCAGCGAGCGGCTTGTATACAATCGTGACAACCTGGTGCTTGAGCGCTTCATCCAGCAATTGCGTCCAGTCAACACCCGCTATGTTTTCGACACCGCAATGCCTCATATCTAAAGGTTGGTTCCTGATGCCGGCTAATACAAGATCAACCAGCATTTTCCGGTTTTTATCTTGTAAATTCATATGAACCTTGTTTCTCCCGCCAATCATCCAATAAAAGCCTCGCTTGACATGCTAATCCTGCGAGGCGACAGCAAGGTCTTCCGACGAAGAGACGTCTCCCATTGCGTCCTTGTTTTTACGGGACGTTTTTCTAATTTCCGGTTTATATGTATATGTCGGCACAAGCTTTGCCATACATTCTCTCAACGTTTCTTCGCTTTCCATTGAGTTTTCCAGCGCTTTTATGCACATTATAACTTCCTTGAAACTCATATCGGTTTGCTTGCCGATAAAAATCTTTTTATGAGCGGTCTTTTCAAGCCCCTCCTCGGCCAGCAGCAATTCCTCGTACAATTTTTCGCCTGGTCTTAAGCCGGTAAACTCAATCTTGATGTCCACATCCGGTTCCAGCCCGGAAAGCCTTATCAGGTCTCTAGCAAGATCCACTATTTTTACAGGCTCTCCCATGTCCAGCACAAACACCTCGCCGCCGTTCGCCATTGCGCCCGCCTGTATTACGAGTTGCGCAGCCTCGGAAATAGTCATGAAGTACCTTGTAACCTCAGGATGGGTAACAGTGACAGGACCGCCCTGCATTATCTGCTTTTGAAACAGCGGTATGACGCTGCCGTTGCTCCCGAGTACATTGCCGAAACGCACCGCCGCAAACTTGGTCTTGCTCATCCTGTTCATGGATTGTACGATTATTTCGGCCAAACGTTTTGAAGCTCCCATAATGTTTGTGGGATTGACAGCTTTGTCCGTTGAAACCAGTATAAATTTTTTCGCCCCGTAATCATCGGCGCGCCTTGCGGTATTTAGCGTACCAAATACATTATTCTTGACAGCTTCCGCGGGGCTTACCTCCATGAGCGGCACATGCTTGTGGGCTGCCGCATGGAACACCACTCCCGGTCTGTACTTTTCAAATACCTCTTTCAATCTCTCCCTGTCCCTGCATGAACCGATGAGTACTTCCAAGTCAAGTTTGTCTTTATATGTAAACATGAGCTCATTTTGCAAATCATATGCATTATTTTCATATATAT
>JBLNDI010000057.1:0-11434 GCA_050261495.1 Bacillota bacterium
AACCCGGCCGGTTCGTCCACATTCCTGTTTATAAATAAAAACAACAGCAGAAACGCGGTGATTATTATAAGCGGCACAGTGCCGGCAATGCCTCCCGGGTCGGAATCGTTTCCGGAAAACAGGACAAGGATGAAAACAATCGCAAAAATAAGGACTTCATCAAGACCTTCATCATACATTTTTCTCAAATGTACGGGCAAGTCATCAAAAAAGGCCATAAAACTGCCTCCGGCAATCTGGATAACAGTATATTCTATGAAAATGCAAAGAAAATGTTGCCAAAATTTATTTGAATGCATAAAAAGGGGCAATTAATGCCCCTTGCGAATAATCAGCAATAAAAGAGTTTCAGGAACACAAGTATGAAGAACAGCAGGTCGTCATTCTTACGGCATGTGTTTTTACCGCGTTTGCCGGTCGCTAAAATGCCGATTGCGCTATTATCATAAAAAAGCAGCAAAAAGACCAGTATAAAAAATAAGAGCGTGCAATCACAGGTCCTGCCGCAGGATTCGATATCCGACATACGATCCCTCCCCAGGAAATTTTAATAACTTCCATTGACATAATATGCAGCCCAGGCCGGGATTGTTACACGCGGCAGTATGCGTCCGCCGGAAGGCAGGCTTTGCGAAAAACGGCATTGCCGGGAATAGTTGTATGGTATAAAATTATCATGTAATATAATAGAGTAGCATTTTAAAGCGATGATATTTTAAAGCGGGAAATTCCCTCCGTCCGTTGAAAAATGCCGCCTCATGCAATAGAATTTTTTGTAGCGGGTAAATATCAGCCGTGGCGTCAGAGGGCGGAATCAAACGGTGCGGCATGCTAAAAACGTGCTATATATGCTGAATAAACATTAACGTGCCATATACAAATAAAGAAAGAAAGGTTAATACCATGTACGATGTCATTATTATAGGCAGGGGACCGGCAGGCTTGTCGGCCGCTTTGTATACTACGAGATCGAACCTGGCGACGCTCATAATAGGGAGGAACGACAGCAGGCTTCTTAAGGCCGAGAAGGTTGACAATTATTTCGGATTTGCCGATACGGTAAGCGGCAGGCATCTCCTGGCTGAAGGCGAGAAGCAGGCTAAAAGGCTGGGAGCCGTGATTATAGACGCCGAAGTCATTTCAATAGAGAAGGACGATTGCTTTAAAGTGCTGACGAATACGGGCGAATACCTCGGAAAGGCGGTCCTCCTGGCGACGGGCCAGCCAGGGAAAACCATTGCGATTGAAAACCTTGTCAGGTTTGAAGGCAGAGGCGTCAGCTATTGCTCCACGTGCGACGGCTTCTTTTATAACAACCTGAAGGTCGGGGTGCTGGGGAACAAGGATTATGCAGTTCACGAGGCCAACGAGTTGACGGCGTACACAAGCAGCATAACAATATACACAAACGGCAGGAAACTTGAGGTAAGCGAAAAAAACGAAGAAGCGTCAAGGAAGTTCAGGATTGACATGAGGAAAATATCAAAGCTGGATGGGGAAGAATCGCTGCAGAGGATACACTTCACCGATGGCACCAGCGAAGAGATAGACGGTTTATTCGTGGCGTATGAAAGCGCCTCAAGCCTGGATTTTGCCCGCAAGCTCGGCATACTCACGGAAGGGAACAGGGTTGTGACCGATGCAAACCAGCAGACAAACCTGGAAGGATTGTTTGCAGCGGGAGACTGCGCGAGCAGCTTGTGGCAGATATCCGTTGCGGTCGGCCAGGGAGCCGTTGCCGGGAAAGCGATTGCCGGCTATGTCAAAAAGCTTTGAATATGTTTTTCATTGCCTTTTTACGGGCAGTGATTCCATAAGCATATTTATAACATTTAGTTTTAGTCATTCTTTATTACAGGGGGATTTATATGAAAATTGCTTTTTCGACACTGGGCTGTCCCGATTTTGACTGGCCTGATATCTATTCAATGGCCAAAGACCTCGGTTTCGACGGGATTGAAATCCGCGGCCTGGGCAAAGAGATATTCGCCGTGAAAGCTCCTCCGTTCACCGAATCGCAATTGCCGGAAACTATAGAGAAGCTCAAACGGCTGCGGTTGGAGATTCCATGCCTTTCGAGCGGCTGCAGCCTGGAATTTCCCGACGAAGACGGAAAGAACCACGACGAAATCCTGCAATACATAGAACTCGCGTCAAAGCTGGGGACCCCGTATATACGCATACTTGGGGACAGGGAGGCGCAACCGGACGGCGAAGTTGACGACGAGGTCGTCCTTGCTGCCTTGAAGCGGCTGATACCTGTCGCTGAAGAAAAGGGAGTCACGCTTCTTGTCGAGACAAACGGCGTTTATTCAGATACCAGGCGGCTCTATGATTTGCTAAACCGCACCGCAAGCGATGCCGTCGGGGCGTTGTGGGATGTCCACCATCCATACAGGTTTGCCGGCGAGTCTGCCGAAAAAACCGTACAGAACCTCGGCGCCTACATCAAGTATGTACATTTGAAAGATTCCGTGGTTGAGAACGGCAAGATATGCTACAGGATGATGGGCGAGGGCGATTTGCCGATTGACAGCTTTATCCGCGCCCTCCGCTCGATAAATTACGACGGCTACCTCTCTCTCGAATGGGTCAAGCGATGGGCAAGAGACCTTGAGGACGCGGGCATAGTTTTTCCGCATTTTATTAATTACATGGAAAAACACCTGCCTAAAACGAGGCAAAAAGGAAGGCTGTACACAAATAATGCCGGGACGGGGAAGTACGTGTGGGAAAAATACTCGCTTATAGACCTCACGTTTCCGCAGGTTCTTGACCGCATCGCGGAGGAATTCCCCGACCAGTATGCATTTAGATACACGACGCATGATTACACCAGGACTTACCCGGAATTCCGCGAGGATGTGGATACATTTGCGAGGTCGCTTATCGCTCTTGGGGTAAAACCGGGGGACCACGTCGCGATCTGGGCCACCAATGTTCCGCAGTGGTTCATCACTTTTTGGGCGACGGTAAAAATCGGGGCCGTACTGGTTACCGTCAACACAGCGTACAAGATACATGAAGCCGAATACCTGCTGCGCCAGTCGGACACGCATACGCTGGTCATGATCGACGGGTACAAGGATTCAAACTATGTGAATATCATAAATGAAATCTGTCCCGAGCTTAAAACGGCTGAAGCCGGGAAACCCCTGCACATTAAACGCCTGCCGTTCCTTCGCAACATAATAACGATAGAATCCAGGCAACCGGGATGCGTAGCGTGGGACGACGCTATCGCGCTGGCGGAGAAGGTTCCGCCCGAGGAAGTCCAGAGGCGTGCCAATGCCCTTGACAGGCACGATGTCTGCAACATGCAGTATACGTCCGGAACCACGGGTTTCCCCAAGGGAGTCATGCTTACCCATTACAATATAATAAACAACGGCAAATGCATCGGCGACTGCATGGATTTGTCAACGGCCGATAAGATGCTGATACAGGTGCCGATGTTCCACTGTTTCGGGATGGTTCTTTCAATGACCTCCTGCATGACGCATGGTTCAACCATGTGCCCGGTTCCCTATTTTTCTCCGAAGGTCTCGCTGGATTGCATCAACAGGGAGAAAATCACGGCGGTTAACGGTGTACCTACCATGTTCATAGCCATGATGGAGCACGAGGACTTCAGCAAAACGGACTTTTCGCATATGAGGACAGGTATAATGGCCGGCAGCCCGTGCCCGATAAAGGTCATGCAGGACGTGGTTGACAAGATGAACATGAAAGAAGTCACTATAGTATTCGGTCAGACCGAAGCCTCCCCTGGATGCACGCAAAGCCGCGTTGACGACAGCCTTGAAGTGAGGGTTAATACGGTAGGACGCGCGCTTCCCGGCGTAGAGTGCAAGATCGTCGATCCCAGGACCGGCGAGGATTTGCCCCCCAATACGGACGGAGAGTTTGTGGCAAGGGGCTACAATATAATGAAGGGCTATTACAAGATGCCCGAGGCGACCGCCGCGGCGATCGACGAAAACGGTTGGCTGCATACCGGGGACCTTGCCAGGATGGATGAAAACGGGAATTTTAAAATAACCGGCAGGATAAAGGATATGATAATAAGGGGCGGGGAGAATATTTATCCGAAGGAGATCGAGGATTTCATATACACCCATCCAAAGGTGAAGGACGTGCAGGTCATCGGAGTGCCTGACAAGCAGTATGGCGAAGAAATAATGGCCTGCGTGATATTAAAGGACGGCGAGCAGATGACGGAAGACGAGCTTAAGGACTATGTACGCACGCACATGGCAAAGCACAAAACCCCGCGCTACGTGGAGTTTGTCACCGAGTTCCCGCTGAACGCCGCGGGGAAGGTTTTGAAATACAAGATGCGCGAATGGGCGATTGAAAAGCTCGGCAAGCAGGAGGAAAGCCAGATCGAAACGGCATGAAGGATAGGCATAGCGCAAATTGGACATCAGGCTCCGTAATGGGCAGGCTGTAATGCATTGACTCGTCCTCAAGCGGGAGCGGATGAATTGTGGATAGGGCGGCTTTTAGCTAAGTCAATTATCTTGTTTATTATTTAAAATATATTCACGGTATGCTGTTGGAGTCAAGCCTACATCTTTTTTAAAGGCAGAAAAGAAATGGCTTATACTTATGAAACCGATCATCTCGGGTATTTCATTTACTTTACAGGTTGATGATGCTAATAGTTCTTTTGCTTTGTTTATTCTAACCTGCCGAATATAATCGTTGATATTTGAACCTGTTATTTCCTTGTATATTTTGGAAAAATAATATGGAGTATATCCGGTTTTCTCCGCTATGGATTCGACACACAAATTTATGTCCTGATAATGTTCCTTAATATAGTTCTGTATTTTTTCAACAACGATGTAGTGCTTGCTATTTTTAAGCTGATTTATTTTTTTTAGCATGTCCTGGTATTCGTCATATTTTTTGACCATCCATTCTAATAACTGGTCCAGGGTTTCCAATTCTACAAAAATATTATTGAACTCATCAAAACTTAGCTGAAATTTTCTGTTATTCTGAAGTATGGTTTGGTTAATGGTTTTAATGCAGGTAATTAGTATTTGAAAAAAAATTATGACTGCGTCCGGATAAGGATAATTCCGAATAAGGTTTATTATTTGTTCGATACTTTCAATAAATAATTCACGCTTGCTTAGTTTGAGAGACGATACCATTTGGTTTTCAAACTCAATTGGAAAATATATATTTGTAGAAAGGTTCTCTTCGAGGTATCTTTTATAGATACATCTATCAAAGCCTAAAACAAATCTATACTTGATCATTTCCTCGGCAGTTTTAAACGCCTGAAAGCATTCACTTATATTGTTTGCCACTCCGCCAATTCCTATAGTGAGTGTCACTTGGAGAATTTTTTTAGAGACTTCTCTGAGTTTGTCCATATTTGCCAGCAGCAGGTTGAAGTCATCCACATTATTATTTTTAAAATTTAAAAACAATGCTATTTCACCATTATACATGTTTACTGTTTCGCACAGAAAATCCTGATTTAACAACTCAGGGATAATTTTGCTAAAAGTAGATTCATATACATGCCTTTTTGAGGTATCTATCTGATTGAATCTGTCAATTTTTATAGCGATCAATACAAGGTCAGAAAACTCTATATTGAATTTGTAATCCTGAAGCAAATATTTATATTCATCTGAGATTATCCCAGATTTTAACAGGTTTCTTAGTAAATTTTCTTTAAGTAGCGGGTCTTTATTTGCATTTTTGTCCTCCAGCGCATGATATTTTTGCAGGGTTTTATTGAAAACCTCGGATATGACTGCAAATTCGTCCTTTTTAGTATTGGAAACACCAAATTTTGAGCTTGCAAACATTTCAGTTATTTTTCTTACGGGATAATAAATCCTTTTTGTTAAAAAGTAACCCGTTAAACTGAATACCAATAATCCACATAAGCTTATCAGAATAATCGCATTTCGTTTTTGGCTGATGATTTTACCTATTTCGTCTGTAGAAATGATATTTATCAAATAAAAATCGGTTTGAAGGCTTTTGATATATGTAACAATCTTGTTGCCTTCAGCAGTTTTGATATTGAAGCTTCCCTTGATTTCACCATCCTCAGTTATCTTTTTAAAGTACGTTTCAATTTCGGAAGAACCTGAAGGAAAGTAATTTAACGGACTATAAATAGGTTTTCCGTCGGCATCCGTTACAATTGTTATACCGTTGAATTTACTAAGTATGTCTTTTTCTATAGTCTGTCTGTCCATGTTTATAATAACGGCGTTATCTACCTTGCCATCTGAATTCGGCTCACCAAATATGAATGAGATAGTGGTGAGGGGATTTATACCTTTAACAGGATTGAAGTTGATAGTGCTGAAAACCATGTGAAAACGGCTTTTGGACGCAACCCTGTGAGATTTCTCGGACATTATCTCATCAATGCTGATATCCGACAAGCCTGTATGCAGGTAGTCTTTGAAATTGCTGTTGTATAAATATATTGAACGTATGTAGGTATTCATTTGCTTTATTATCATTAAATAATTATAAGCTTTGTTAGCCGTTTGCCAATCATACTCCGACAGGTTTAGAAATGTATTCACATCCGTATTCTGCCTGAGGTAAATATTGGTCTGCTCCAACTGAACGACTATGCTGTCCAAATTAACGTTAATCCTGTCAAGACCGTTGATATACTCAATTTTCAGCTGGTTGTAGATGTTTTCCAAATATATGTCTGAGTATAATATCGATAACGAAATTATTATGATTGTGGTCATGAAAATGAACGACAACAGCAGCTTTATATAATAATTCTTTATAAATGGACCTTTTCTTCGAAGCATCTTTTTCCTCCTTGTGAAATGGCACTGCTTTTTCCGTAATATCGGATCCATGGTTGTAAAGACTATCAAACGAGAAATGATCAAGAATGTTTAATGTGTTTCATAAAAATTATATAACAAAGAAAATAATGATATCAACCTCATATTTATCCGAAGTTTTTCTGTCGGTTTCTATGTAAAATTTCTGAAAAGCCTTTAATATGGCAATATACGCATTTATGGAAAATTATGTTTGTTAATATAAAGAATATATTTTTGAAACAAGGAGTCCAGTTTTATAAAATTGCTATTTATTAATTAAAATCAGAAGCTTTAAAACGAATTGTTGCAATTTATAATATAAAATATGAAGATCCCGAAAAATAGAATAATCACGGTAAAATTGCCGGGCTTTCAATGAATTATTTTAAATCTGGAGAAAGGGAGGAAGAAGTTATGCTAAAAAGACTTTTAAGCATAGTATTTTGCATGACTGTTTTGCTTACGCTATTTACCGTTCCGCAACCAGTTTCTGCGGCAACTGTCGCTCTCGACATACAGGCTTCAAGAATCAAACTTCAAGTTGGAACGCAAAGTTATGAGTTTGTAAAGGACGGCTTAAATTTATGGGCTTTTGACGGCGTCTGGGTTAACGGTATAAAGACTGTAAGCCCTGTAAATAACGACTATTTTTTTGTCGGCAGCGGTAAGGCGACAGGATATACGGTAATATCAAACAGTGGTAATACCAAAGAAATCCAGTTCAGAGGAGCAGACTGGACGGTGAATTTCAAGGTGGATTCAACCGACCGCCTGCCTTTGTACCATATATCAATAGAAGGGCTTTCAGCGGCAACAGTACAGTACAGGACGGTTGCTATAGACCCTGACCAGCGCGGGACTTTGCTTACGAGAGGTATTGTGAAAACAGACGCCCAGAATTTGAATAGTGACAACAGATCATTCATTGACGGTGCAAACCCTGTGGTATTTGCCCATAGCAAGGCAGGAGACGTTGATGCGGCGTGTGTTATTTTGCCGGTGGTTAACAAACATATCAATCCCAATCGAACGACCGAGCAAGCTTGTGGAACATATATAAGAAACAGCAGGGTTGATGCGGGAGGCGGTAATTATTACGGTCTATGGCAACTCGAGATGAGATCGGAGGAACCAAAAAGCTACAGAATTTTATTTGACAGGGATCTGGGAGGGCGAATTCACGATGTATGTGAAAAATACTATGCCGATGTTGTAGACACTATCGGCGATAATATAGCAACACATAGCATAGATAGCAGAATCAACACACATTTGGACAAATTTCCGGTGGTAATGGTAAATCCAGAAATGTTCAAACCTAATGCGGGGTGGAAAATGGGTGAGACCAGTTGTCCTCCGGATCAGTATCCGGGAACCGGCTTTGCGGCTCAAAACGCACAAGCTTTATATTATCATGGCATCGCGACTGGGCAAGAATGGGAAAAAAGCTTTGCATCATATGTTATGAATAATTTTCCGTGGATTAATTCAGGACTCATATATAGCTACGCAGGATATCCGACAGGTTGCACCAACAGTCATGATGATGTAAATAACGGATTTTACAGACAACATTATTCGTACGGATTAATGTCAGGAGATATTTACCAGAGAAATCTTGGCATTGATATCATGCGGTATAGTGCAAATGTCAAGTTCGACCCGGTAGCCATAAGATACCCGGGCAAATGGGATAATGTTACTCAGACAGACTTAGGAGCAACTCCTAACGACGATATGTATACAGCCGCTTTTGCAGGCATGGCTGTTAAAGCTTACGAGGCAACGGGCGACAACAGTTATCTTGAGAAAGCTGATCTTGCGATGGACTTTTTCTTTAATCCTATGTGGAATGAAAGCAGATTTGAATATTTCAGGTATCAAAATACATGGGGGGTGCCGGCATTTGAAGCAATGTTCAGGGCCTTCAAGAACAGATACGAACGCACGGGTGACTCAAGGTACCTTGATGTGGCAAAGGATGTGGTTTGGATTCAAATCATGACGATTTCAACAGTGAGTGAATCTTTAGGGCGCACTACATGCGGAACCCGTGGATGTCAGGATTATGACTGCTCACCGAACCTTTGCTGGGAACAGGATCATGCTGTTTACCTGCTTGCAGGGCCGCTGCTAGATACCGTAGGAGCTCATCCTGCATACATGAAGTATTTTGAGCTTGCTTATTTTGCAGTTGCAGCTGACGCCGCCAACAATGGATGGGGATGTGATACAACAGGCGCTAACTATAGGACGGCGTATGATACCGAAGTAAGAGCTATGGCCAATCTGATGTATACGCTGAACTACAGTACTGACAACAGGGTTACTGTGGTTGAAAAGAGGGTATCATATATTGACCCCGATATAGACAAGAAAAGAGATATGTTAGTAGGCAATGGTACCGGGACTCCGAGGACAACTACTATAAAAATCAGGTACTTGAAGCCGGGTATATACAATTTGGTTATTGACGGCGTAAGTCAAGGGAACAAAACACATATGCAGCTTAATGAAGGAGTGACCCTGACTCTTGCTTCAAATGAAGTAAAGTCCATACAGGTGAATAACATATCGCTGGACACCGAAACGACAACACCCCATACCTATGACGATAGCGTGACATATTTGAGTGATTGTGTTGATGCCGGATCGTCCGGCGTATATACCGGAAGCCAGCAATTTTACAGCAGAAATAAAAATGCCGCAGGCGGCCCAATAAATCTCGCAGGAACGATATATGACAAAGGATTGGGTATGCGTAGTAGTAATGCGATATTGTATGATCTTAACGGCGCATACGAGACATTTAAAGCACGCGTAGGGATTGACAATTCTGTGTCCGGATACAGCGACCCCGCGCCTTCAGTAAACTTTACCGTGTTCACCGATACCGGATTGAAATTTGACAGTGGTACGGTAACAGTGGGTACTGCCCCAATCGATATAACAATTGATGTAAGAGGTGTAAAAAAGCTTATACTGCGTATGTCTAACAACTGGGACAATGTTTCAAACTATAATCCTGATGGGCATAATGACCTTGGCAACTGGGCGAATGCAAGATTGGAAGGGAAAGACCCGGCGATTCCAGGATTGATGCCTTATGGCTCAACGCCCCCATCGGGCGATGGACCGGAAGGATATACCTGGTGTGCTAACGAAGGCGATTCGTATGATTTCGGAACAAATATCGTAGATGTCGCGTACGGTGCAAATGGTTTCTATAACTACCTTTATAGAAGGACAGGCATAATAACGTTTGATAATGCCACCTTTGGCGACCCTATCGTCGGAGTAGTAAAGAAAGGTTACTACAAGCTTTCAGACGAAATACCCGTGGGAGGCGTGACATGTTGCGAGCACTATTTTTATGAAGGGTACAATGTTGTACTTGCGCCCGGCGAATATACAACCAGCCAGATGCTGGCTGCCGGTATATCGGATAATTCAATGTCATCCATAAAAGTGCCTCCAGGTTACACAGTAATAGGATATGACGGTGATAACTTCACAGGCGAGTCTTGGACGTTTACTTCTGATACGCCAGAATTCGGAACGCTAGGTTGCAATGACAAAATTTCATCAATAAAAGTGCTCTATCAGTAAAGAACTCCGATTGACAGCGGCCACGACAAAACCCTGGTTCTGTCATGGCCGCTTTGTATTACTGAGGACAACTTGGACATTCTGAAAGGAGAATAATAATGCAAGCTGAAAGGTATCCAGGAAACCCGATAATAAAACCTCAAGATATAAAGCCGTCAAGAAAGGATTTTGAGGTTATATGTTCGTTCAATGCCGGTGTTGCACGGCTTGGTGATGAGATTATCCTGCTTGTCAGAATAGCTGAAAGGCCCCTAAACAATAATTGCAGGGTCTATCTGTCTCCGGTTTATGATTGCGATAAAGACGATATAATCATCAAAGAATTCGATGTATGCAGTCCTGAATTTGATTTTTCTGATAATAGAGTGATTAAAACCCCGAACGGCAACTACCTGACTTCCATATCCCATTTCAGGGTTGCAAGAAGCAAGGACGGAATACATTTCGAAATTGATGAAAAACCTACAATATTTCCTTTGAATGTGTATGAAGCTTATGGCATTGAGGATCCAAGAATAAGTATGATTGGTGATACATATTACATAAGCTACTCTGCCATTTCGGACAAGGGTATTGTCTGCTGTATGATATCAACCAAGGATTTTTGCAGTTTTACCCGGCATGGAACTATATTTCACCCCGACAACAAGGATGTAGTGATTTTTCCGGAGAAAATACGAGATAGGTATTATGCGCTTCACAGGCCGTCAATCTCCCTTTTCGGCAAACCCGATATATGGATTGCCGAATCTCCGGATTTGATGCATTGGGGTAATCATAGACATCTGATGGGGACAAGGCCGGGTTTCTGGGACAACGGAAGATTGGGCGCAAGTGCAGTTCCTTTTAAAATCAGGGAAGGATGGCTTGAAATATATCATGGAGCAACAAAGGAAGATAGGTATTGTTTGGGAGCAGTGCTACTGGATGAGTATCAACCGTGGAAAGTATTGGCTAGATCATTGAAACCCATTATAGAACCACAATAC
>JBLNDI010000058.1:0-4935 GCA_050261495.1 Bacillota bacterium
GGTAAAACGCCGGAGCTTGAAGAGTAAGATCGAAGGAATGGCAAATGTTATTGTCTCGCAAATTCTGCAATCATTTCAAGAGATAGAACGGATTCAAAGATTGATTGATGAAACGGATTGCTCGGATTTGGATGCTTTTCGGTTTAAAGTATCCAAATTCGATATTATGGCGATAATCAGTCTGATCCTGCTGGGCGGGGTGGTATTATGGATTCAACGATGAAAGGAAATGAAGAACCGACCAATGAACAACTTCTTTCCATCAAAAAAGAATCCCGATGACATCAAAGTAGACCTTATCCTTTAATACCACCGCTTCCGACGATAGATTAAGCAAACAATCTTGGAATATCGTCAAAGGTTTATGGATCTTTTATGTACCAGTCCCGCATTGCATTGACTTATGTATTTGTCCATATTATAATAAAAATTGTGATGTTTTTCACGAGTAAATATGCTGCTTTCCACGGCAAAATAACGTTTTTTTCGTATTGCTGAAGTCTCGAAAGGAATGATCAGAAAAATGAATCGAATCGTTATCATCGGAGGGGGCTACGCAGGCGTACTTACGGCAAAGAAGCTTGCTAAGAAATTTAAAAAGGACGCCGGTACATCGGTCACCATTATTGATAAAAACCCGTTTCATACGATGCTCACGGAGCTGCATGAGGTCGCCGCGGGAAGGGTCGAAGAGGACAGCATCAGGATAGCTTTTAGAAAAGTCTTTGCAGGTCGAAAGGTACAATTCGTCCAGGACTTTGTAGAGTCCGTCGATTTCGGCAAAAAAACCGTCCTCGGCAGAAACGGGTCTTATGAATACGACTATCTGGTAATGGCGGCAGGTTCGCGCCCGACTTATTTCGGCATTCCGGGAGCGGAGGAGCATTCTTTCTCCTTGTGGTCTTACGAAGACGCCATCAGACTAAGGGAGCGCATACTTGACTGCTTCAGGCAGGCTGCTTTGGAAACCAATGAGCTCGAAAGACGCAGGTTGCTTACCTTCCATGTTGTCGGCGCAGGTTTGACAGGAGTCGAAATGGCCGGCGAGCTTGCCGAATACGTGCCGATATTATGCGACAGGTTCGAGATAGACAGGAAAGAGGTATCTCTATTCAATGTGGACTTACTTCCCCGCGTCGTGCCTACCCTTCCGGAAAAGCTTTCTGCAAAAATACAGCGCCGCCTTGAGAAGATGGGCGTGGGCATGCTGCTGGGCACCCGGGTCGCCGGGATCGGCAAGGATTACATCGACCTGAGTTTTGAAGAAAAGGTAAGCCGGCATGCTACCGGTACCGTGATCTGGGTGGGCGGCATAGAATGCGCTTGTGTGACCGTCAAGGTAGGGGAGACTATGTCCTGCAACCGCCGGGGCCGGCTGAACACGGACAAATATCTCAGGTGTATAGGCGACGAAAGCCTTTATGTTGCCGGGGACAATCTAAATTGCATTCCCGAGGGCCAGTCCGAGCCGGTGCCGCAAATGGTGGAAAACTGCGAACAAAGCGCCGATACCGTGGCGCACAATATATATGTATCCATAACGGGCAAAGGCAAACTCGAAGAGTATAAGCCTAAGTTTCACGGGGTCATGGTAAGCCTTGGCGGGAGATACGCAGTCGCCAGGGTTGGCTTGCCCGGGTTCATGATCAATCTTCCATCTTTTCTGGCGATGTTTACTAAGCACTTTATCAATATTGTATATTTTGTCCAGGTGCTCGGCTGGAACAAGGTATCCAGCTATCTCAGGCACGAATTTTTCACCATACGCAACAAACGAAGCTTTGTCGGAGGGCATCTGAGTAACCGGACGCCCAGCTTCCTCCTGGTTCCGCTCCGTCTTTGGTTGGGCGCAGCATGGGTATTTGAAGGCATCATGAAAATAGTGGATGGCTGGTTCGGATCTCCCAAGCTTCAAGGCTTTTTCGGAGGGGCAAATGCCTGGTTTGATTCTCTGCTGCGTAACACCTCCGATGCCATTACCTCAGCGACCAATGCCGTCGCCTCGGCATCCGACGCAGTGACCTCTGCCACCGGGGCAGCGCCCTCTGCGCCCCACGCTGCCGCCTCCGCAGGGACAGTGATTATGAACTGGAATATCCTTGGCATTTTCAAGATAATATTTGTAAGCGGCAAGGCGCTAGCTCAGTCTACGCTCGCCGACTTCGCTTTTAAGCTGGATATCCCTGTTATGAACTGGTTTATAAATACATGCATCATGCCTTACGGCTGGGTTCAGGTCGCGATGCAGGTATTCATCGTCGCCACCGAGATACTCATCGGGCTTGCGCTTATCGGGGGGTTGTTCACCCCACTGGTTGGTGCGCTATCGATTGCGCTGCTGTGCATGTTCGTTACCTCCACGGGTCTATATCTGTCAAGCTTCTGGATGTTAGTGGGCGGAATAGCCATGCTCTGGGGCGCGGGCAGTATATTCGGTCTGGACTATTACGTTACCCCGTTCCTGAAAAAAGGCTGGAAACGGTTGAGTTGGGTAAGGCGGTTATATATCTATCATGACTAACAAATCGAATTTGGCATATATATGCGAGCCCTCTCCTTCCACGGACGGGCTTGAATACGACGAAGCCCTGCGTCTGACGGAGCTGGAGGTCAGAAAACTACTGAAGAATGCTCCGCCGCTGATAAGGATTGAGACTTCGCATCTGGCCCGGGCAACTGGGAAAGGCATACGCGCGCGGGCTTTGCTTACCTGCTCCATATGCGGTGACGGCCTTGTCAGGCGCGGCGCGGTCAATGCCGCTGCTGCCGTTGAGTTGCTGCACCTTGCTACGCTGATTCATGACGACATCATCGACGACGCCGATATGCGCCGGGGCATAGACGCCCTGCATGTGAAGTTCGGTGAAAAGACAGCTATCCTCTGTGGGGACTATCTGTTCTGCCTTGCCTTTGACCTTGCTTCGTCGATATCGCCCCGGGAAACGGACAAGGATAAAATAGGCGGTGTCCTGCCCCCATACCTTACGGAGATCTGTCTTGGCGAGATCAGAGAATTCAGCAACACCGGGAATCTCGACCTTACCGAACGCGAGTATTTCAGGATTATATCCGGGAAAACGGCAGCGCTGTTTCAGGCGACCTTCCACGCGGGCTTCCTTCTTTCCGACGAGCCGCGGGAAGTCAAGGATTTATATATAGAGATAGGCAAACAGCTAGGGATACTTTTCCAACTTGTCGACGACTGCCTGGATTTCGTATCTTCGAAAAAAAAGGCAAAGAAGCCCATACTTACCGATTGCCGCCGCGGGGTCGTGACACTGCCGCTTATTTACGCGCTGAGAGCCGATAAAACACTTCGACTAAAAATAGAAAACGGCCTTTCGGGGCAGGAGTTGAAGGCTGCCGTTATAGCTGCGGGTGGGCTTGAATATACGCGGTCAAAAATCAGGGAACGCCGGTCGAAGGCGAAAAAACTTATATCCTCACTGGGCTCCGAAAGCAAAAGGACCAGGCTGGAGCTGCTGGTTGACATGGCCGCCGCTTTTTAAACAACGCTAACGCCTGTGAAAGGAAACGGTGCTAATGGATGTCGAAACCAAAATAACAAGCGGAGTCGCTCCGATGGGTATCGTAAAGAGGACCCTGAGCTATGTCGAGATAAAAACCAAAATAACAAGCGTATTCACTTTTCTGATGGGGCTTGCCTATCTCCATTCATCCGGTTACAGGATAGACCCCCTCAAAACAGTGGTGTTTTTCCTCGGCATGTTTTGTTTCGACCTTACCGCGACTACGATAAACAATTATAACGATACGAAAAAAAACCATCAGACGCTCCAGTTTACCCGGCCCGCGGCCATGGCGATACTGCTTATCTTGTTTGCGGTAAGCGTCTTTTTCGGGCTGTTCCTCGTTTACTTGACCGATCCGGTGGTTTTGCTCCTGGGCGTCCTGTGCTTCTTTTTCGGTATAATATATTCTTTCGGCCCCGTTCCCATCTCCCACGGGCCATACGGCGAAATAGTCTCCGGTTGCTTTTACGGACTGTTGATCCCGGCTATCCTGATGTATATAAATGTTCCCAAAGGCGAACTTTTTTCTTATTTTCTTGATGGTGGGAAGCTATCCTTGATTTTAGATATCAGGTCGGTCGTTGGGCTGCTTTTATTGTCCGTTGTCCCATTTTGCCTTACCGCCAATATCATGCTCGCTAACAATATCTGTGACGTTAAACGTGATGTAGCGGTAAACAGGTACACACTTGCCTATTACCTGGGGAAAAATGCCCTATGGCTTTTCGCCGCACTCTATTACACGGCGTATCTATCGGTCATCGTCATGGTAGCGGCGGGCTTCCTCTCACCCCTCAGCCTGTTACTGCTTCTCTCGCTGATTCCGGTGCAGAAAAATATCAATCTGTTTTTTGAAAAACAGGTCAAAGAAGAGACTTTCATCGTCTCGATTAAAAACTTTCTGATCGTGATCATTCTGCATACCTTGTTGATTTTGCTGGGGAGTTTTCTGCCGGGTTGGTGTCCCCGATGAAATACTTGAGAAAAATGGATTTAATATTAATCGCGGTCATAGCCGTTTTGGCGCTTGGGTTTTGGTTGGCGAACAGATTTTTTTTTATGGAAAAAGGGACATATGCAGAAATTTATCGTAATTCCAGGCTGGTTTTCAGGGTAAAGCTATCAACCGCCAAAGAAGGATCGTTTTCCATACCCGGCGAACCCAACGTGGTTCTTCATATCTACTCTGACAGAAGCATCGCTTTTATAAAGTCCGACTGTCCCAATAAGCTTTGTATCCGTTCGGGCAGGCTAAAGGATGCCGGGCAGTTTGCCGCATGCCTTCCCAACAAGATAATGCTGAAGATCGTTTCGGATGAGAAAGATCGTGAAGGTCCGGACTTGATTATCAAATGAGAGCCGGCGGCTATGGAGACAGGCGGCAACGGGATCCGTAGGAAAG
>JBLNDI010000059.1:0-8031 GCA_050261495.1 Bacillota bacterium
TTAACGACGTCAGGAATATAGAAGCTTCCATAAAAGCCTGCAAAAAAGAGGGCGGTCATGCGCAGGGAGCTTTTTGCTATACCATCAGCCCGGTACATAACCTCGAGCTGTTTGTAAAGGACGCAAAAAGGCTGGAGGAAATGGGCGCCGATAGTATTTGCATCAAGGATATGGCCGGCCTTTTGCTGCCCTATGCCGCGTATGAACTGGTTAAAGCCCTCAAGGAATATGTGAAGGTGCCAATCCAGGTTCATACCCATTATACGAGCGGTGTTGCCTCGATGACCTACCTTAAGGCAATAGAAGCAGGCGCCGATATCGTGGATTGCGCTTTGTCGCCTCTCGCTCTCGGTACATCCCAGCCGCCGACCGAATCTCTAGTCGCGACGTTGAAAGACACGGAATTCGACACGGGACTGGACCTGACGAAGTTAAGCGAGATAGCTGATTACTTCAGGTCGATAAAAGAGAAATACGTGGCGTCGGGTCTGCTGGACATGAAAGTGATGGGCGTGGATGTAAACGCGCTGATATACCAGGTTCCGGGCGGAATGCTTTCAAACCTGGTTTCCCAGTTGAAACAGGCAGGCAAGTCCGATAAATTTGAAGAGGTGCTGAAAGAAGTTCCGAGAGTCAGGGAAGATTTCGGGTATCCGCCGCTGGTGACTCCTACAAGCCAGATTGTCGGCACGCAGGCCGTTATGAATGTTATAACGGGCGAGCGCTACAAAATGGTGCCAAAGGAATCCAAGGCGCTTGTTAAGGGCGAGTACGGAAAGACTCCCGCTCCCATACCCGAGCATATCAAGAAACTCATACTCGGGGATGAGGAACAGGTGACATGCCGTCCTGCCGACCTTATCCAGCCTGAATTGGAGAGCAACAGGAAGAAAATCGGCCAATATATCGAACAAGAGGAAGATATCCTCACATATGCCCTGTTCCCGCAGGTAGCTGAGGAATTTTTCAAGTTGCGCCAGGCAAAGAAATATAAAATTGAGGGGACGATGGTGGATTACAACCAGATGGTCCACCCGGTGTGATATCCCATAGATATATTTATATGTTTACTGCACGCTTTCAGCACAAGGCGTGCAGGTAAACATAGTTTTCACGGTTGCTTACATATTTGAGTATTCTGGTTTCATCGCCCGGGTATATGCGATTTCCGCACTTCAAGCATAAGCAGGATCTCTGGCTGATCCCGCCATAGAATATTTCCGGGATATTCCCGGCCTGTTTCTGCCAGCTTTGCCACCCTACCTTGCAAAGCTTTATCCTGTTGCTGAAATCCGCATAGACCCAGCGAAGAAGCTTGTGAAAATGAAAAGGGTAGCGGGTATATTTTATATATTGCCACGGCAATCCGAGCCTCTGTGTATATAGTTCGAAATTTTCCTCGACGATTTGCTGCACCCTGCCGTTAATCTGCGTCCGGTACCACGAATAGCCTTTATTGTCGAGCCACCCCTTAAGACGCTCAAACATGTAACCCCTGCATATTTCGATAGTTTCACCCTTTGAAGGCTCCAGGTTTTTAAAGGCTTCGTCAACTATACTAACGACTGCGTCAAGATAGTACTTTTTCTTGAAGTTTTCCCTGTTGTACAATTCTACTGGGATAATATCAAAATAATACTCGTTTGTTTCCGGCCTGTAGATGCCGATGCAGGTACCGCCTACAAAGCTGCCGCTGCCGGCGTCGTCGATTTGAAGCATATTTCCTCCAAAAACTATCAAAAATACATGAAACTATAGAAATATGATTTGTGAAATATTATTAAATGATGCGGCCTATTTTTAAGTTGGCGGATTATACCAGTGCGTTTCAAATACCCGGCATCAATCTTCAAAACTAAAACATCCGGCTGCTCGGACGGCAAGCCTTGATTTTTAACTAGCAAAAATGTAAGATAATAGATAAAAAGCCATTGAATAAAAAGCCGGAGGTACGTATGATCAGAAGCCAGGACATGATCAGGCTTATGCAGGAAAAAATGCCCGAAATGAGCAAAGGTCATAAGATGATTGCCAATTACATTATCAATCATTATGACAAAGCGGCTTTCATGACGGCTGCAAAGCTGGGAAAAGCAGTCGGGGTAAGCGAATCCACGGTAGTGCGTTTTGCAGTTGAAATGGGATTTGATGGATATCCGAAACTTCAAAAAGTTTTGCAGGAGCTTATAAAAAGCAAGTTGACCGCCGTGCAGCGGTTGGAGGTTTCTTCCAGCAGGATTGACGAAAATAATATCCTGAAAAGCGTCCTTCAGTCGGATATGGAAAAGATTAAGCTTACCATGGAAGAAATAAACCAGGAAGAATTCAAGCAAATAGTGGAGTGTATTTTGAACGCCAGGAAAATATACATTCTCGGCGTCAGGAGTTCCGCAGCTCTTGCAGGTTTCCTGGGGTTTTATTTCAACCTGATATTTGACAATGTGAGGCTCGTGCACACGACAAGCGTCAGCGAGATGTTTGAGCAGATACTTCGGGCGTCGGAGGGTGACGTCGTAATCGGAATAAGCTTTCCCAGGTATTCGAAGAGAACGGTCAAAGCCTTGAAATTTGTAAAAAGCCAGGGCGCTACCGTCATTGCCATCACTGACAGCAAAGAATCCCCGCTGACGAGCGACGCCGACTACTGCATTATCGCCAGGAGCGACATGGCCTCATTTGTCGATTCATTGGTGGCTCCGCTAAGTGTAATTAACGCGTTGATAGTTGCAATAGGAATGAGGAAAAAGGAAAGCATATATAATACATTTGAAAAACTCGAAACCATTTGGGATGAATACCAGGTTTACGAGAAATATGACAATGCCGAGCCTTACGGGAAGGTGGATTATTGAGCTGGGAAGTAATCGTAGTGGGAGCAGGAGCCGCCGGGCTCATGGCAGCGGCAAAGGCGTCTGAACGCGGCAGGAAAGTGTTGCTCCTGGAAAAAAACAGTATTGCCGGAAAGAAGCTGCTGATATCCGGCAAAGGACGCTGCAATATTACAAATAATACGAATATTGACGGATTGATCAGGAATATACCCGGGAACGGGAATTTTTTATATTCATCTTTTCATAACTTCTCAAACAAGGACCTGATGAAGCTCCTCGAGGACGAAGGGCTCGAGCTTAAAGTTGAAAGGGGCGGCAGGGTGTTTCCCATTTCGGATAAAGCTTCCGACGTGGTCAGGGCATTGCAGCGTTTCGCGGAAAAAAAGGGAGCCCGGGTACGGTTCAATGCGCCCGTTGCTTCAATCGAAGCCAAGGATGGCAGGATTGCCGGAGTCAGGTTAAGAAACGGGGATTTTATCGGATGCGAGTCTGTCGTGCTTGCTACCGGCGGAGCCTCATACCCGGGTACCGGCTCCACCGGGGACGGTTATGAGATGGCAAAAAAGCTGGGCCATACCGTTACACCGCTGAAACCGTCGCTTGTACCGCTCCTGGTTGAGGAAAAATGGGTAAGCGAACTTCAGGGCTTGACTCTCAAAAATATTGCCATTAAAGCTTTTGATGAAAACGGGAAGAAAATTTATACCGATTTCGGCGAGATGCTATTTACGCACTACGGCGTATCAGGCCCCGTTATTTTGAGCTTGAGCAGCCATTTGCTTGATTATGACTTCAAAGACGTCAGGCTTGTTATCGACCTGAAACCGGCTCTGGATGAAGAAACCCTTGACGCGAGGATTCGCAGGGATTTTGAAAAATATTCGAATAAACAGTTCAAAAACAGCCTCAATGATTTGCTGCCCAAAAAACTGATTCCCGTAATTGTCCGGTTATCCGGGATTCCTGCGGAAAAGCCGGTTAACCAGGTCAGCAGGGAGGAAAGAAGAAATCTTGTTGGCTTGTTGAAGAACTTCTCGCTTGAGATCACGGGATCAAGGCCAATCAGTGAAGCTATTGTGACGGCAGGCGGCATCCGCACCTCCGAGATATACCCTTCAACAATGGAATCCCGCCTGGTAAAAGGTCTTTACCTGGCAGGCGAACTGATAGACGTTCACGGTTATACAGGCGGATTCAACCTTACTATTGCGTTCTCCACCGGCTATACTGCCGGAATCAGCTGTTGAGGCCGGTTTATGGTCCGGCCGTGCTTTCCCGGAGTTTTCCCGGAGTATGAATTTTCCTCGCCGAGTAAATAATATTAATAGTAATTATTGGAGACCGGAAAATGAAAATAGAGTTGTTCAACCGGGCTTTAAAGCATAAAGATGGCCAGGATAACGAAAAATCAAGCAGACAAAGGTATGAGCCTTTCTTGCTAAAAGCAAGCGCAACGGCTCTTATCGTTTTGGTTGCCGCGCAGGCGGCAATGGCGAACCCGCGCGTCAAGCCGTATCTTTTTCAAGAGAATTATGAAGGTGTGTCACTTGAAAGGGAGGCGTATCTTTTTACCCCCTGCAAAATGGTGTTGAAACTTGTAAACATGGAAAGATGCCCGGACCTGAAAGTGCTTGTAAACGGCATTGAGAGGCATTCTTTTGAAGAAAGTGAAATAACGCTTGATTTGAAAGATGGAGACGTAGTGGAGCTTGACGCCGGCAAAGTGCTTGTTCTTGCAAAAGTACGCATAAACGCGGTAAGCATGAATATAGAATACCTTCTCGGCAAAACGGTGCAGGCTTCGCACGGAATTGTTCATGTAGCTTCCGTTAATTGCGCAAAAACCCCAGAAGGACACTGATACGACCTGCACAACCATATTGTGTAATTTCGTTTATTCTTATATAATATATAAGAAGTTCCTTGAGAGGTCTTTTAAATATGGCTGAAAGCGAAAAAACATACGGAAGCAGGGAAATTGCCGCCGCGGCGGTGCGTATGGCTCTTACTTCCGACAGGGTGGAAGAGAAAAATTTACAGGCCGAGTTTTTAAAAAACGGCATACGTACAGCGGCCGTGGACTACGGAGGAGAATTCATAAGCTCCGTAATGAAGATAATAGAAAGGTCAGTGGTATCATCCAAGCGCGAAGGCGTCATCCACGACAGCCATTCCGAAGAGGGAGCGGTGGCGGGTGCGGCGCGAGAAGCATTGTCGCAGATTATGCCAAAGGCCTTGGGATTGAATGTCGGAGGCAAAATCGGAATTGCCCGGTACAAGGATCATATAAGCGTAGCCATATTTTTCGGAATAGGACTTCTGCACCTCAACGAGGTAGCTATCGGGCTTGGTCACAGGGTTGTTTAGCACGGGTGAACGGAGTGGACTTTTGCGAATGGTAAGGGCCGTAAGAGGCGCTACGACGGTAACTGAAAACAGTGAAAAAGAAATACTTGACGCTACCGGGGAACTACTGGGAAAATTGCTGGAGGCAAACGGGATCAAGGAAGATGACATTATAAGCATTATTTTTTCCGTGACAAGCGATCTGAATGCGGCATTTCCGGCAGTAGCAGCCAGGAGGATGGGGCTGAACAGAGCCGCGCTGCTGTGTGTCAATGAAATTGATGTACCCGGCAGCTTGAAAAAATGCATCAGGATATTGATACATTTTAATTCTGACCGTGAAATGCGTGACTTAAGATTTGTATACTTAAAGAATGCCCAACAACTAAGGCCGGATATTTTTGATAAAAACACATATGTGGAGGAATAGTTTTTGTCACGAATTAACATAGCTATTGACGGACCGGCAGGTTCAGGTAAAAGCACGGCTGCGAAGAACATTTCAAGATCTTTGGGTATAATTTACCTGGATACCGGGGCAATGTACAGGGCGGTAGCCCTGAAGGCAGTCCGTTCGGGTATTGATACAAAGGACGAAGAAAACCTTTCTTCGCTCGTAAAAAATATAGATATCCGTGTTGAATACAAAGAAAACGAACAGAGAATATTTCTAGACGGGGAAGACGTAACCTGCCTGATAAGAACACCGGAGATTTCCATGGGAGCTTCGAATGTCTCGGCCTTTCCGGCAGTCAGGTTGAAAATGGTTGAATTGCAAAGGAAAATAGCCGACGAACATGACGTGGTCATGGACGGAAGAGATATAGGGACTTTTGTTCTTCCCGACGCGAAATACAAGTTTTATCTTACGGCATCCATTGAAGAGAGGGCAAGGAGAAGATACGAGGAATTAAAGGCAAAAGGAGAATCCGGCATAACGCTTGACTATGTCAAAAATGATATTGCCCTCCGGGATAAGAACGACAGCTCAAGAGCCTTCGCGCCCTTATACAAGGCGCCGGATGCTCTTGAAATCGATACTACCTGCCTTAATCCTCAGGAAGTTGCAGAAAAAATACTGTCATATATAGACTTAAAACGGACAAATGGTGCTTCGAAATGAGAGCTTTTTTGAAGTTTATCACGAAAATTGCATTTAAGCTGTTTTTCAGGGTGGATATAGTCAACATCAACCAGGTACCGAAGGAAGGTCCCGCCCTTCTATGCGCCAACCACAACACTATCCTGGATATGTTTTTCCTGGGATACAAGCTCGACAGGTGGATATACTGGATGGCAAAGGAAGAGCTTTTCAAAAACCCTGTCATGGCTTATGTTCTAAAAAAGCTCGGTGCGTTTCCCGTTAAACGCGGAACGGGAGATGTAAGCTCGATAAAAACGGCTTTCAAGCTTTTGAAAGAAAATAAAATAGTCGGAATATTTCCGCATGGCACAAGGATTGGGCAAGCAAGGCTGAAAACAGCGAGGGTAAAGCCGGGCGCCGCGATGATAGCGGCAAATTCGGGCGTTCCGGTAATACCGGCCGCCGTTTGCGGAAACTATGGACTTTTTGGTAAAATGAAAGTAATTTACGGCGAACCGTTCTTGGTAAAACCTCGGGACAAAAAGCTGACAAAAGAGGAACTGGCTGAAATCAGCAGGGAAATAATAAACAGGGTCCGCTCCCTCGCGGAGGTAGGGTCGTGAAAATTATTCTTGCTAATAACGCGGGTTTTTGCTTCGGTGTGAACAGCGCGCTCAAAATAGCATATGGCTTGCAGAACAGCGGAGGCGGAAAAGTTTATACGCTTGGATCCTTGATTCACAACGAGTTTGTTGTCAATGACCTCAGGGAAAAAGGCATAGAAGTGATCTCAAGCATAAACGACGCACCTGAAAACAGTAAGGTAATCATAAGGGCGCACGGCGAAAAACCCGAAACATATGAAGAAGCAAAGCGGCGCAACGTGGAGATAATAGACGCGACCTGCCCGTACGTGAAAAAAATACACAAACTAGTATCGGACAAGCACCAGGAAGGACACGTCGTGGTTATTGCCGGCGACAGGAATCATCCCGAGGTGAAAGGTATTAACGGCTGGTGCCACGGTTCGGCATTAATAGCGGATTCCCCGGAGGATGTGGATGAATTTCCCCAGATAGACGGAACATGCTGCCTTGTGGCTCAAACAACAATAACCAGGGATAAATATGAGCGCATATATGATAAATTAAAAGAAAAATGCAAAAACATCATAAAATTTGATACAATATGTAATGCGACAATTTCCAGGCAGGAAGAAGCCGGGGAAATTGCCCGGAAAGCAGATGTAATGCTCGTATTGGGAAGCAGGACGAGTTCGAATACCAGGAAACTTTACGAGGTTAGCAAGAAATACTGCAACGAGACATATTTAATCGAGACATGCGACGATTTGCCTTCGCTGGACGCTGAGAAAATAAACATACTGGGCATAACAGCGGGAGCATCTACGCCGGAGCATATAATTGAGGAGGTTATTAAAAAAATGGAGGAATTAAATAAAAAGGAGAACGAGATCAGCTTTGAGGAAGCCTTTGAAAGATCAATGGTGACCCTCAGAAACGGAGATATCGTAAAGGGCAGGATAATCGGATACAACAACACGGAGGTCTTTATTGATCTTGGCTACAAGTCCGATGGAATAATACCGGTTGACGAGTATACGGATGATCCTGATTTCAAGCCCGGAGAGAATATTAAGATCGGTGAAGAAATTGAGGTGTTCGTAGTAAAGGTTAACGACGGCGAAGGAAATGTCCTTTTGTCAAAAAAGAAGATCGATTCGATGAGAGGTTTCGATAACCTTTGGAA
>JBLNDI010000060.1:0-39197 GCA_050261495.1 Bacillota bacterium
AAGATTGTCCTTTATCCGGGACAACTTCGTTTCCAGTTCTTCCGCAGCGGCAGTAGAATCCATGCATACGACCGTTTCTTTCAAAGGCCTGCCGCATGGAATCACTATGCCTCCCTCATCAAGCACAATGCCGAATGCGTTCATAAATTCCTGGATATTATCATCAGATAAGCTGTCAAAAAACTTGATTTCTTCCGGAATAAAATACAGCGAAAAAATTGCGACGACCTTATTGCCTGATATTTTTAACCTGCTTATTGGTGCAAATTCGCAAAAGTGATTATAATCGGTCTTGCATTCCAACATATCCAAAAACATGTTGGTTTCACTTGATTTAATGTATTTAAGCCATTGGCTTTTAAGATTGTCCAATTCCTTTTTTCGGCTGTTTTCCCGCTCAAGTACGCTTACCGCATCTTTCAGAACTTCTTCAAGAAGTCTTTTCTCCACCGGCTTCAAAATATAGGCAAATGCCTGGAAATCAAAGGTTTGCTTTGCATACTGGAAGTCATCGTATCCGCTTAGAATAATAATCTTTGCATCCGGGAGAAATGTTCTTATGTTGCGTGACATTTGGATTCCGTCCAATTTGGGCATCTTTATATCCGTAATAATGATCTGCGGATGGAACAATTCTGACATTTTAATCCCGTCAATACCATTGCAGGCGCATCCCACAATTTCAATTCCCATGCCGCTCCAATCAATAAAATCCAGAAGACCTTCCCTTTCCCATTTCTCATCCTCTACAATCATTAACCGGTACATAAGGTATCTCCCATAAAGATGAAAATTCGATTCCAAATCCGATGCTAAAAGGTGCGAATAATGGTTATAATCAACGGTTATTCGTCAAAATCAATATTAAACGTTTCGCTTTCTGAGAATGAGGCAACGCAACATTATTATAAAATAAATATGCGCCGAATTCAATACGCAACAAAAAACCGAACCTCATGCGGTTCGGTTTTTAAGCGTGTCTTGATTGCTCAAAACACAATTTTACGGTTTTATTTCTTCGGTACGATGGTGACAGCCACGGCGGAATGGGGCTCGATTTGCAGGTCGATCTTTATCCCGTCCCCGTCTGCCGTCCACTCAACCGGTTCGCTTTTCAGTTCAGACGCCTTTATTAATGCCTGAATCTGCGCATTGTCAAGGTAGTTCGGACTTCCCATTTCAACCCATGCCTTTTTCGGGTTTGCATGCGTTTCGTCAATGCGTTCAAGCGATGCCGAAGAGACGCCGCTTATACCCTTTATTGCAATACTGATGCGCTCGGCCTGGATTGGCGATTTAGGAACATGGTGGTTTGATATAAGTATTGTAATGCCATCCTGACTGCCGGAAGCCATATAGTCTATAGTAGGGCTGGTTTCATTTTCGGCTGTTTCCAGGATGTCCCCGTCAAGCTTTGACAACAACTGGAACGCGCGGTAAGAAGGCTTCGGGATGCCATGGATGTTAAGCAGGCCGAATCCGCCGTGGAACGGGACGGAGCTTAAGCCGCATTCTTCGAAAATATCCGTAAAGGTCCAGAACGAATAAACATCCACCAGTCCCATGTTGTTTATTATGGTCTTTACAATAAACGCCGCATTATACGGAATATCATGATAAGGATCGCGCGGGCTCGGCGAATTGTTCCATTCCGTGTAGTAAACGGGAAGAGGACCGGCCTCCGCCACTGCTTTTTTAAGCCTTTCCGTCACTACTCCCCTCTTTGCGCGGGCCATCTGCTCTTCCATGCTCAATCCCAGTCCATATGCCGCATCGGTAGGATAATGATGAGTTGAAATAAAATCAAGAGGAACTCCTTCCTTGCTGCAAAATTCCCTGAGTTCGGGTATCCATGCATCGATTGCCGTCGCCGGACCGCCGACCGCCAATTTGCTGTCAACTTTCTTAATTGCAAGCGCCGCGTATTTATACAACTGGAAATATTCCTCCATCGTTCCGGCCCAGAAAAATTCCTTCAGGTTAGGTTCATTCCATACTTCAAAGAACCATTTCCTTACTTCCTCCGCGCCATACCTCCTGACAAGGTGGTCTGCAAGCGCGCCGATAAGTTTTCCCCATTCGTTGTAGTCTTTCGGCGGGGTGATATTGCCAAGATAGTGGAATACCGTCTTTGTGCCGGACGCCAGCGGAGTCGGCATGAAACTCAGCTCTATGAAAGGCTTCATGCCAATATCAAGAAGAAAATCGAATATCGAATCGATATTAAAGAATGAGTATTCGAGTGAACCATTATTTTTGATGCAAACGCTCATGTCGTCGTCAAGCAGCCCGTGAAAGCGCACATACTCGAACCCCAGCTCATCCCGGCATTTTTTCAACTGCCTCCGCCAATCCTCCCTCAACGCCGTAGCGGCATGGCAGCTGCCGACACATTTAGTCCAATACTTTTTCACCTTTCCGCATGTCTTGTCGGTAAATACTGTAATCTTCATTTTTTTCACTCCTCCTCAAAATTTAAATTTAACCTTTGGCAACATTCAGGCAAAAGGCACAAGTTTGTATATCTTGCCTCCCTCGGCAGTAAAAGCGAACCCGGTTTTTGTTTTTTCCGTCGGAACCGCAGAACCATTGCACGTCACCTCCAGCATTTCTCCCGCCACTTCGACAGGACCGCTGAATCGCGGCCGGACAATTGCCTCTACGAGCTTACCATCCTTCCATTTCATATCCACCTCGCACCCGCCGCGAGCGCGCAATCCCGTGACGCTGCCTTCTTTCCACGATGATGGCAGCGCCGGCAGGAAATGCAGCGCGATATGGCTTTGCAGCAAGCATTCCGCTATGCCTGCCGCGGCGCCCAGGTTGCCGTCAATCTGGAATATGCCTACGGCGTTCAGCAGATTTCGGGCGGCTGAATCCGTAAGCATCTTGCGTATGCTTCTATCCGTCGATTCCCGGTCAAGAAGCCTCGCATAAATATTTATGAACCAGGCCAGCGGCCAGGCTCCGGCGCCTGCGCCATGGCTCACGCGCAGTTCAAGGGATTTCCTTACCGCCTCCATCAATTCCGGCTTGTCGCGCCAGTTTATGCTGCAGCCCGGGTAACAGGCAAACAGGTGCGAAATGTGTCCCATGCCCGGTGTAAGTTCAGGGTATTCCTTATCCCATTCAAGCAGCTGGCCTTTCGATCCGATCTTGTCTTCAGGCAACCGGGCAATAATATCCGCAAATGTCCTGGAAAGATCCAGGTCTGTATTAAGCAGGCGCTGTATTTCTATACATGCGGCAAAAAACTCGCGCAGTATCTGGTTATCCATGGCGGGTCCCGCGCAAATCGGCGTATCATACCCGTCAGGCAGGATATAGCGGTTCTCCGGCGATATGGACGGGCATGTGACAAGCTTGCCATCAACTTCAACCAGGAAATCTTCATAGAATAAGGCCATATCACGCAATACCGGGTACATCCTGCGCAGGAAATCCAAGTCCCGCGTATACAGGTAATGCTCCCATACATGCAAACCAAGCCAGGCTCCTCCGGTCACCCATGGCATGGAGGCCATGTACAGGTCCTGGGGCGCGCAATCGCCGTAAAAGTCCGTATTGTGATGGCAGACCATGCCGCGCATGCCATACATGACGCGGGCTGTTTCCCTGCCCTTTTCGTGCATCTTCTCCAATAATTCCATGAGGGGCATGTGCAGCTCCGACAGGTTGCAGACCTCTACCGGCCAGTAATTCATCTGCAGGTTTATATTTATCGTATACTTGCTGTCCCACATCGGCATGAAGTCGGCATTCCATATTCCCTGCAAGTTCAGCGCCGCGCTGTTTTCGCGTCCGCCGGAAACTATGAGATAACGTCCGAATTGGAAATACAGCGCAGCCAGCGCAGGATCATCATTCCCTGCGCGGAGAGCCTCGAGCCTTTTGTCGGTCGGCAGCGCGGGCGGCACGCCCAAATCCAGTACGCACCGCTCCATCAGGGAGGAGAAGTCCCCGACATGCTCCTTCTTTAATACTTCATAACCTTTCTTCTCCGCTTCATCCAGCCTCCTGAAAACTTCCGCAGCGGGATCATCGGAACGGTTGGAGGTGGACGATGCCAGGTATATTATGACTTCACCGCAGCCACGGGCGAGCAATTGCGAAACCGGGTTCAGCAATTCCCCATCGCACACGATCCTGGCTGCCGCAGCAAATTCCACGCCGGCATCGTTGCCGCGCATGAGGATGGTATTGTTATTTACGGTGCGAATCAGATCCACATTGGGCGCCGGCCATCCGCCGCCGCTTACGCGCCGCCCCGGTCTTCGCTCATCCATTACCATCTTGTCGGATATGCTGACGCGGTTCATCATTACATCCAGGTTGATTGCTCCGGGCTTTTCGCTTGTAAGGCGCATGCACATCACCTGCGCGGGGAAGCTGATGAACATTTCCCGGTGGAAGCCGGTACCTGCCTGCGCATGGTCAATGTTGAGCACGCCCGTCATCAGGTCAAGATCGGAGGAATAATGCTCCGCCCCCGTACTGTCCGGAAACCAGCCCATTGCAAAAGGCAAATGACGGTTCAGCGCAATATCCAGTTCGCCAAGCGTCGTATAATGCCGCATGCAGCTCGGAGTACCCGTCATGTATTGCAAAATTAGTTCTTCGGCATGGTAAATATCTCCTGAGAGCACAAGTTTCCTGATTTCCGGAAGCTTCTCCCTGAGCGAGGGATTGTTGCGGTCCATAAATTTTCCGTACCACAGGGAATCGTCGTTCAGCTGGATCCGTTCCACGCAGACATGGCCATAGACCATTGCCCCAAGCCTGCCGTTGCCGAGGGGAAATGCGTCATGCCAGGCATCTGCCGGCTTGTCGTAACGAAGGTGAAAAGGATGTCCCATAACAGCCACCTCTATATATCAAGTTCTATTGCAAGGCAGTTTGTGTATTTCGTCGGCAGTTTTTCGGGAAGCTTTACTGTAAGTATGCCAAAAGAATGGCTGAATTGCAGCTTGTCACCGCCCAGGAGCCTGACGGACGCCACCTTGTGAGATTCACCGACGCTTTTTATCACGGCCACCCCGTTTTCCGGCGCCTTGAGCATGAAGGCGTACAGGTTCCTGCCTTTCGTGGTAAACCTGAAGTCGGAGCTCTTCCAGTCGGCAGGCACCTCTTTGAATCCTTCTATAAGCACGCGGGTGTCGCCTTCTCCGAAAACCTTCCATGGACGCGTGCCGTAGACGGCCTCACCGCACACTTTAAACCAGGACGCAAGCTCCTCAAGTATGTAGGTTGCTTCGTCATCAATTGTGCCGTCGGGCTTTTGAAGCACGTTGAGAAGCATGGTTCCGTTTTTCGAAATTATATCCACCAGCATTTCTATTATGTGTCCCGGCTTCTTGTATTCCTGCCTTACATCGTAGAACCAGTTGCCTATGCAGGTATCGGTCTGCCACGGCTCCGGGTTGATGCCTGGAAGCTGGCTTTTTTCGATATCCAGGACTCCGACGTGGTAAATTTCGGGACGCCGGTCTTTTTGGGTATATACGGCGCGGTTCTCGCCATACTTTTCAATAGACTTGTTATACAGGTATGATACTGCTTCAAGCCCGTATTTAAAAACCTCGTCGCCGGCGCGTGAAACATTTTGAGTCCCGAACGGCAGGGGGCCGTCCGTATAAAGCAAGTCGGGCTGGTACAGGTCTATTACTTCCTTTATCACGTTCAGCCAATAATCGTGATATTTCTTGTTTGCCGTATACCACGGTTCAATGGAATACGGATTGTCCTCCGAAACATGCTCGTAATTGTCAAAATAAAAGTCTCTGTATTCAGGATCCGTGCCGTCATAAGGCACGCCTTTGTAAGGACCGTACTTGTCGCTCATCTTGTTCACTTTCCACCAGGAAAAGCTTGCGCCCAAGTGTTCCGCCAGTCCGAACGGCAATCCGTGCTTGTCCGCGGCGGCTTTCCATAAACCGCATATATCTTTTCCGGGACCAACTTGGACAGAATTAAACCTGTTGTACCTGGAAGGATAGTTGAAAAAATGGTCATGGTGCATCGCCTGGCCTACAAAGTAACGGGCGCCTGCCTTGACATACAAGTCCATCAATTCATCAGGATTGAATTTTTCCGCCTTCCAAAGGGCGCATATATCCTTGTACCCGAACTTTGACGGGTGGCCGTAGCGGCGGAGATGATACAGGTACTGCGGCGAACCCTCAATATACATGTTTCTTGCATACCAGTCTCCGTACATGGGCACGCTTTGGGCCCCCCAGTGGCTCCATATGCCGAACTTGGCATCCCTGAACCATTCAGGGCATTGATACCCTCCCAGGGATTCAAAGGTCGAGTCAAACCTTTTCATAATGATCCCCCTCATCCAATTATTAGAAACAACACAATCGTTAATCGTTTAACTTTTCGTTGATGCACAGGCATTTATAAAAACTTTACATAAAATATGCTTCTACCGGGAGTGGGTCAGTTTATTGCAGATATCGATTTCCCCTCAAGTATTTCTGTCTTCAGGCGGAACAATGCGGGAAACCCGGTTTTGTCACCCTTCATTCTTTTTAGCAGCAGGTTTGCCGCCGTTTCACCTATCTGCTGCATCGGCTGTACAACTATGGCAAGATTGGGCTTTACCACACCGGCAAGCTGTATATTGTCGAACCCTATAATCGACAGGTCTTCCGGTATTGAAACATTTCTGTTGTTGATCGCCATTACAGCTCCCAATGTCATTTCGTAATTTGTAACAAACACAGCCGTCGGCGGGTCGTCCTGGTCAAGAAACTCGTTGAGGAGATTCATTCCGCTCTGGATATCATAATCGCCGTACTTTATCAGGTTCTCGTCAATATTAAGTACATAATCCTCGTGAACTCTTAAATAGCCTTTGAGACGTTCCTGCGCGGTATATATATCTTTCGGCCCGCATATAATGCCAATTCTCCTGTGTCCTTTTGTAATCAGGAGCTCAACTGCATTATAAGCTGCATTTAAATTGTCGACAAGCACAACGTCACAATTGAAATCATTTATTGGACGGTCTATAAGCACCACCGGGATGTTCTTTCCTATTGCCGCTGCAATCCTGTTCCCGTCAATGCCCAGCGGCATGAAAATCATCCCGTCCACGGATTTATTCATCAGGAAATCAAACTTCTGGTTTTCAAGCTCTATATTCTGATGATAATCACAAATAATGGTGCTATATCCATATTGCAGAAGTATATTTTCGATTTTTGAAACTATAATAGTCGAAAAGACATTTTCAAGACTTGGAATCAAGACGCCCACTGTCGACGTCTTTTTGGTTTTCAACCCTCTTGCAATTTCATTAACCCTGAAATCAAGCGCCTTAATTGCCTCGTCAATGCGTTTTTTGTTCTCTTCCTTTACAGGTATGCCATTGATATATTTCGATATAGTCGCTATCGACAAACCGGTGTGTTTTGCCACATCCTTAATTGTTGCCGCTATGCCGCATCAACTCCTGCTAAACGTTTAAACCACAACAATTATATCTTAGCAAAACAGAATAATTTGTCAATAATGACTTGCCTACTTGAGGATTGCACCTGCTGTCAGCGCATTCTCAATCTGTTCATTCCCAATGATATATATAATTATCATCGGCAGGCTGGTAATAATCATCGCTGCGCCGATCTGTCCCCAATGCGCCACCCCTATGCTCACAAAGAAATTCAGAAGCCCCACCGTCAAAGGCCGGATTTTATCCTCTGCGCCTAAAATGAAAGCCAGGAAGAATTCATTGTATATGTTCATAAATATCAAAACGCACTGGGTGGATATTGCAGGCCTGATTACCGGCAGTATAATCCTGAAAAAAGTTTGGTATATACTGCATCCGTCAATGCAGGCCGCCTCTTCAAGTTCCTTGGGCAGGCTCCTGAAAAATGCATAAAGCATCAGGACGCATGAAGATAAGGCAAAAGCCGAATATGGCAATATCAGGCTGAGATGCGTGCCTCTCAGGCCCATATCCCGGGTCATCACGAGTATGGGAATAATCACCACCTGCGCGGGCACAATAAGTCCAAGCGCAATATAGTTTAATGCGAACCCCTTATACTTCCATTTCATCCTGCTGATGCTATAAGCCAGCATGCTTCCCAGGAAGATTGTCAATATAATTGTACACACAGAGTATATCAGGCTGTTCGTCAGGTATCTCGGAAAATTGAACTTGTCAAGCGCGTCCTTGTAGTTATTGAAAACCCATTGTTCCGGCAGTCCGAACGGGTTATCATATACCTCGCTTTTTGACTTAAACGATAAATTCAGCATCCAGTACATCGGAAATAAAAATGATATACCAATAGCAACCACTATAATACCAACTAATATTTTTAACTTATTACTTTTCAAAGCCGGTTCAACTCCTGTCTTAAAACTCGATTTTTTCCCGTGCTACAAGCTTGTTGATAATAAAAGTCAGTATCAGGCACTCAATTATGAATATGACGGCTATTGCGCATCCCTGTCCGAAGTCCGAGGCCGAAAACGCCTTATAAAACAACTGGTAAATGACGGTTCTCGACACGTCGCCGGGTCCTCCGGCCGTCATTACCCTGACATGCGCAAATTGAGACATGCAGCCCAGCGCCGACAGGACAAGAAGGTACTTGGTCACCTCTTGCAAAAGGGGAATTGTAATTTTTATGCTGGTTTTTACAAATCCCGCGCCGTCAATAAGCGCAGCTTCATAATATGTCTTCGGGATTGCCTTGATGCCCGTATAGAAAAGCAAGGCATTAAGGCCGATATATTGCCATAGGAATGCTACTGTTATAGCCAATACCACCGTTCTTTCGTCTGAAAGCCATGCAAGAGCCAGCTTGTCGAGCTTCAGGGCAAATAATATGCTGTTGATCAGGCCCCACTGCGGTTCGTATATCGCAATCCACATCTGTGCAATTACAGTTACGGAAAGCACCGCGGGGAAAACGCTGCTGGCTTTGAAGAACCTTTTTATTGATTCGCTCTGCCTATCCATGATTAGCGCAAGAGCCAGCGAAATCGGCAGACCTACGAATGTAGAAATCAACACGATAATCAGCGTATTCTTATTAGATCTCCAGAAGGTCGAATCCTGCAATACACTCAAATAATTCTTGAACCCTACGTACCCCATATTTTTAAATCCGTCATTTTCCTGGAAGCTTATGTTGATTTCAGGAAATATCGGGTAGATAACAAAAGCAGTAAATAACAGCAGTGCAGGAAAAGAAAATATGAATATTGCAAGCTTGTTGCCATAAAATTTGTCCATGCATACCACCCTCATTAGTCAACATCCCTATATGAGTTTTTGCTCATATAGGGATGTGTTTTTTATCTGATTTCCCTTAAGTAGTCACAATAACCGGTTTGTTTATTTGAAGTTTTCAGCCCATACCGGGTTGATTGCCTTGATCCATTCATCAGGCGAGTAATTGCCTGTCAGGAGTTTGCTGTTTTGTGTGGCAAATTCCGCTGACATCTTGGCGTTGAATGTAGCAGCCCACATCGAAGGTATCTTGATCTTCGCGGCATTGAACTGTTCAAGGCTCTTTTTCAGCAGCGGAGAAGTTATTTCAACTTCCTTGCCCGTGTCATACATTGTCGGAGAGCCGTTGTCATTGTAGTACAGCGCATCCTGGATCGCGCAGAATATCGCAAAGTTGGCGGCTACATCAGGATTCTTGGATTTTGACGATGCGAGATATCCGCTCAGAGGAGCTCCCCAGTACTGAACCGCGTCATTCGGGTCAAGCCCTTCTTTTGCAACAGGCCACGGCATGAAGTCCGTATCGGGCGCCTGCTTTTCAAGATTGGCGGTTTCCCAAGTAAACATTACCAGCATGGCAGCCTTGCCTGACGTATATGCTTCAATTGACGGGCCGTAATCCACGTTGGTAGCGCCAGGGCCGAACGCGCCGATCTGGGCCAATTTCTGGATCCTGGCCAGGGCATTTCTTACAACGGGATTGCTGAAATCAGTCTTGTTGTCGATGAGATCCTGGGCAACCTGCGGGTCCTCGGCCATGATCATTGTCTGCACCATGCAAAGGTTCGGAACCCAACCGTCCTTACCAAATATGGATATCGGAATAAGCCCTTTGCTCTTAAGAACTTCGCAAACTTGCACGAGTTCGTCGAAAGTCCTGGGGACCTCGAGGTTGTACTTCGCAAATATATCCTTGTGGTACCAGATTCTCGGCGTGAAATACTGGTCCGCACCGGGCTGCACGCAATAAAGTTTTCCGTCCTTGTCCGGCTGCACGAGAGCAGGCAGCTTGATCTTCTTGTCAAAACCTGATGCTTTCACATACGGCAGCAAATCAAGCGCATTACCCGCTTCAATGACAACCGTGGAAAGGTTTTGTTCGGAGAACCATACGTCGGGCATATCTCCGGACGCGTTGTATGCTTTCAGCTTGTTCGCATAATCCTGTCCGCCGCCGCCCAGGTCATACTCGACTTCAACATTCGGGAATTCCTTTGGAGCATTAACTTTTATGTAATTTTCACGGATATTGTTCCTGTTGTCGTCCGCGCTCAATGAAAGGAACTTGATTTTTACTTTCTCCGCGGGCTTTTGCTCTTCTGTCGTCTTTGCCTCTTCTGTTGCCTTTGGCTCATCTTTCACGGTCTGTGCAGTTTCCTGTCCGGCGCTCGCATCTTTAGCAGGCGCTTCCTTGCTGCAAGCCGTAATTGACAAAACCATGGCAATGACCGTAAGAATAACCACCAGCTTTGTTAGCTTTACCATTTTCCCAGACCTCCTTGTTTGATTAGAAATTAGAATATAACCTTCCGAAAGGTTTGATGTTATTTTGATTATAAAGCCGCGGCCTGGCGCGATGAAGGGATAGTTTTTTGTTGACAAGGAAAAAAATCGGATTTTACTGCCTGATATTTTCGATATATTTGCTGGGAGGCAAACCGTAATATTTCTTAAAGCACTTTCCGAAGTAGTTGGCGTCGGTATATCCCACCCTGCTTGCAACATCCAGGATCAGGGTGTTTCCGGCGTCAAAAAGCTCCTTCGCTTTCCCGACCCTGAATTCGGTCAGGTATTCATTTATTGTCGTGCCTGTTTCACGCTTAAAGACAAAACAAAGGTGAGCGTAATTGACAAACAGGTTTCTCGCTATTTCATTGACGCTTAACTCATCATTCTGGTAGTTTTCCCTGATGTACCTTTTGACTTCTTCAATCAGCCTTGTCGCTTTTGAGCTCCTTGTTCTTTTGAACGCTTCCAGCGTATCCCTGAATATTCCTTCCACCAGCTTTTCAATTTCGTCCAGGGACCCTTTCGACCTGATCTCTTCAATAATATTGATCTGGTTGTTCGGCAGTATATCCTTGATGCTCAACCCGATTTCCACGATAAATTCAAGGCAGGCGGACACCAATTCGATGCAGATAACATAAAGAATCTCGTGATGAATGTTTTTGGCGCGGATTTCCTTGAATATTTGATTTACCAGGTTCATCACCTCGTTATCGTTGCCGGTCCTCATATCCATCAAAAGCTGGTTCCTGTGCCCGGCCGAAAACAGGTTGACCCCTATTTCGGAATCCGCCACGGAATTGTATGCGATCACCCTGTTCTTTCCCACCGTTAATTTATTCTTTAGCGCTACAAGGGATTCCTTGTAGGATGACGAGATTTCATGCAGTGAATTCTTTTCGCTTCCGACGCCGATTGTGACAGTGAAATTCAAATGCTTGCAGACAGCGTCCATTATCCATTCCAGCTTTCTTTCAAGAAGCTGGCTGAAACCGTCCCATTTGTCCGATTCGTTTGAACCTAGAATTATGCATATCCTGTCGTCATTATCGTAGCAAAGCTCATAATTATTGAAGCATCCTGTCAGGATTTCACCCGCAATATTGGATACTGCAAATTTCCAAAGCTGCATTTCCTCGTCATTCCAGGCCTGGCTTTCTTCCCGGTCTATTTCGATTGTCACTGCCCTGTAATACTTTGAATCAATATTAATGTTCAGGTATTCCATCTTTTTTCTTATCTCGTTTTCTTTCCTGATCAAACTTCCCTGCAACAGTTCATTCAGCAACTTGTCCTTCAGCGTGGGCAGGCTGTCTTTAACCTGCCGTTTCAGGCTGTCGATTTCAATCTTTATACTCTTTTCTTTATCAATAAGCGTTCTTAAATCAAGAAGCGTTTTAATCAATTCTTCCTCGTTGACAGGCTTTAATATATAATTATAAACTCCCAGGGCGACCGCCTGCTTGGCATAGCCGAACTCGCTGTGCCCGGTCAGGATTATAATCTTGCTTTCAATGCCTTTTTCCTTGATATTCTGCACCAATTCCAGTCCGTCCATAACAGGCATGTTTATGTCAACAATCATGATGTCGGGATTAAGCGCCTCTGCCTTCTCAAGAGCGTCTTTTCCGTTTTTGGCCTCACCGCATATGCTGAAACCAAGCTCCTGCCAGGGAATCGATATCTTTAACGCTTCCCTGAAATAGAATTCATCATCTACTATCATGATTTTCAACATGCCATCACCCCATGCTATTGATAAGAAACGGCAGGCAACCTTACTGTAACTTTAGTATATTCCCCAACCCTGCTCTCTATAGTTATCCCGTACTGTTCCCCATACAGCAGCTTCAGCCTCGAATTGACGCTGTAAATTCCGAATTCCGTGCTTTTCCGGTCTTTCGACGGATTCTTCAGGACACTTTTAATCTGCTCATCCGTCATCCCTACGCCGTCATCAATAACATCGATTTTAATTATATTCCGCTCGAGGCAGCCTTTGACAGTCAGCATTCCTTTTCCGGCTTTTTGCTTCAGCCCGTGGTAGATGGAATTTTCCACGAGAGGCTGCAAAGTCAGTTTTGGTATTTGATATTTCAATATCTCTTTATCGAAGTCCAGGACATAATCCAGGTATTCCATGTACCTCATCTTCTGGATGGACAGGTAATTGTCAGTAAGATGCATCTCGTCTTCAACCGATATGATATCATTTCCCCTGCTCAGAGAAATCCTGTAAAAACCGGCAAGGTACTTGGCGGCCATTATCGCATTGTCTTTCAGGTTCAGCTTGATGAAGGAAATAATTGTTTCAATGGCATTGTACAAAAAATGGGGCTTGATTTGCGATTGCAAAAGTTTGAATTCACTTTCCCTTTTCAATTTCTGCTCATTATAGATCTGCTCAAGAAGGCTGCTTATCCTGTCCATCAGGCTGTTAAAGCCCTCACCGAGCATGCCTATCTCGTCTTTTGCGTTAAAATTGGCCCTTAGCTGCAAGTTGCCGGACTTGATCTCCTTCATGATATTCACCAGTTTCAGTATTGGCTTCGATATTGAATATGACAGCAGGTATGATGCGGCAAATGCAAACACAAGGCAGCCAATTCCGAAAATAACAATCAGCTTGGTGATTTCCTTGTTCTCGTAGGTAATTTCATCCAGAGGGATTACGCTGATGATTTTCCAATTAAGCTTTTCAAAATCCGTCAGGGTTACTAAAGTCCGTATTCCGTCAATATTTACGATAATACTCTTTCCGTCGGGCATTTCCTCCAATTTGAAAGAACCCAGGTACCTTTCTTCGTCAAACATAGTGTACAGTTCACTTTTATCCTGGGCGGACACGATTTTTTTCTCCGCATCAACTATAAAAAACTTATCGTTCTCATTTAAAATGTTTTCCAGGTACACGGAAGCAATATCTTTTTCCTTTATATAGAGTATTGCGGTACCGAGGATATGCCCCGTATCCATTCCGATAATGGTTTTCGCCAGGGCGAAAACATCCTCGTAATCGCCGTCTTTATATTTTATTCTAACCAAGCCTGTCCATACCGGCGTCTTTTCGTTGGTTATATATTCTATCAGGCTGCGGTTGAATACCGTGGCGATGCTGGAATTGTCAATGTAGCCTATCTGAAAAAAGATACCGTCCGTCGACATTATGCTTGCGGCGGCAATATGCGTCGTAGGCTGCACAACATTGCTTATCACGGTGGATAACGTTTTTTCCACCTCGAGGTAGCCGATTGAATCCAGGCTGGTGTTTTTAATCCGTTCCAGCTGGGTTTGCAGCCTGTTGTCCATCGATAATATTCTTACATAATCTTCCGAATAGCTGGCCAGATTAAAAAGGCTTTTGTTGATCAGCGCCAATTCCCTTCCCGCGTTTCTCGTCGCTTTGTCTATTATCGCCTGGTTGGAAATCTTAATGGTCAGAATCGTGAAAACGGACAGTGACACCATAAGTATGCAGGCATAGAAAATAAATATTTTGCCCCTTATGGTTATGCTTCTTAAAAATACTATTAGAGGTACTTGGCGTTTATTCTTTTTCATGACCCCAAATAATAATTTATATTAATTATACTAAATTAACCTGCCATACCAGCCGGATTTCATACGCCGCACCTGATTTCCTCCCCGCTGTACCGGAGGGATACCTGCTTCTTCCCAACCACCTGCAAATTGAAAACGATTGATTCCGGCATCCCGTCAAAGAAGCCTTCACGCTTTCCGACAGTCAAAACGCTTTCCTTGTCATTCCACGTTATTTCAATGGTAGTATAGGCGCCGTTTTCGTAATTATAGTTATCCTGCTCGTCCTGGTACAGTGTAAAGGACCCGTCGGCTCCCGGGTATACGAGCAGACGGATTTGATCGTCGGAACCTGCTGCGCAGCATTGGGCAGCCTCCGCCACAGGTATAATTGCCCCCGCTTTTGCATATATGGGGATAATGTCCAGCGGAGCTGCGGCGACTATGCTTTGGCCGCCGGGAAGTCTTTCATTTGTCCAGAAATCATACCAGTCGGTACCTGCCGGCAGGTATACCTTCCGTGTCTTTTCAACGTTTTCAAGAGGCGTAGAATTCTTTTCAAAGTACATCGGTTTCGTGACGGGGCAAACCATCAACGCATTGCCGAACATGTACTGGTCCCTGATGTCATATACGTTTTTGTCATCCATGAAATCAAATGCCAGCAGGCGCATTATGGTGAACCCTTTCAGAGTTACCATGCCTGCCATGGAATATATATACGGCATAAGCCTGTAGCGCAGTTTTATAAATTTCACAATCGAGTCGTAGAACGTCCCGCCCTCTTCTCCGAAATTCCAGACCTCTCTCCTTACATCCGTGCCGTGGGAACGGAATATGGGCAGAAAAGCGCCGAATTGCAGCCACCTGGTATAGAGCTCGCGGTAACCCATATCATCGCAGCCGCCTTCAAAATCGCCATCCCAAAACCACGTGTCGCCTTTTTTCACGAAAAACGCCCCGATATCCAATGTCCAGTACGGCAGCCCTGTGGCACAGAAATTCAACCCTGCCGGGATCTGTTTTTCAAGCGTGCTCCATTTCGCGCTTATATCGCCTGACCATAAAATAGTACCGTATTTTTGCTGCCCTGTGTACCCGCTTCTTGTAAGATTGACAACCCTCTTGCCGTCAGTCACGCTTCTCTGGCCTTCATACATAGTCCTTGAATGGAACAGCGGGAACGCGTTGGTAAGGGTTTCATCCATATAGACCTTTGCCGTATTATGAAAGGCCAGGTAGTTTTGATCAGGTTCAGGTTTATACGGAGTATTCCATTCGGGAGTAATCGGTTCGCTTGAATCACACCACCAGGCGTCGATACCCTTTGAGAACAATCCTTCGTTTGCTTGTTTCCAGTACAACTTGCGCGCTTTTTCATCAAAGGCGTTATAGATTTCCGATTGCTGGAACAGGCAGCCGTTTTCCTTCATTTCGGCATAATTCTCCGTGCTTTTGTTCATATTGGGCCATATGGAAATCATGAAATGTACTCCGTTTTCATGCAGCACACGGGTCATTTCCCCGGGATCCGGGAAACGGGATTTATCAAAGCTCTTTTGTCCCCACTTGCCGTCCTCCCATGACATCCAGTCCAGGATTATGCAATCCAGCGGCACATTGCGGCGGCGGTATTCCAACGCGGTATCGATAATTTCCTGCTGGGTTTCATACCTTTCCTGCGACTGCATATAGCCGAAAGCCCACTTGGGCAGCATGGCGGCTTTTCCTGTCAGTTTTCTGTATCCCAGGATTATTTCGTCGAAGCTTTTCCCGTATATAAAATAATAGTCAAGCTCGTTGGAAGCCTCATTGTAAAGATATGACCCGTATTCATTGTCATTGAATATCACGGGTGAATATGTATCCAGCAGTATGCCGTAACCCCTGGTGGAGAGCAGCATGGGCATTGCAATCTTCATATTGGCCTGGTGCAGGTATTTGCGCGTTCCGCGCAGGTTCAGGCTGCCTTCCTCATGCTGGCCCAGCCCGTAGAGCGCTTCATCTTCCGCCCATTCAAATTCCAGCCTGGTATGGTAAAGCGTTTTATCGTAAACCTTTTTGGCGTCACGGATTACTTCCTTCACACCATCCGGCGTAACAATTCTTTCCACGGTACTGTCTTCATCCAGTATGGTTTTGTATGAATCGAACGGGATAAGCGTTTTGCCGCCCCCCGCAGGTTCCCTTGCCATAAGCCTGCCTGTGCCGTCATAATACGAAAACCTGCTGTTTGCCTTTTCAACAGTCATTGTAATTTTTCCGGTTGAAACCGTAATTTCTTTCTCATCCTCTGCGTGGCTCCACCGGCAGGTTTCTGTCCACGGAACCGTCCCGGGGCTTTGAAATTCATTAAAACTTTCCGAAAGGGTATACCTGATCCTGATAATTGAATCGGAATAAGGCTCTATTTTGATTTTTCCGTTTCCTGTTTCAAGGAGTAAAGCATTTTCCGCTTTAAAAACAGATTTTACGGTTGCCTGTTTGCTTTTCTGCGCTATCAGCATATTTAACCTCTCCACACATTAGTTTTAGAATTCAACCTGTAAATCATTGATAAGCTTGCCTGAACTTCAAGTTGCTGCGGGATTGTCCGGTCCGTATTTTTCTTCTGCCATTCGTGCCTTCGTTCCGCCGCCCATAAGCCGTGCGGAGGTGACCGGAGCGGTTGCAGATACGGGCCGTTAAAGCTTTAATTTGTTCGTTTGCCGCAAAAGATAAAACGTTTCGGTTTTATGGTATCATTATCAAATAATGTTGTCAATGGCGGCAAAATTGGTTAAGCGGCGCTTTCAGCCAACCTGCCTTCCGCCGATGAAAGCATTGGCATTCGGCATATATGCGCCATATTCCCGCGGCAGTCGATAGGCTGCATGGTAAGGGGGACACTACTACAATTTATTATAGCAGTGTCCCTCATGCGGGGTATGTTTTAAATCATAAAGAAGTTTACTTCGCAATCTGTCCGTCCAGGTCCCACAGATCTTCCCATCCTTTGGCGCCTTCCCACAGGAATACCTGACCCTTGATAAGCCGGGAATTCTTATCAACCGCGGCGAGTTCTTTCATTTCTTCATCAGTCAGAGGATCTTCTATCGTGCACCGGATGTTGCTTGCATACTCGTTCCGGTAAATAGAGAACGGAATAGGTATCTGGCCCCGCTGTACCGCCCACTTGATGCAAATGATCGCAGGATGGACATTATGTTTCCTGGCAATTTTTACTACCACGGGATCTTCAATGTCTACTGCATCATCAGGCGTCTTGTCACGGTCCGGACGCGTCGGCGAGCCGATAGGACAGAATCCGACGGGCTGTATGCCATGCTCAAGGCAGAACTCAAACAATTCAGGCTGCTGGAAGCACGGATGCAGCTCCATCTCATTGGCTACGGGCATAATCGTGCAATCGCGCAGCAGAAGCTTCAATTTCGGGATAGTCATGTTGGATGTCCCGATGTATCTCACATAACCGGCCTTTTGGAGACGTTCCATCTGGTACCAGGTTTCCATGTATTCTTCATGGTTGTATGGTTTTGAGTCGGGATGGCGGTAATCCGGCGGCGCCCCCTTGGGATGGAAATTGCGGAAAGGCCAGTGGATAAAGTACAGGTCTATGTAGTCCAGTTTCAGATCTTTCAGCGATTTTGCGCAGGAAAGCAGAACATCGCCTTTCTTATGCATATCATTCCACAGCTTGGACGTTATGAACAATTCTTCCCGCTTTATCCCGGATTTCATAATATCCTGGAAGACTTCCCCGATCAGGTGTTCATTCCCGTAAACCGAAGCGCAGTCAAAAAACCTGAAACCAACTTCAGCAGCGCCTCTCACGGCTTCGGCTATCTGCTCCGCCGTAAAACGGTCCGACCCGAATGTCCCCATACCAACGGCGGGGACTTTTTCACCTCCGCGCAAGGTTCTTTGCGGTACCAGTTTCGGATCAATCCTGTCATTTGCAGTTGTCATAATAATCTCCCCTTTACAATTCAAATTGAAATTTATTGAAATAAACTTAAGCTGTCATTCCACTACGACTCCTTTTTTCAGGATTATGTTGGCATACAATGCCTTTTCTCCCGTGGCCACGATGGCATACGCTTTCTTGGCCCTTTCATAAAAAGCAAACCTTTCGATATTCTCAAACTTGTTGTTAACAGGCTCATGCTTCGTAACGATTTCCTTATACACGTCCCATATGGGCGTTTCCACCTTGTCCCCCGGAACAACCTGCATAAGCGCTACAGGAGCATCCACGTAGGAATCCAGCGGGAAAAACTTTAAAATGGCATCCAGGAGTTCCGGCACATTATGTCCGTCACAGCGGATTAACCTTTGCGCGTAGCTGGCGGCAGGGAAATTGCCGTCCGAGATTACAATTTCATCTCCATGCCCCATTTCCATCAATACTTTCAGAAGTTCCGGCGATAAAATAGAGGGTATGCCTTTTAACATTTTTATTCATTCCTTTCCTGATTAATATGGTTTATATGGCATTTCCCGCAGCATTGCCGGGAGTTGCCGCATAAATATAATCGTCGATGCAATCCGTGACACGGTCTTTCAGCAGCGCCTCCGGATCGTTTTCCAGCAATCCGTTCCTGATCTTTTTGTACTGGGCGGGCATAAATGCACTTATCAGCGTAAGCGGTATCGTAGTACTCTTAAGATTCCTGATCATAAGCTCAAGGGATTCCCTCACTTCCTTATAAGGAAGGTAATAGCGGCACCGGTCGGAAAAGCTGTATTTCCTGGCTATTCTTACCTTGCTTTCGTTTCCGTGATAGTAGTTCTTCCAATACACCGGGTTTTCCGCCATGCAGTTGTCAAGCACATCTATAAAATTAGAGAGCCGTATGCCGGGGTTATACCTGAAAAGTTCATTTTCAATATGATTAAGTGCAAATAAACCCTCCCTCAAAGCAAAAGTCAAGGCAGGCCCTACCTTCAGAATCGCAATGCCGTCCTCCACCATCTGCTTTAAAGCGTTTGCCGTCTGGTAGTCCGTCGAATGGCCTTCAAATACCAGGCCTGGATATTTCCTGAGCGCTTCGCAAAGCTCCCTGGCCGGTTCACGCCTGTACTCGTGAATTATGTCGTCCCCGAATTCAACGCCGGGTTGTACGACAATAGCAACTACGTTTTCCCATGCATTGCCGAGATTATATTTCAGGAAAGCTTTTTCGAAAGCTTTTACCGTATTCTCAAAGTCTTCAACCTTTGTAACCTGTATTCCTTCATCCTCATCCTGGCTGCCTCCGGGTATGGGGACCTCGCTTCCGATAACATATACCGGCTGCACAGCATCCGGGTTCGCTTCTTTGAGCCGGGCAAATGCTTTCTCGGCTTCGCTGCACAATATCGCGCCCCTCTCAGCAATGACGCCGGTATCAAGCCGCTTATTCCTGTCATCACCGCCAAGGTGCATGCTGGTATCGATATGTATCTTGGTGAACCCGGCAAGAACATATTGCTTTATCAGTTCGGCCGCTTTTTCCATGGCTTTTTCGGATTCCTCGCCCTTCCATATTATCGGCCCTAAATGATCGCCCCCGAGAATAATCATATCCATTGGAAAATTTACTTTTTTGGCAATAGAGTATACAAACTCTTTAAAGTCTTCCGGCGTCATGCCCGAATACCCGCCGAACTGGTTTACCTGGTTTGCGGTTGCTTCAATGAGCACATATTCATTGAGTTCACGGGCGCGTTCCATTACCGCCTCGATAACATAATCGTTAGCGGTGCAGGCCGAGTAAATTCCCTTTGCAATTCCGCTTTTCTGCATTCTTACAATTTCCTTCAAAGGATGCTTGCTTTCCATGTTCCCTCTCCTTTTTCAATCGTTTGCAATCATGATCTTCCCCTTTACAAGGCCCGGTTTTTTGTACATTTCAAAACCTTCCTTTATCCTGCTTAAAGGTAACTTCCTAAATATCAGGCTTTCATCAAATTTCAACTCACCCGTTGAGAAGTAATATGCGGTCAATTCCCATTCCTGTCCAGGAAACGGCGCGCTGTAGGACATCCAGGAGCCTGTCAGGTTAAATTCCTTGCGGTTCATATTTTCAAAAAGACGCGGCGTAAACACAAGGTCCCTGGTCGGCGTTCCTATGAAACATACATCCGCCTTGTTTCCCGCAAGTTCAAAAGCAAGCTTCATTGTCACATCCACGCCCGCGGTTTCAAAAACGTAAGCAAAGCCCTTGTTGTCCGTAAGGTTCATAGCGGTTTCCCTGAAATCCTTGTTAAGGGTGTTGATTGTGACATCCACGCCGAATTTCCCGGCAATGGCCAGCCTGTCGTCATCTATATCAAATACAAATACTCTTTTTGCACCAAGTATTTTTGCCCACTGGGCAGTGAAAAGCCCGATTGTTCCCCCGCCAAGTATTGCTACGTCCTTTCCGCCTCTATAGCCGACACGGTTTATGCCGTGCAGGGCTACGGTGGAAGGTTCAAAGAAGGCTCCCTGCTCAAAGGACACACCGGGATCAAACTTTACAACGTTTCTCTCCGGCACCTTCACATATTCCGCAAAACTTCCCTGGATTCTTGAGCCGATAAACGTATAATTCTTGCACAGCGAGTAGTCGCCCTTCTGGCAGTCTTCGCATTTAAAGCATGGAACCAGGGGAACGCCTGCCACCCGGTCACCGCACTTTACGGAAGACACCCCTTCGCCGGTTTCCACTATCTCGCCGGAAAACTCATGCCCGAGAATTATAGGAAAATAATGTGCCTTACCATCATTGACCCTTGGGATATCCGACCCGCAAATACCCGTGGCTCTTACCTTTACGACAACCTCACCGGCGCCGGCATGCGGATCCGGGTATTCTTCATATCTCAAATCGCCTTTTCCATATAAAACAGCGGCTTTCATTCTCCACACCTCGCAATTTCATCTGCTTTAGCCATTATGTCCTTCAACCTGTCGTACAGTTCAAGGTAAATTTCATAATATTTCATATATATCCTGTTGTTTTGCATATCCGGCTCATGTGTCCTCTTAATGCTCACGGTCCTCTTTACCGCTTCATCGAAGCTTTCATATTCGCCGGTTCCAACCCCGGCAAGAATGGCGGCGCCGAGAGTCGTAGCCGTATCCGAAGCAGGAACTTTTATTCTTTTCGCCGTTACGTCGGCTTTTATCTGGGTCCAGACCAGGCTGTTAGCCGCCCCGCCCATTGAAACAAGTTCTTTGACTTCGACACCGGCTTCTTCGGCAGTCTGAAGATTGTGATATAACGCGTACGCACAGCCTTCAAGCACTGACCGGATCATATGCTTCCTTGTTTTGTCATATCCAAGTCCAAAGAATACTCCTTTTGCATGTTTGTCCCAGATCGGAGATCTTTCGCCTGCCATGTACGGAAGGAAAATCACCCCGTCGGAACCGGGTGCAATCGAGCTTGCTTCCTCATCCATAATTTGAAATACATTGGCTTTGCCGGTTTGTTTCACCAGGTTCTCTTCAAACGCCCCCAGTTCTTCCCTAAACCATTTAATGCTGCCTCCCCCTCCGACAGTACCTCCTTGCAGAAGCCAAAGGTCCGGTACTACGTGGAAGCTCAGAATCAACCTGGGGTGTGCTGTCGCTTCATCAAGGCATATGCTCATGCCGCCCGCCTGCCCGCCTTGCTCCTGGGTCTGTCCTTTTCGGATCACGCCGGCCCCCAGGGTGCCGCAGCAGGCGTCCAGTCCGCCCGCAACGACTGGTATGCCTTTTGGAAGGCCGGTTTCTTCGGACGCTTTGCCCGTAACTTCTCCGACAACCTCATGGCAGGCATATATTTCAGGCAGTTTCTCTCTTGCTATGCCAAGCTCCTCGCAGAATTCATCCTCCCATTTTCCTGTTTTCATATTGAAACAGTGAAGGCCATATCCCTGCGATATGTCCTGACTCATTATTCCCGTAAGCCTGTACACTATATAACTGTTGCTTTGAAGGAACCTGAAAGCATTCCTGTAGACATCTGGCTTGATTTTCTTAAACCATAGAATTTTCGGGGTCGAATACGTAGGTTCAAAAGAATTCCCGCTGATTTTGAATATTTTCTCAAATCCGACTCTTTCCACGGTCTCGGCACAGATATCCGCGGACCTGGAGTCCATCCATATGGGCGTCCTGTCAAGCACTTCGCCATTCTTGTCAACGGGAATCGCGGACCAGCTTTGACCATCCACTCCTATGCCTGCAATGAGTTTCGCATCGACTCCGTCTGCCCGTATTACTTCCCTGACCGCTTCACATACCGCGTCCCACCACATGCAGGGATCCTGCTCCGCATAACCGGGCGCTGGGTAATACACCGGGTATGGCTTTGTTGATTGGGCCAAAACCTTTCCGTCCAGGTCAAAAACAGCCGCCTTGCATCCGGAAGTACCAATATCAACTCCCAGTAATAACTTGCTCATACTCATAACTCCTTTAAATTTCAACGTTATCTATATGTTTCAGCAATTATGATTAAACGTTTCACTTTATGCCGTTAAGCGTCTGCTTCCGACTGAAATGCAACGGCAAGTAACATTCAGGCAAGGTAAAACCGAGCTATACCGCAATGCTGCATATCGAATCTTTTATCATTACTTCTGTCTTCAGCCTGAACATGGATGGATAATTGCTCATATCACCTTTCAGCCTTTTCAATAATATATTTGCCGCGGTCTCCCCGATTTGCTGCATTGGCTGGACCACTATCGAAAGTGTGGGCTTGACAATCGTCGCCAACTGAATATTGTCGAATCCTATAATTGAAAGATCGTCCGGTACGGTTATTCCCCTTTCGTTTATCGCCATTATTGCTCCCAGGGTCATTTCATAATTGGTCACAAATACAGCCGTCGGCCTTGATTCCATATCGAGAAATTCGTTCAATATCCTGTACCCGCCGTCTATCTGGTAGTCCCCGTGCTTTATGAGCCCGGGATCTATTTTTATCGAGTAGTCTTCATGGACCCTTAAATATCCTTTAAGCCTTTCCTGGGACGTATATATATCCTTTGATCCGCAGATTATGCCGATCCTTTTATGTCCCCGGATTATAAGCTGTTCTATTGCATCGTACGAAGCATTCAAATTGTCGACCAGCACAACGTCGCAGTTTATATCCTTTATCGGCCTGTCCAGCAAAACTACCGGAATATTCTTTTCAATAACCCTTTTTATGTGGTCTCCGTCATTCGAACATGGCATGGTTATTATGCCATCCACCATTTTGCTTAACAGGAACCCGGTTTTTTCTTTTTCTAATTTTTCATCCTCCCTGCAATCGCAAATAATCGTGCTGTATCCGTGTTGTATAAGTATGCTCTCTATATTTGATATAATGCTGGTTATAAAAATATTCTCCAGGCTGGGAATAAGGACTCCTATTGTCATCGACCTGTTTGTCTTGAGTCCCCTTGCAATCTCATTTACTTTAAAATCAAGCGCCTTTATTGCTTCTTCTATTAGTAATTTGTTATTTTCGAGAACATTTCCGCCATTGATATATTTCGAGATCGTTGCTATTGACAGTCCCGTATATTTTGCCACATCTTTTATTGTTGCAGCTATTCTGATCACCTTCCAGCGCTAAACGTTTAACTTTTTATTTTTATTCTACCAGAGCGGTATATTTATTGTCAATAGTATTGTTTTTTTTATGCAATTATTTTGATAATTTTCCAGCTAGTTTTCCTGCGGCAATGCTGCCCCGGGATATTTTAGATGGCTTCAAATTGCAATTGCCTCGGTTTCCCCCGAATATTGCATAAAAGCCTCGAAATATGGCAATAATCTCAGTTAAGTCGTGAAGGGGTTGGAAGGTTTGGATGAATAAGCTTTCCTCATTTATAAAAAAATTATTTATTTATGAAAAGCCAAAAAACAAAGATGGCGGATATGAACTGCTTGAAGATGAGTATGAACAATTTGACGAATCGGAAGTCCCTTTATCGGAGTATGAAGAGCAAGGCACTCAGGGCAGCGGCGGAACAGGCTCACAGGGCAGCAGCGGACAGGGCATGCAGGATGCGAAAAACATGGCAAAAAGCACGTATCCGGCTGGAAACGCGCCTAAAGCCAAAAAGCCCATTGAAGTCCGGGAATGGAACAATGCAAGGAATACCAGGAATACCCAGCCCCAGGGACAAGGCTCGGATAGCAACCTCATATCGGAAAATCTTCAGGCAAATATTGACGCTATCCGGCAAATCTTCAGCATGCCAAGAAACCAGGACATTATAATCCGCAGGTTTGTGATTGCAAGAAAAATCAAGGCGTTTATCGTATTTGTCGACGGCATGGCCGACAAAGCGTGCATCAAGCAATTTATTCTGCCGCAGCTCATGAATCCCCGGAATTTCTCCGATTTCAACGGGGAATGCCCTATAGATTTCATAATGGAAAATGTGTTGTCGATTCCCGAGATAACAAAATCAGCCGACATGAATCTAATAAAAACGCAGGTGCTCAATGGCTCATCCGCGCTGTTCATGGACAACTGCCCGGAAGCGTTGATACTGGAAACGAGGGGCTATGAGAAGCGCAACGTGGACAAACCGGTTACCGAACAGGTGGTCAGAGGTTCACAGGAGGGATTTACCGAGAACTTGCGCACCAACCTCACTCTTCTGCGCAGAATCGTAAAAAATGAAAAGCTCATCACGGAAATAATATCCATAGGAAATCTCAACAAGGTCAGCTGTGCCATTTTATATATCGAAGGCATTACAAATCCCAGGATTGTAAGGGAAGTGCGCCGAAGGATAAAAAATTCCGATATCGATTTTATTGAAGGCAACGGGATGCTGGAGCAGCTGATAGAGGACAGCCCCTGGATGATTTTCCCGCAGGTGGTGACAACCGAAAGGCCCGACAGGGCGTCTTCATTCCTCGCCGAGGGCCAGGTGGTGATCATCACCGAGGGGGATCCTTTCGCCATCGGCGTTCCCACAACATTTTTCGGGCTGTTTCATTCCTCGGAAGATTCGCTGATCAGGTGGCAGTACGGTACTTTTCTTCGCCTCATACGCCTTGTCGGCGTAGTTTCCGCCTTGATGATACCGGGAATGTATACCGCGCTTGCGCTTTACCACCATGAAATGATACCGACCCCGCTCCTTGAGTCCATAATCCAGATGAGAGCCAATATACCTTTCCCCACAATTATCGAGCTTATTCTGATGGAAATTGCTTTTGAACTCATGCGCGAAGGCGGGGTGCGCATACCCGGGGTTATCGGCCAGACGCTGGGAATACTGGGAGCGTTGGTTCTCGGTCAGGTGGCGGTGGCAGCGGGGCTGACCAGCCCGATCCTCATAGTAATGGTTGCCCTGACGGGACTTGGAAGCTTCACCATGCCAAACGTATCGATGGCAATATCAATCAGGATTCTCCGGTTTTTCTTTATTTTCGCGGGAGGCGTTGCCGGTTTTTACGGGATATCGCTTGCGTTCATCCTGGCCGCGTCGCTCGCTTGCAATATGAAATCCTTCGGGGTTCCGTTCCTTTCTCCGGTTGCTCCCAGAACAAAAGTCAATCCCGACGTTATAATACGCAGTCCGATACAGAATCAAAAATTACGCGCCGACTATCTTAACTCCCCAAAGAAAAAAAGGGTCGCCGGTAAAGTGAGGAAATGGGCGGATGAAGGAGGCAAGAACAAAACGTGATAAAAGAAGGAAAATTCGGCACGCATGAAGCGGTTTCCATGCTGGCAATCACCATAATCGCAAAGGCATTTCATTCGAGCCCTTCCGCAGTAGCTGACAAGGTCGGCACCGCCGGCTGGTATATGACCCTTACATCGTCCTCCACAGCTTTTGTCGCGCTCGTTATAACCTTCTCGCTTCTCGGGCGGTATCCCGGAAAAAACCTGATGGATACATATATCGCCATATTCGGCAAGTTCGTCGGCAAACTTTTCGCACTCCCGCTGCTGATTGTATTGTTTTTTACCGCTGCAGTCAATTTGAGAGAATTTGTTGATATTCTAAATGTATATATTTTCCCTGAAAGCCCGCCCAGCTACCTTATTTTGCTTTTCATGACAATCGTTGCGGCGCTTAGCTTTATGGGACTTGAAATAATAGCCCGCTACTCGAAGCTCGTAGCATACATCCTGTTGACCGGATACGTAGCCCTTCTCATTCTTTCGCTCCGTCTGTACCGGGTCGATTACCTGTTCCCAATCCTCGGCCATGGCCTCCGAAATACCGTGATAAACGGACTGCAAAGAAGCTCGGCCTACGGCGAGATCATAATTGCCGGAATCATTGTCAATTCCCTTAACGGCACTGCATATGCAAAACGCGCCGCATATATAGGGCTTGCAATAGCGGGAATTATTATTTCATCCGCGCTTTTAGCGTTTTCCCTTGTATTTCCTTACTTTACCAGCCGCGAAATTACCGCTCCGATTTATCTCATGTCTTCGCTGATTGAATACGGAAAATTCATCCAGCGTATTGAGCCTTTGTTTTTTTTCATTTGGAACACCAGCACGGTTATATCAATTGCAGTGTATTTTTACATCTCAATGCTTATATATTCGCATATTTTCAACATTGACGACAAAAGGCCGGTTATAATACCGCTTGCCGTCATCCTGGTATTCCTCTCCCTGTACCCGGCAAGAATGACTCAGGTTACAAGCGGACTTGTAGGGATCTTGAGAGATACGGGATGGATTTTCTTCTTTGTCCCTCCCACGCTTGCATTTATCGTATCGCTATTCAAAGGCAAAGGAGGGAAAAGCTCAGTTGCGTAAAAAAGTGCCTGTTATTGTTACGGCTGTTTTTATAGCTGTCATAATGTCATCCTGTTTTGACTTGCATGAAATTACCGACGTGGCTTATATCCAGTTCATTGGCATTGATAAGGGAACGGCGGACAGGTGGCGGCTGACGGTATCCATTGCAGCCCAGGAAAGCGGAAAATCCGACAGCTCAGGCGGCATGGCGGCACCAGCCAGGAGCAAATCCGTCACTATTGAAGCGCCGTCGTTTTTTTCCGCCATAGGCCTGTTGGATACAAATATATCAAGAAAGATTGACTTTTCGCACGCAAACCTTTTAGTATTCTCCGAAAATATCGCTAAAAGCGGCATGGTCGGCGAATATATCGCGCCGCTTGTGCGCTACCACCAAATTAGGAGGACGCTGCTAGTCGCCGTAGTACGCGGCTCTGCGCAGGAATTCATAGAAAATATTCAACCGTACCTTGGCGGCAGCGTTTCCAGCGAAATAACCGACTTGGCGCATGGAGTCAAAGGTTCAAGTTATTTTCCGAGCACCACGCTCAATGATTTTTATAACGCTATGAAATCGACATATATACAGCCGGCAGTAATGTTGGGAGGGCTTTATAACCAGGATAATATCCCTAATCCAGGCGACGGCGGAAAAGACGCTACCGTCACCGCCGGGTCATATTTCGCAGGGGATATTCCGAGAAAAGGCGGTAATTCTATAGAATTCTTGGGATGCGCCTTGTTTGACGGGGACAAAATGGTCGGCAAGCTCAACGGGCACGAAACAAGGATGATGCTTCTTGCTACTGGCGACTACGATAGAGGCATACTCTTGGTGCAAGACCCTGAAGCGCCGGAATTGGTGGTGCCATTCCGGTTGAAACTTGCACAAAAGCCTTCAATAGATGTCGTGTTTGACAAAGGCATACCCGTTATTAAATTAAAGTTGTCAACCGAAGGAGATATTTATGCAATACAAAGCCAGATAAATTATGAAGACCCCCAAAGGGCTCCCATCCTTGAGAATGCCGTCAAGACGCATCTAAAAGAAAGCCTTGATAAGACAATTGAAAAATGCAGGTTGCTGGGCTGCGATGTGTTCAATTTTGGCTATGCGGCCGCAAAGCAATTCCCGACAATAGAAGAATGGGAATCATACAATTGGAACAAGCGATTTAAAGAAGCGAAAATAGAGACATACGTCGATTTCAAAATTAAAAAAACCGGTGGTATGCTTAGAAGCTCCCAAATTAGAGAGTAGGCCTATGGTTTCTTCCATGGCCTTGCCGCGCCCAGCCATCCGTTCTTCTCCCAGTATCTCCTGTCCGTCTCATTCCAGTTGTTTGCCTTTTGCATTTGCCGCATTATGCCAAACATGAACCTAGCCGCCATTCCCGGCTTCGGTTCGCTGCGCATGTTTAACACCAAGCGCGATACTTTTTCCGTTTTCTTTTTTATTCTGGCTTTTATCTTATCCGGGACACCGTCCCAGCTTGACGCATTTACACTAAAGTTCAGCCTGTATACTTTTGGAACGCCCCACCAGAACATCTGCCTCGCAACGGATTTCGCCACTTTCCCCGCGCCTGCGCCGGCGGCTGTTGAAACCGCGATGCCGGTCTTTGAAAACATTTCCTTTCTCGGCCTGTGCGACATGTAAATAAAGCCAAGATGGTCAAAAAAGGTTTTCAGCTGCCCCGACATTTCAAGGCAATATGTAGGAGAATCAATAATTACAATCCCGGAGCGAAGGATAGAATCGACCAATCTGCGAACTTTATCTGCCTCAGGGCAATATTCCTCCCCCTTGAGCATGCACCCGAAACACCCGATGCAAAACCCGGGCCCGTCGGCAGGCATGAAATATTCGTGGACTTCGTCGCCTTCCCTGGCCAGCTTTTCCTTAAGCATTGCCGTTACATGGTAGGTGCTGCCTTCATGCCCCTGGCCGTGTATTATGGTTATTTCCATATGCTTCACATCCTTTATAATTTTTTAATCATCCGGTGCTGTCCGGCTTTTATTTCCGGCTATTATTTTGTCCCATGCATCCAGCGCAAGTTTCAGCACAAGCAGGACTACTAATCCCGCCACGATTCCGAGGAGGAGCGCGTTTAGCGTTCTCAGTGCAGACACCTCAATAGGCGTGAACACATGGCAGAAGCTGTTTACCATGGAAACTCCGCCCATGGCAACCCCGATTCCCAGCGGCAAAAGAACAATATCCTTCCCGTACCGCTTATAAAGATATACCATGGCAAACAGCGCGGGATACCCTATCAAGAATTCTTTGAACCTGGGCCTCGCAACAAAGACAACCTCCAGAATATCCTTTATGCGTCTTTCGGCGTCCGATGCGGGAATGACGGAGCTGGTCCCGCTTCTTACGAGATATATGGCAACGGCTAAAAGCACAACCCCTGTCAATATGCCCGCAAGGCACAAGTTCCGCCTGTTATTCAGCAATTCCCACCCCCTCCTGAACCTGTCCCGGTTCATAAAACACTTGAGGTAGTTTACTACGTAAACCGCCAGCGGAAGAAAATAAGAAACGAGCACACCCCTGAAAAGCTCTATGTTCATTGTATAGCGTATATCGGCCAGGCTTGTCACAACCGTATACATTCCAAGCGCATTTATCCCCACCCAAGTTCCCATGGCGGAAAAAACCAGTGTTGCCGCCGGTTTTTCCCTGTTGTCTTTTAGCAGCCTCAAAAGCATGAAGGTTGAAAAAGACGGGTACAAAAGCGCTGCCAACAAGGCATATGCCTGCGCCAGCGCAATTCCGAAAAGCATGCCGGCGGCTGCCGCAGATATTGCCCCGAACACCGCAAGCAAAACGGCAAGGTTCGTCCGTAAATCAAAGAAATATACGAGATAAAGCAGCGAAGCAAACAACAGGCTGAGCGAAACCGCAAGATAATGCGGCCACCCGGGCAGCCTGTCCGAAAGCTTCGGGATAGGCGAATTTACGGCGTAACCTTTTTTGGAAATGAATTCGTTCAGGCGTTTGATCGCATCAATTGTCTGATGTATGTTTTCCTTTTGCCCTATTCCGGGATTTTCCAGGGGATCGATGTAAATCAGCCTGATATTCCTGTCTACGACGCACCTCAACCACCTGTGGAAAATTGCGTCGCCGCTTAAACGTGCAAGGTCGGGTTCCGGCGTGACATATACCCTGTTTACGGCATACCCGGTCTCCGGCATCAGCCGCTCCAACCCCTTCTGCCGGACATACCCGATCTGCGATACCGGTTCAATAATGCCGACAATAATATTGTTCCTGCTGATAATACCAGCCATCGCGTCCAAACCGCCGGGATATCCGGAAACTTCTTCACCTTCAAAAATGATAAGCTTCACGCCGAAGTCCCTGATAACCTCTTCAACATGGGAAAAATATGACTCATCAGGCGACGGCGAATTCCGCGGCATGAGAAGAATGTCAAATCCGGCGGTTTTCAGATGATCCAGGAAATTCGTGTCAAAACCCGTTCCGTCGCTTCTTTCCCTTACCGCCGCCGTCCTGACGCCGGCCTCCTTCAACTGCGCCATGACATTGTTAATGTCCATGCCGCCTCTCCCGGCTGCCGCGTAAAACCCATCATAATCAAAAACCGGGATAACCGATTTGTTGGCGGACTCATTGCCGTGCCTTATATAAACCCCGGTAAAGCTCATTACCGCGCTTATTGCAAAAACGATCCAGAGGGCTGGAACAACGAGTCTTTTCATTACTTTATGACCTCCTAAAGACGGTCTCCTTCAGCACGCCGGTGAAATGCGCGGCAGCGACGTAAGCCAGCCCGCCTGTCACTACAGGCGCCAGAAATCCCAAAATGACTCCCTTGAAATCAAGCAGGCGGAATAAAATCCCCACTCCCGCAAAACACAGGGAACATATGGCAAGCTTTCCGAGGAACACGGCAAAATCCTTCTTCAGGAAACCGCCAATCTGCCTCCGCATGTTTATGGTAATTGCAACGGCGTAAATTGTAAACGATACTGCCGTAGAACCGGCTATTCCGACTATCTCGAGAGTTTTGAAAGACAAGGAAACCAGCGCGAGATTTGTGAAAATGCATATAACGCTTAATATCATCGGAGCTTTAAATTTTTTCAGGGCATAATACACCCTGTTGAAAATTTCCTGCGACATATATCCGAAAATACAGAAGCTGTAACAAAGAAAAGCCAGCGAAGTCATGCCCGTCGACCTTTCCGTAAATGAGCCCCGTTCGTAAACCAGCCGGATGATCTCCCTGCTGTACAATATCACAACAAGAAGATAAGGAACCAGTATGAAGAACAGCATCCTGAAAATGTAGCCCAGCAGCGACGCTACCCTGTCAAAATCATTTTCAAGGCAGTACTTTGAAAGGTCGGGGAAAGTCACGGTTGACATTGCTACAATAAAAATCCCGGTAACGGTTGTAAAAAGAATGCTCCCGAATGACAACGCCGCCGCGGAGCCTTCATCAAGATGGCTCGCAAATGCCCTGCCTGTGATCAGGCATACCTGGAGGGCGGCATTTCCAAGAAGAATCGGAACAATCTTTAAAAACACCTCGTTCACATGCTTGTTTTTCAAATCAAATTCAAACCCGATCCTGTATTTCTCCCTGAAAAACACGGGCAACTGCACCAGGAACTGAAGAAGCCAGCCAAAAGCCGTCACATAGCCAAGCCAGATTATATCCCCTCTCTTGACAAACAAGGCGGCAATGATTGCAATATTGAACGGGATACTGATAAGCGAGGATAACAAAAAATGGCGGTGTACCTGCAATATGCCGGCGGTTATGTACGCGAGGCTTATGAACAGCAGCGTGGGAAACATAATCCTGGTAAGGGTCACGGCAATTCCTGCCGCTGCGCTGTCCAATCCGGGAAGTATGACCTTCGCCGCCAGCGGCGCCAGCACAATTCCACAGACGGATATTGCGGTTCCGGCAAGAAATATATGGGTAAACAGCGCTGCAACGTATTTCTTCCGCTTTTCTTCACTTTCATTGGCAAAATAGTGGGTCAGGTTTGGAATGTTGACCGTCGACAAAGCCATCCCGATACTGGTAAACAGCAGGCTTGCCACCCCGAAAACCTGCGTATATATGTCAGCCAGCATTGAAGTTCCGAAACTTGCGGCAACAAGAACATCCCTGAGAAAACCCAGCAGTTTTGAAAAAAGTATGGTAACGGAAACCCCAAAAAAATTTTTTCCCGTCTTGTCCTTCATCATCTAAAAATCCCTTTCAAAGGCACAAACACCGGTATCCAAGCGCGTTACACCCTTGAAAACCTCCTTCGGTCGGCCATTATCAACTCTTATTTTAGTAAAAACACCAATATAGTACAATATAGTTTTCAAATTTCATCTTTAACAATCTTCCCGCAACCCTGCATGTGCAGCTTCAGGCCTTAGGTTCAGGGCGGCGGTCAATATGCCTATGTTAAACCAAAACATTACCAAAATTCTGGGATAAAACCAGACATATTCCACGAGTCCCATGACAAGTATTCCCGCAAGTGAAGAAATGCACGCAATAATTATATTTTCAAGATACCCGTTCTTTTTCCCGAACACGCTTGCCGCGCTCTTTTTAACAAGGCGGACAATCATCCACACGAAGGATAAAAGCCCGGCCAATCCCGTCTCGATCCACACCTGCATCATCAGCATGTGGGAATGCACCGGTAACTGGACGTCCGTATACCTGATGAATAACTTCATAAAGGGCTCGGTCCCCAATCCCGTTCCCGTCATCCAGTAATCCTGCAGGATTCTCCATGAGCCTGTCCAGATTGAAAGCCTGTAAAGGCTTGACGTATCCCTGCCTATTGTATTGAGACGCGCAATGATGGAAGACGGCAGAAACGGCACTGCGGCAACTCCAATAACGGCCAGCGGCAGCAACAGTTTCCTGTTTTTAAAGAAAATGAATACAAAAAGGGACACGGCAAAGCTTATCCAGCTCCCCCGGGACGAAGTAAGCACCAGTACGGCAAGCGACAGAAGCGTTAAACACACCAGGATGCACTTTTCATATGTTTTTTTCGTATTGAAAAATGCCGCGCCGAAGAACGGGATGGTCAGCAGGAGATACTCTGCATAGTTGTTCGGATTATCCATCGATGAAATAACTCTTCCCACGGAACCGAACGTAACGTCAACAAGAAGGGGATCAACCTCGACTCCCCTTATATACTGCCATAATCCCAAGAAGCATGTGACAGATGTTGCCGCCAAAACCCAATATATTACAAGCCCGATTTCATGCTCCGACCTCATGGTATTAACCATGACCAGCACAAGCACGAAAGACATGGCATTGAACAAGAATATCCTGAAACTGCTGGCAGGCGTTATCGAAGTAAAGGTTGCGGCCGCGGTCGAAATAAAAAACAGAATATGCGCAAAGTCCAGTTTTCCCGTATCCGGCCTGTACCTTGCGTCAACCGCCGCCTTCAAAAGGTACAGCAGCGCCACCAGCGCAATCATGATTGCGCCATACTGGTTGTGCCAGTATTGGTGCGGTACTGTTGACTGGATAAAAATAAAAAAGCAAATGGTCAATACGAAACGCTTAAAAACCCACCCGGCAACCTTCCCGACAGTGCTCCCGCGCAGGATGGAAACCGCGGTGCTGCTGCCGGCAGGTCCCGACGCGGCGATGACTATTTTTTTCAACAGCCCTGTCAAGCCGCATATAGCTCCCTGTAAAATTTTGGAAAACAAGCTGCTGCGGAAAAAACGGGAGGTGTTTTCACCGGACCTGATGAAGCTCACAAACGCGCTTCCGGCAAAACAACCTTTAAGCTTCCCGCACACCCGGTCCAGCAGCCTATGGGTCAGGCTTTCGTTGTAAACTTCGGACAACCTGGATATGAAATGATTCACAAGCCCAAGTATTGCGCTGTTGCTCATAACGGGCCATCCCCTAGCCGATTTTTTCTATTTTGAATATTCTCGGGCTAAAATAGCGGAAATCGCTCTTCCCTACCCTCAGCTTGTCTATCGACTGGCCTACATAATATTCAACATTGTTTATTACAAGTCCGTTCTCGGTATATCTCCCGTAGCCTTCGACGGTAATGGATACAGATACGTGATCCGGCTTGCTGGAAGTCACAAACTCGCCCTCATCCGACACGGCGTACCCTACCGCTTCGCCAATCTCAACCCCGGTTACTGTCCCGAGCGTGATGCCCTGCACGGCATCCTTTACCAGGCTTCCTTCCTTTATATTCTCCTCGCCGGCGGCATATTCCGGGTATTCGGGACAATAAATAACAATCCTCACCTTGTCGGGTTTGGACAAGATGCCTGTAGTGCCTGCCTTTGCGAATTTGTAAACCGCCCCCGCCACTGCGCCCAGCAGTACGGCAACAACCAGGATATCGATTATATTGACCTTGCCGAATAATTTTCCGTTTTTATCAATTATCAAGATTTCTTCTCCCTTCTTCCCTCCGCCTGCAGCAGTTTGCATTCCGGTATCAGCAATGCTATTACGTTCCGTTCTTTCCAGATTATATAATATTAACACAATCTATTTAAAAATACAATTTATGCTGCATAAACACTGCTTCAGATGGATTTTGAGTACACAAAAATGTCCTTTCTCTTTTCCCACCCGGTTGCTGTCCAAAAAGCGTTGCCAATGGCATTATCAGCAACGGCAAAAAGGTGGCACTTATCAATTCCTTCTGTTTTCAGCCTTTCGAGGCTTGTCTCAACAAGTCTTTTCCCAATGCCTTTCCCCCTGTATTCTTCGGCTACGGTCACATGGTGGATAAAACCCCTGCGTCCGTCATGGCCGCACAGAACGGTCCCGATTATTTTACCGTTGTGCCTGCAAACATAGCTCAATCCCTTGTTTCTCTCCAGGAACTTCTGAATATTCTCTTTTCTGTCGGCATCGCTTACCCTGATTCCGGGAGTATTGCGCCACATTGCATAAACTTCATCGTAATCGCTTATCCGCATTTCATAGATTGTCACATCATCCGGTACAAATTGTTCCCGCCCGGCTTTTATTTCACTGCGCATACGCTTTTCCAAATCATTTCCTCCATTTATCAGGACAAACACTTTTTATTAAAACTTAATTACCCTTGGCTCATCGGCAAATGAATAAAGTGATTAATCATGGCGCAGCTGTACTATGTTTTCATCAAGATTAAAAACTGCAACACGATTTCTTCCATTGGCTTTTGCTTTGTACAAGGCGTCATCCGCCATTCTCAATACATCTTCAATATTGGATATATTATCGGCGTTACCGCAGATTGTGGCCACTCCAATGCTTACCGTAATACCGATTTCCTTCTCTCCATAAATCACTTTTCTTTTGGCTATGGTCTTCCGAAGCCGTTCCGCCTTCTTTTTGGCTTCTTCTAAAGAAGCGTCCCGCAAAACCACGGCAAATTCTTCTCCCCCTATACGCCCGGGAACATCGGTTTTTCTGAAACCTGTTTTAATAATGCTTCCCATTTCACGAATCACTTCATCTCCTGCCCCATGCCCAAAAGTATCATTGATAGTTTTAAAATTGTCCACATCCATAATCAACAATGATAGTCCCTTCTTATCCCTTTTAGCCCTGGCAAACTCTCTTTGAGCCAAATTCATAAACTCCGCCCGATTATTCAGGCCGCTTAAAGAATCAATGGCAGCCAATAATTTCAGTTTCTCCTGAATCTTTCTTTCTTCCGTAACATCACGGATAGTTTTAAGCATTTTCGCGTTTCCGTCATGGGGATTTCCCAACGACACCGCATCAATCTCGAAAAATCGTTTTTCCCCATCTATCACCAAAGACAACTCACGGTTTTCCTCACTCTCAAAGATCTCCAGCAACTTATGATCCCGATTGAGAACATGCTCTATGGGATAATTATTCAATGAAATGTTTATCGCATCAAAAAACTTTTTTGCGGCCTTATTATAGTCTATTATTCTTTTCCCCGGACCTAATACCACCATTCCGGCAAAGTTGTTCTCAAAGATTGTTTCCCGGGCCAAAGTTCTTATCTCCAAAAAATCGTATTTTAATATGCCAAAACTAATAATAAGCAAAGAAACAGGTATGAAAATAGCGGAATAATCAATGCTCCACTCGTCGGAGGAAAAAAGAAACAGCGTTATACCAATGAGAGGCAGCATAGAAGCAAATAAGAAAATCAAAAAGTGGGATTTGATAAAACCGGCCCTATTCTTCAGGTATTCCTTGAAGTAAACGACAACGGTAAAAAATAAGCACAAAATTGTATAAGAAATATTAATATAGTACCAGAAACCTCTTTCCATATACAGGGAATAATGTCCAAAATACTGCCTGATTTCCCATTTGGTATAGAAAAAATGGTGCCAGGAATTGGTGAGTCGTATAAAAAAGGTTAATACAGGCACAACAAAAAGCAAAAGACCCATCCGGATTTTTAGAGAATAGATGGTTCTTGTATAAAGGAGTGCCACCGTCAGCCATAGTATGGGAATAAAGGGCAATCCCAAATATTGAACCTGGTTCCAAAATATCATTTCCTGCAGATTGCTGCTGTTAATAATCATTAAATAACCAAACAAATAAATACTAACGAATAAAACCAAGGCAGAGAATGCCTTTCGATAGCTGGTCCTGCCCTTTGAAAAAAAATAGGCAGAAGAAAACTGAGCCAATATAACTGCAAGAACCAGGTAAAGACTTAGCATCGTTTTCATAGAAGTACCTCAGTATAAATTAGAATTCCAGGTTATTATATAAAGTTCTTTTCTAGCCGCCTTAGCTCAATTTATAATAATATAAAACGCATTTTTCATAAAACAATTTCACTTCTTAGGCAATGATATGATAAATTCCGTCCCTTCGTCAACTATGCTCTTTAACTGAATTTTACCCTTGTGTGCGTCAATTATTGCCTTTGCGATTGTAAGGCCGATTCCGGCGCCTCCGGTCAGCCTGTTTCTTGATTTGTCCGCACGATAAAAGCGTTCAAAAATATGAGGCAGGTCCTCCGGGGGAATGCCTGCCCCGGTGTCTTTAACGGTTATCTCTACGGAATCGTCGGCGCCTTTAACCGCAACCTGCACTTCTCCCCCTTGTTGGGTGTACTTCAGGGCATTTGACAGCAGGTTTATTATCACCTGGCTGATTTTATCCTTATCGGCGGTTACTGTCTCATTTTCACCAACAAATTTTATATCAATATTCTTATTAGCAAAGTCATTCTCGAAATTCTTTATAATATTTCGGATAAGTTCCGAAATATTAAAGCCCGTCTTGGTAAGAACCAGGTTTTCGCTTTCATATTTCGCCAGTTTCTCAAGATCGCCTACCAGCCTGTTTATTCTCATAATCTCTTCGTGGCAACTCTTGAGCCTTTCGGCATCAGGTTTCCAAATGCCGTCGATCATCGCTTCCAGGTGGCTTTGCAAAGTGGCCAGCGGGGTTCGCAGTTCATGTGCCACATCCGCTGTGAGCCTTTTTCTCAAGGCTTCCTGTGTTTCCAAGGTTTCCGCAAGGTTATTGATGGTTTCGGTAAGCTGTGCAATCTCCCTTGTACCGGATGTTTCATTTATCCTGTCGTCAAAATATCCTTTTGAAATCATTTGAGCCGTGGTTATAACCCGTGAAATAGGCGTGCTTAACCTTTTCGCCATAACCGAGCCGAAAAGAAAGGATAGCACAAGGGAAAACGCACCCACGCCAAAAAGAAGCCTGTTTATTGTATTGATAAATGCCAGATCACTATCATTTAAATAATACGGGCCATAATAACCGATTACAACTTTCCCGACTTCATAGAGCTTATTTGTTACAGGATATATATTCTCCACATATTCGCCCTCCCAGTTGGGATAGCGGCTGCTCATGTTATTTGCGATATGATCCAGCATCTGCTTGCATAGTGCATTGTCATGAAGCCTTGCATCCCATATGACCTTTTCCGAGGAATCAACCACTTTTATAATCATTCCTTGCTTCAAAGCGTTGATGCAAATATTCCCAATAGCTTCCGTATCCCATATTCCACCGTTTTTATACTGCTGGGCAACTTGAAAAACAATTTCCCTGTTCTTTCGTTCCTGGTTTTCCACGATGTAATCCCTGAAATGTCTATCCAGCAACAGGTTCGTAACAACACTGATCAGCAGCACGGAAATGAGAACTATGGAAACGTAAGAGAGCGACAACTTGGTTCTCAAACTAAATTTCATAATGCAATCTGCCTTTCTGTTCACCGCCAAACTTTGGACTTTCGGGGTCAGATTCAATTGTTTGCCTCATATTTTTATTATGATACAATATCATATCCCTAGTCTACAATCTCGTTTTAATCCTGTCATAAGCCAAGAAGCAGCCGAAGCTGCTTCTTTGGGCATTGTTTCTTGTTCTGGATATCTATTGAAACAGGCCGATATCGACCTGATTGCTTTTGCTATCAGTTATCTTTATGCCTTTTCATCATCATTGGCATCATTACCATCATAATTAGAGGGCATGCCAGTGCAGAAAGCAAAGATAAAAATCCGTTTGCTCCGTCTCCCACTCCGGCTTTTTTCAGCAATGGAATGAGCAGAAGCAGTATTACTGGTGCTCCACAGCATACAAGCATCATAAGCATATGGGACGAATGCCCTTTATGTCCTTTATGTCCTTTTTCATTCTTGTTTCCGCTGTTATTATCATTATTACCATGACAACAATTCATATGATTCATCCTTTCCGATAGTATCAATCTAGGTTTAGTCTTCACGCCTTAACTTTAATTCAATTAACCTAGTATTAATTATAGCAGCTCATTGTGTAGAAATTATGAAGGTAAGTTGCGTCCGGGCAATAAAAGGCTAGTAGGTATCGCCCAGAAGCGGCCTGACATTAATTTCTTCAACAACAGCCTGGGGGCTGAGAGTAAGAATAGCTGCAACAAGCTTTCCTATATCTGAAGCTTCAAGAAGCCTGCCACTTGGAATTTTTTCATTCGGAACACGTCTTTGTGTAAATGTCCCGCCCGGATTAAGCAAGGTAACTCCTACACCAAGGTGTTTCAGCTCATTCCTCAGGAAATAGGCATAAGATCTTAAAGCCCATTTTGAAATACCGTAAAGGGATCCGTCATCAACTCTTATACCGGCTGTCGAC
>JBLNDI010000061.1:0-7492 GCA_050261495.1 Bacillota bacterium
CGGATGGTACTGCTTGGCAAGTTTCCTGTACGCCTTTTTTATTTCTTCATCTGATGCATTTCTGCTAATTCCCAGCACTTCGTAATAATCTCTCTTGGATTGCGGCAATCTTCAACAACTCCGATCAGTTTTAATTCGGGGGAATTGCATTAAACTCCGGTTATTCGGAAGTGCATCCCCTTCATTATTATAGGGACACCCAAACTGCAGCCGTCAGGAAATAACCTTGCCACGGTCCTGGTTACAGGTACCTGGTTTCTGCTTTCCGGTGTCCCCTATATTTTCGCCGAATGCTTATACTGCTATTTGTCACTTGTTAGTCTTTCTTGTCATCATCTACAACCTTGTAATCCGCGTCATACACGTTATCATGACCTGCGTCCTGTCCTCCCGGCGAGCCGCCCCCGAAACCCGGGCCGCCTCCGAACCCTGCATTCGGGCCGGCGCCGCCATGAGCCCCGGGATTCTGCTGGTAAATCTTTGCCGATATATCGTAGAACGCCTGGGTCAGTTCTTCGGTCGTAGATTTTATTCTCGCCGTGTCATTACCCTTCAGGGCTTCCTTTACCTTGTTTATTTTGTCTTCAATCCTGGACCTGTCTTCGCTGCTCAGCTTGTCGCCCAGGTCCTTCAAGGTTTTTTCGGACTGGTAAACCATTGAATCGGCATTGTTCCTGGTTTCTACCTCTTCCTTGCGCTTCTTGTCCTCCTGCGCATATTTCTCGGCTTCCTTTACGGCCCTTTCAATCTCATCTTCGGACAGGTTGGTGGAAGCCGTGATTGTAACTTTCTGCTCGTTGCCCGTACCGAGGTCCTTGGCGGAAACATGCACAATGCCGTTCGCATCTATATCAAAAGTAACCTCGATCTGCGGAACGCCCCTAGGCGCCGGAGGAATGCCGGTAAGCTGGAACCTGCCCAGCGTCTTGTTATACTGGGCCATTTCCCTCTCGCCCTGCAAAACGTGAATCTCCACGCTCGTCTGGCCATCGGCCGCAGTTGAGAAAATCTGGCTCTTCTTCGTAGGAATAGTCGTATTCCTTTCAATCAGCTTCGTGAAAACGCCTCCAAGAGTCTCAATACCCAGTGAAAGCGGGGTTACGTCCAGCAAAAGCAGGTCCTTGACTTCTCCCGACAGCACCCCGGCCTGTATTGCCGCGCCTATTGCCACGCATTCGTCCGGATTGATTCCCTTGAAAGGTTCTTTCCCAAGGTACTTCTTTACCGCTTCCTGTACGGCCGGTATCCTGGTTGAACCGCCCACGAGAAGAACTTTGTCTATTTTATCCGGACTAAGCCCGGCATCTTCAATTGCCTGCCTGGTCGGACCCATCGTCTTCTCCACCAAGTCCGCAGTCAATTCTTCAAATTTCGCCCTTGTAAGGGTCATATCCAGGTGCTTCGGCCCCGACGCATCGGCCGTAATAAACGGGAGATTGATATTCGTGGTGGTTACGCCCGAAAGCTCTATTTTGGCCTTCTCCGCAGCTTCCTTTAGCCGCTGCATCGCCATTTTGTCGGTCCTCAGATCTATTCCCTGCTCACGCTTGAAAGTATCCGCCAGGTAATCTATAATCCTCTGGTCGAAATCATCTCCGCCCAGCCTGTTGTTTCCGCTTGTAGCCAGCACCTCGAAAACCCCGTCTCCAATTTCAAGTATCGAAACGTCAAAGGTTCCCCCGCCAAGGTCAAATACCAGGATTTTCTGGTCGTGTTCCTTGTCGAGCCCGTAAGCAAGGGCTGCCGCCGTAGGTTCATTGATTATTCTCAATACTTCCAGTCCCGCAATCCTTCCCGCGTCCTTCGTCGCCTGCCTTTGCGAATCGCTGAAGTATGCCGGGACGGTTATTACCGCCTGGGTGACAGTCTCGCCAAGATATGCCTCCGCGTCGGCCTTCAGCTTCTGAAGTATCATTGCGGAAATTTCCTGCGGAGTGTAGCTCTTGTTATCTATTTTTACCCTTCTATCGGTTCCCATATCCCTTTTAATGGAAAGAACGGTCCTTTCGGGATTCGTGATAGCCTGTCTTTTCGCCACTTGGCCGACAAGCCTTTCACCTGTCTTTGAAAATGCCACAACCGAAGGAGTTATCCTGCCGCCTTCCGGATTTGTTATAACTACAGGCTCTCCGCCTTCCATAACGGCTACGCAGGAATTCGTAGTCCCCAGATCTATACCAATTACTTTAGCCATAAATTACCTCCTGCTATTAGAAGTTAGTCTATTATTATACAAGCTTTCACGCAGTTTCAAGCTTGTTATTATCCAATTCGCGTTTTTTGTCAATTGGCAACCTTCACCATGCTGTACCTGATTACCCTGTCCTTGTAAATGTAACCTTTCTGAAACTCTTCAACAACCACGTTTTTGCCGACCGAATCGTCTTCCACGTGCATCGCCGCGTTGTGGAAATTCGGATCAAACTGCTCCCCAACCGCTTTTATCTCTTCCACGCCTATATTCTTAAGGATATCCCTGAATTGCTTGTAAACCATTTCCACGCCTTCTTTCAGCGATTGGGCCGAATCATTCAGGGAAATTGCCTGAAGAGCCCTTTCCACATTGTCTACAACCGGAATGAACGCGCCGACAACATCGGCAACCGCGTCGGCATACAAAGCTTCCTTTTCCTTGATGGACCTTTTCTTGTAATTGTCAAACTCCGCCGCCGTTCTCTGAAGCCTGTCAAAATATTCCTCGCACTGCCTGGTTTTATTATCAAGCTCCAGCTTTGCTTTTTCAAGCTCAGCTTTCACTCTGTCAAGCTCAGCCGTTTCATCTCCGGACTCCGGAGCCTCATTATCTATCTCATCTTGTTTCGTGCCGGTTTCATCCGCGGCTTCACAGCCATGTTGTATTTTTTCACTCATTTTTTACCTCTCATTTCTCGATACGTATTTCATAAATGTCTGCCCGGTTCCATGCCCATGAGCCTGTTAATTTCTTCACTCATTAACTGCCTCATGTACTTCAGCAAGGATATGACCCTGGAGTATTCCATTCTCGTCGGCCCGATAATCCCTATGGAACCTTTGAAGTTGTCGGGCAGGTTATAATTTGCAGTAATCAGCGTACAATCCTTGATTACCGACATATCATTCTCCGAGCCGATTCTTATGGTAATTTCACCCGCATCGGTCCGGCTGGTCATAATCCTGAATAAATTCGACTTCTCGTCCAGTACGTTCATGAACTCCTTGGCTTTCGAAACATCCCTGAATTCGGGGTAATTGAATATATTAGTCGTGCCCTCCACGTATACTTCCGGGCTGTCTATCTCCGCAATGCAATCGGCTACGCCGTTAATAACCGGCGTCAGGATATCCGTGGTCACCCCGGAACGGTTCTCCAGCTCTATGGCCTTGCCCATTATAATTTGCTCTACCGTGAGTCCGGCCAGCTTGTCGTTCAACTCGTTTGATAACATGATCAGCATATCCGGCGTCAGGGCGTCGGCTATTTTAATCAGGTTGTTGCGGATAATGCCGGCGTTGGTAACGACTATGACCATTGCCTTCCCGCTCTCGATCGGAACGAGCTGTATGGTTTTTATCGTGCTTGTCTTCAACTGCGGCGTGACCGCCATGGACGTATACTTGGTATAGCGGGACAATACGGCCGAAGCTTTTTTGAGCAACTGGTCCAGTTCATTTATGCGTGTCTCCATCTCTATTCTCATTCTGTCGGATTCTTCCTTTTGAAGGTTGCGCACGGGCATAAGCTCGTCGACATACAGCCTGTATCCCTTGTCCGAAGGGATGCGTCCGGCGGATGTATGCGGCTGCGCCAGGTAACCCATATCTTCAAGATCGGCCATTTCGTTTCTAATGGTTGCCGAACTCAACCCCAACTCGTATTTCCTGGCAATAGTTCTTGATCCAATAGGTTCGGCCGTGTCAATGTAATCATCGATGATGGCTTGCAATATCCTTTTTTTTCTCTCGTCCATTATCATCTCATACACGCCTCCCTTAAATAAAAATGGTTATCGTATATATTATAATACTTCTCCCGATAATTATTTGTTTGTTAGCACTCTGCCCTGTCGAGTGCTAATCTACAATAAAAATACCACCTGCATTTTTTTTTGTCAAGAGTCTAAATGAATTCCATAAATGCCTGGTTTGCAAAATCAAGCCCGCGCCGGGTCAGCCTGTATCGGACGCCGTTGCGGTCGACGCGCTCGAGCAAGCCTTTGCCGGCAAGCTTTTCAAGCTGGCTGCCGTAAACATCCTGCAGCTGTTCTCCAAACCTTTCCTCAAATTCATCGGGCGAAACGCCATCCGTAAGCCTAAGCCCAAGTATCATGTATTCCGACATGGCTTCCCGTCGGCCGATAACCCGGATATCCTCGAAAAGCCCGGTTTCTACACCCGCCATATTGCACAAGCATGCATGCGCCGCCCCGTCGCCTCTTCCACCGGCGCTGCCATGGCCGGTTGCGTTTCCGCCGCTCATCCCGCAGTTTCCGCCGCCCGTTCCTGCGGTATTTCCGCCATCCTTGCCGCCGCCCGCAAGCCGGTCCACCGCATCGATATACTGCCTAACATCCGCCTTGTTGCTGAATCGCACGCCGTCCAGGAAAGAATGCGCGCCGGCTCCGAACCCGGCATACTCCATGGCCTTCCAATAAATCAGGTTATGCCTGCACTCAAAGCCCGGCAAGGCGAAATTTGATATCTCGTAATGCCGGTAACCGTTTCGGGACAGCGTCTCGACAGCATGCCTGTACATCAGGCGATCAAGCTCCTCATCCGCCGCGGCAAGCGCGCCTTGTTTCATCCTCTCCCCGAAAACCGTCCCTTCCTCTATGGAAAGACTGTAGCATGATACATGGGTCAATCCCCGGGAACGGCCGCGAAGCGACAAGACGGCTTCCAGGGTTTCCGCCCAGTCTTCAAAAGCCTGGCCCGGCAGGCCGAAAATCAAGTCCACGTTTATATTTTCAAACCCCGCTTCGCAGGCTGCATTAAAATTATCAATAAAATGGCGCCGCCGGTGAATCCTCCCCATATCCTTCAACAACCTGTCCTGCCATGCCTGCAGACCGATGCTGAGCCGGTTTATGCCGGCAGCCCTGTATTTTTTCAGGCTTTCGAACGACAGCATCCCCGGATTGCTCTCCATGGTAATTTCAACGACATTGTCCAGTTCCAGGAGCTTCGCGCAAACCTCCATCAGCCTCGCGATATAATCCGGATCAACAAGGGAAGGCGTCCCGCCTCCAATGAATATCGACTTGACCCGCCTTCCCCTGATGGAGCGCGCCCTCAAGGCTATTTCAGTAAAAAGCGCTTCGAAATAAGAACCGGCAAGATGTTCCATGCCGGGATAAGAATTAAAATCGCAATAATAGCATTTTGACCTGCAAAATGGAATATGGATGTATATGCCAATGCCGCTGTGCCGCTCCGTGTTGCTGCCCGTCATGACCACCCTCCTGCATGTCCCGGCCGGGGCGCGCTAATCAAGCTTCAGCACGCTCATGAAAGCTTCCTGGGGCACCTCCACCGTGCCAACCTGGCGCATGCGCTTCTTGCCTTCTTTCTGCTTTTCAAGCAGTTTTTTCTTCCTGGTGATATCGCCTCCGTAGCATTTCGCCAGGACATCCTTCCTATATGCTTTCACCGTTTCCCTGGCAATAATCTTGCCGCCTATGCAGGCCTGTATCGGCACTTCAAACTGCTGCCTCGGGATTGATTCCTTCAATTTCTCCGCAATCCTTCGTCCCCTGGCGTATGCCTTCTCGGAGTGTACTATAAACGAAAGGGCATCCACAACTTCGCCGTTTAAAAGGATATCCAGCTTCACCAGGTTTGACTCCCTATACCCGATGAATTCGTAATCCAGCGACGCGTATCCCTTCGTCCTGGACTTCAGCGCGTCAAAAAAGTCATAAATAATCTCGTTCAGGGGCAGCTCGTATGTCAGCACAGCCCTTGAGCCGTCCAGGTAGGACATATCCTTGAACGTGCCGCGCCTCTCCTGCGAAAGCTCCATGATATTGCCCACGTACTCGACAGGCGTCATAATGGACGCCTTGACAACCGGCTCCTCCATCCTGGCGATAGACGCCGCGGGAGGCATATTGGTGGGATTGTCAATATGCATGACCTGCCCGTTCGTCAGCGTAATTCTGTAAACAACGCTGGGAGCCGTAGTTACAAGGTCAAGATCAAATTCCCTTTCCAGCCGTTCCTGGATAACTTCCATGTGGAGGAGCCCCAGGAACCCGCACCTGAACCCGAACCCAAGCGCCGCGGATGTCTCCGGTTCAAAGGTAAGGGAAGCATCGTTCAACTGGAGTTTTTCGAGCGCATCGCGCAAATCGCCGTATTTCGCTCCGTCCGCCGGGTAAACCCCGCAAAATACCATGGATTGCACCTTTTTGTAACCCGGCAGCGGTTCTGCGGCAGGATTGCCGGCCAGGGTAATGGTATCTCCTACCCTCGTATCCCGTACATTCTTGATGCTTGCGGCAATATAGCCGACATCGCCGGCCATGAGCTGGCCTGACGGCGAATACTGCCCGGGCAAAAAGAACCCAACCTCCGTGACCAGGAATTCTTTATTTGTATTCATCATCCTGATTGTGTCGCCCGGTTTCACCGTCCCGTCCTTCACCCTTATGTGAACAATGGCGCCCTTGTAACTGTCGTAAACCGAATCGAATATCAGCGCTTTCAACGGCGCGTTTTCATCTCCGCCCGGGGGAGGTATTTTTTCAATAATCTTTTCAAGAACAGCTTCTATATTGACCCCGTTTTTCGCTGAAATAAGCGGCGCATCGCTGCAATCCAGCCCGATCATTTCTTCGATTTCCTTCTTGACCTGTTCCGGCCGCGCGCTCGGCAAATCTATCTTGTTTATAACCGGCATGATTTCAAGGTTGTGCTCCAGAGCCAGGTATACGTTCGCAAGCGTCTGGGCTTCCACGCCCTGGGCGGCGTCCACCACCAGGATGGCGCCTTCGCAGGCGGCAAGGCTCCTGGAAACCTCGTAGTTAAAATCGACATGCCCGGGAGTGTCAATAAGGTTGAAAATATACTCCTGGCCATCCGCGGCTTTATAAACCATCCTGACGGCCTGGGCCTTTATCGTGATGCCGCGTTCACGCTCGATATCCATATTATCGAGGACCTGCTCCTGCATTTCCCTCTCGGTGAGAACGCCCGTCTTCTCTATAAGGCGGTCTGCCAGCGTTGATTTGCCATGGTCTATATGTGCAATGATGCAAAAGTTTCTTATACGATCAAGCCTGTTGCCCGACATTAACTTATCCCCTTGTCATAACGTAAAATATTGCTGCATTAAATGCAGTACAATTATAACATCGGTGTCAAATAAAATAAAGCATTATGAACAGGCGGGACAGTGTCAATTTGTTCTCGGTTTTTGAAAAGCAGATTAACCCTCTTTTTTTAGATAACTCATATAATATAGCCGCTATTCCTTACGATTCTTAGTACCCGGTATAATTGATTTACCTTT
>JBLNDI010000062.1:0-6735 GCA_050261495.1 Bacillota bacterium
TATGACCTTGCCATGTTTGCCGCCGATGCTATAAAACGTGCAGATAAACTAAACGGCGAATCCATAAAGAATGCCCTGGAAGCGACTACGAATTTTGTGGGCGTAACCGGCACGTTCAGCGTTGATGAGAACCACAACCCGGTTAAATCGGTAGTCATCATCGGCTTGAAGGACGGAGTGCAGGTTTCCAGCGAGAAATTCTAAACAAATGAAAATACGTGCAATATGATAATGCGCATACTATAATTAAGATATAATTAAGATAAAAAATACGAATGACTTAAGGCATAGCTTTACGATTATCAGTATTTTATAGCGGGCAATTAACAGCCGGAGCGCATAATCCTGTATATTATGCGCTCGCAGGCTGTTTCAGAAGGGGATATGATTTTTGGTACAACTATTGCAGCAAGTAATAAACGGTATATCGTTAGGCAGCATATATGCGTTGATCGCTTTGGGCTACACCATGGTATACGGCATCATCAAGCTGATTAATTTTGCCCATAGCGATGTATACATGATCGGGGCTTATGTAGGTTATTTTTGCATGTCTTATTTTAAAATAGGCCTGCTACCTTCTTTGTTGATTGCCATGACAGTATGCATGCTGCTGGGCATGGCGATAGAAAAAATTGCTTATAAGCCGTTGAGGAATGCCGCTAGAATCACTGTTTTGATTACTGCAATCGGTGTTTCGCTTTTTCTTGAATATGGCACCATGTTTTTTGTCAAGCCAAATCCACGCGCCTACCCTCAGATGACCGGACTGATCACAAAAACATTCAAAGCGGGCGATGTTCATATTTCAATGCAGCAGATCCTTATCGTGGGCATCACGATTATATTGATGATATTGCTGCAATTTATTGTGAAAAAAACAAAAATCGGCAAAGCGATGCGCGCCGTTTCGCTGGACCGCGACGCTGCCGAACTTATGGGTATTAACGTGGATACCACCATATCCTTTACATTTGCCATCGGTTCGGCTTTGGCCGGCGCTGCGGGAGTTATGGTCGGCATCTATTACAATACTATCAACCCGCTTATGGGAGTATTGCCGGGGCTTAAAGCTTTTATCGCGGCGGTATTCGGCGGGATCGGCATTATTCCGGGGGCCATGATCGGCGGGTACGCTATCGGGGTCATAGAAGTTTTCGTTTCCGGTTACGGAAACTCGATGTACAGGGATGCAGTCGTATTTGCCATACTGATCCTTATCCTGATTGTAAAACCCTCGGGACTGCTTGGCAAAAATGTAGGGGAGAAGGTGTAGGCGGTGAAAGAAATGATTAAAAATCCCACAATTAAAAAAATCGCATCGCTTCTTCTTACCTATGCCGTTGTCCAGCTGCTGATCTTGACAAATATTATCAGCCCATTTCTCAGGCTGACGCTGGCTACGATCTGCATCAATATTATACTGGCCGTCAGCCTTAACCTGATCACCGGTTTTACCGGCCAGTTTTCACTGGGACATGCCGGTTTTATGTCTATCGGCGCATACACGTGTGCTATAATCACTCTCAGGATGCCGACGCTGTCGGGTTTTATCCTTGGAGTTTTTGCGGGGGCTGTCGCCGCGGCTATTGTTGGTTTTGTGATAGGTCTTCCCACGCTAAGGCTTCGCGGTGATTACCTTGCAATCGCGACGCTGGGCATGTCCGAAATAATAAAGGTCATTTTTCTTAACCTGAAAATAACGAACGGCGCCGCAGGACTTAACGGAATTCCCGCTTTTGTGAACTGGACATGGCTTTTTGTTTTCACTGCCGGCACCGTGCTTGCCATATATAACTTTTTAAAAACATCGCACGGGCGCGCCTGCATTTCCGTCCGGGAGGACGAAATTGCGGCGGACTCGATGGGCATCAATACGACAAAATATAAGGTAATGGCTTTCACTTTCGGAGCATTTTGCGCAGGAATTGCAGGAGCACTCTATGCTTCCAATTTTTATTTTATCGAGCCTGGGCTTTTCGGGTTCCTGAAATCGATCGACGTGCTGGTTATTGTCGTTCTTGGCGGACTGGGCAGTATTTCGGGATCGATCCTGGCGGCCGTGCTGTTGGCGATTATTTCCACGCTTCTGCAATCATTCGCTGAAATACGCATGGTCCTCTACGCGTTGCTCCTGGTTATAATAATGATTTTCCGTCCGCAGGGCCTGATGGGCTCAAGGGAGATATCGCTTAAAGTATTCGGCAAGTTGAACAACCTGTTCACGCCCGGGAAAAGGAGGGTTTAGCCATGCCAATTCTTAGCATAAAAAAACTTACCAAGTCGTTTGGCGGCTTAATGGCGGTATCCAATGTAAATATGACGCTGGAGCAGGGCGAGCTTGTCGGATTGATCGGACCGAACGGAGCCGGTAAAACAACGGTGTTCAACCTGCTGACTGGTATTTATGCGCCGACCTCCGGAACCATCACTCTTTTCAAGGACGGAAAGGAAAAAGCATTGCATGGGCTGAAGCCGTACAAGATCTGCAAAACCGGGCTTGCCAGGACATTCCAGAATATCCGGCTGTTCAAGGATTTGACGGTCCTGGACAATATACGGATCGCCAAGCATAAAAATGTAAAGTACGGGTTTGTTTCAAGCATACTCCATTTGCCTTCCTGCAGCTATGAAGAAAGAAAAATGACCGAAGAATGCATGGAGTTGCTGAAGATATTCAACCTGGACCGCAAAAAGGACGAGTACGCGAAAAATTTGCCATACGGTGAACAGCGCCATCTTGAAATTGCCCGCGCGCTCGCAACGGATCCCATTCTGCTGCTGCTTGACGAGCCCGCAGCCGGCATGAACCCTGCGGAAACCGCGCAATTGGCCGAACTGATCTTGTGGATTCGTGAGAAATTCAATCTTACGGTTTTGCTTATCGAGCACGATATGTCGCTGGTGATGAAAATCTGCGAACGTATCTATGTTCTTGATTACGGCATGGTTATATCGGAGGGAACGCCGGAGAAAATAAAATCGGACAGGCGGGTTATCGAAGCTTACCTGGGGGAGGCCGGAAACGATGCTTGAAATTAAAGATTTGGTCGTTCATTTTGGCGTAATACAGGCCATCAAGGGGATATCGCTCGAGGTCCGGGACGGTGAAATCGTAACGCTGATAGGCGCAAACGGCGCAGGAAAAACAACCACGCTTAGAACGGCGTCGGGGCTGAAAAAGCCTACCTCTGGTTCGATTATTCTCGACGGCAGGGATATTACCAATACTACCGCCATGGAAAGGGTTCACATGGGAATATCGCATGCGCCCGAAGGGCGCCGAGTGTTTTCCACGATGACAACGCAGGAAAACCTGGAATTGGGCGCCTATCACCGTAAAGACAAGGCGGAAATCGCAAAGGATTTAAAGAATGTATATCAGCATTTTCCAATACTTTATGACAGGAGAAAGCAAGCCGCAGGCACCTTGTCGGGAGGAGAGCAGCAAATGCTTGCCATCGGCCGCGCGATAATGAGCCGGCCAAGGATTCTTTTCCTTGACGAGCCATCCATGGGGCTGGCGCCGCTATTGGTACAGGAAATATTCAGGATTATCAGGAATATAAATGATGCAGGGACCACGATACTGCTGGTCGAGCAGAATGCAAGCATGGCGCTGCAAGTGGCCAACCGGGCTTACGTAATGGAGACCGGATCCATTGTTCTTTCTGGAGACGGCAAAAAATTGATGCAGAGCGAGGAGATCAAGAAAGCATACCTGGGAGGTTGATTTTATGTTTGTTAGAAGCAAAATGACAACAAATCCCTTCACAATCTCTCCGGACCAGACTGTTCCGGAGGCGCATGAAATCATGGAACAACATGGCGTAAAGCGGCTGCCCGTTGTCAAGAACGGAAAACTGGTCGGAATCGTATCAAAGGCCGACATCCTGCGCACCTCGCCGTCAAAAGCGACTACCTTCAGCATGGGGGAGATCGCTTACTTGCTTTCCAAAACAAAAATCAGCCAGGTTATGACGAAGAATCCTTTAACAATATCATCAGGCGCCCTTCTGGAAGAAGCGGCAATCCTGATGAGAGACAACAATGTCGGGTTTTTGCCCGTGGTGGATGATGGCAAGCTGGTAGGAATTATCACCGAAAGCGATATATTCGATTCGTTCATCGATTTGCTTGGTTTTCGCGAGCCGGGTACAAGGCTGACCGTGGAAGCGGAGGATTCGCCCGGCACATTGTCGGATATAACGAGCGTTTTCGGAAAGTTCGGCGCAAATATCACGCATGCGGCTGTTTACCGCGGGCACAGCGGTAAAAGCGCCATCGTCATCGGGACCAATTCGTTTAACACGGCCGAAATTGAGAAGACCATAGAAGAGCAAGGCCATAAAATACTGTATAAGCTACAGAACAAGTAGCCATCAGAAGCCGGAGTCAACGCGGAAGAATCGCGCGGATTACATGGTGGTGCGGGTCAAGGCAAAGGATGAATGCTCCGAGTGACTCCAACGCATATGCCTGCTATAGAATTAGCGGACATAGCGTAAAAGAGACATCAGGTTTCGTCATGGACAGGTTGTAATGGCAATAACAGGGGTCAGGCTTCAAGCCTGACCCCATATCCTTGCGCGGAAGTTATTCCGCTTTATCTTCCTTCTTTTCCCCGATGCTCAGGATAAGGTTCAGTATGATTCCGAATATGGCGGCTCCGGCAACGCAGGGAACCTGCAACCCGAAGAACGGGATATTGCCGTTGAACGCATACTGCCCGCCAAGGCCGATAATCATTATGGTTGCGATAAGAGCGATATTTTTCGCACTGAACAGGTCAACTTTCTTCTCTACCATGATCGCGATACCCTGGGCTGCTATGGCGCCGAACAGGTAGATTTCCAGTCCGCCGATAACCGCGAAGGGCAAGGAGTATATAGCGTTAACCAGCGGGGTGAAGCAGGCTATGACCATGGCTATGATTGAAGCGACTATCAGCACGGGAACGGAGAATACCCTGGTGATTGCCATTGCACTGATGTTTTCGCCGTAGTTTGTTCCCGCGGGTCCCCCGATAAGGCCCGAAACCATGTCGCCAATACCGTCGCCTATCAGGTTCAGCCCCAGCTTGTCCGCTATGTTGTAAACCCTGGAGGATTGCTTTTTCCTTGCCAGGTCGTTCACATAGATGTCAAGCTGGTAAACGTGCGCGGTCGATTCGGGTATGGTCGCGATGGCGACAGGCATGATTGCCGCCACGGCAAACAAGGTCGGCTTCGGAAGCGTAAATATGGGAGGCGCGAATATGCTGGTGCTTGCAGTTTCGGGCAGCATCCTGAACAAGTTTATTCCCGTAGCGATTTGTATGATAAACGCTATAATGCAGCCTACAATCGGACCCAGCAGCAACGGGAGCTGTCCGGCGAACCCTTTCAGGTATACCGAGAACAGGATGGTGGCAAGCAGCGTAACCAGAGCGATAATCCATGCCATATTGTTGGCGAGTGCGGCTTGGGATTCGGAAACGGCAGGCGTGCCTGTCCAATCGATTGCGATGGATGTAGCATCCAGAAGCGCGACTTTTGCCAGGGTCAGGCCTATGACCATGGCGATAGGCCCTGTTATCGAAGCGGGCAGCACTTTTTCGATCGATTCTCTGCCAAAACGGTTTACGATAAGGCCTGCCGCTATTGATACCAGACCGGACATAATGATACCAAACTGTGCGACTGCGATTTTTTCATTCAAAGTGCTGTTCTTGAGAGCGTCCAATGCCATTAACGCACCTATTGCTGCGATATAGGAAAAGCTTGATCCGTAATACAACGGTATCTGGCCGCGTGTGACCAGTATAAAGCAGATGGTTGCCAATCCGCTTGCGAAGATGGTTGTTGAAATGTGGAAGCCGGTAATTAGTGCTACGGCTACCGTTGCCGGGAACATGACTATTACCTGCTGGAGCGCATATAATACCAGTTTCCAGACCGGCGGCCTTTCGTCGGGGAGATACCCAATGACTTGTTGACTTTTTGGCATAGTAGATCCTCCTTGTATAATGAATTTTATTGCCTACGTTAACCATAAAAAATCTTGTCCACAGTAACGCAGACAAGATCTAATAAACCGCATCATCACGAGAAGGCCCGCCTTCGGCTTTCTTCAATATTGAATCTTGTCGGCATCTCAGTACCGCATTTAAAGATTTTCTTTTGTCGAAAATTATATCATTCGGTTAATAGCATTTCAATATATTATAAAAATAATTTTTTCATAGCCGTTCCAAACCGCATGATACCTTGATTTGCGCCGTTCCGGCCTATCCGCGCGGCAGTTTTCGGCAGATGCAAAATTTGCGTCAGTATGCTATTGTAAAATATTGAAAATTAAGATAACGGGGGCGGGGCTTAAACATGAAAAGCGATATCCGGGAGGCAAAAGGGAGCGTTCTGGTTTACACGAGAAAGCCAATCCAGGGTTTGTATCCGTCACATCTCGCTTATAGCGTGCATATGGCTTACAGCGGCGACGGAACCACCTGCGTGGCGCTTAATCAGAATTACGGAATTCTGTTCGCGTCGGCAACTGTTTCATGCATTAACACATTAAATGAAAAAGGCTTGAAAAGCCCATATTTGTTCCATACGGCGGACGGCGGTTTCGGGATAGCGGCCGTAAGGGTCAACGCAGACGGCAGCCGTGACGATGAGAGCAAGGGAAAGGTTTTGCTCTGGACGTCCGAAGACCTTTATCATTTCAACGAGATTGGCCTTTTGGATTTGCACA
>JBLNDI010000063.1:0-15804 GCA_050261495.1 Bacillota bacterium
TACCACCGCGTTTATGACTACCGGCGGGAGCGGCGCCAGGTATTTCACGGGCATTTTGCGCGTCAGAAATGCCGCCGCCAGCGTGGCAAGGCTCCCGAATATCACATCGTACAGGCTTACCCCTACAATAATATTGGCCAGCAGGCAGCCGGCAAACAGCCCGGGTATTGCAGCCGGCATGAAAAACGGCAGCACCGTTAACGCTTCCGACACCCTCACCTGCACCTGCCCGGAGCCTCCCGGGATAAGGATGGTAAGCGCCGCATACATCGCGGCAATAAACGCCGCTTCGACAATAAACCTGGTATGCTTTCCGCGGTATCTGACATACCTTGAAGTATTATTTTTTCCAGTGTCGCCTTCCATCGCCGACATCCTTTCTCTTCACACGCTTTTCTTTTATTATCCGCAAAAATATATAAAAAAAAGGGCAGCCTGCCCCCCAAATCAAATCATGCGCCGCATGCGAATGCAGCAGCCCGCCTTAGCATGCTGCGCGTTCCGTAGTTTTGTTTATAGACAGGATGGTTTCGAACTGTCTTATTTATTTTTCCAAATCATGCTCGGTTATTCGCCGAAGTCCATTACCCTGATTGCCATTGTTGGGCATACCTTCGCGCATTCCCCGCAATTGACGCATTTGCTGTAATCTATCCGGGCCAGCGTTCCTTCCATGCTTATCGCGTCGTACTTGCACGCCTTTACGCAGCGCATGCAGCCGATGCATCCCACCTGGCAATTGTTCCTTGTAACGGCGCCCTTGTCCCTGGACCTGCACATGACCGAATATTTCTTGTCTTTATCAATAAGCTCGATCAGTTTTTTCGGACATGCCGCAACACATTTGCCGCAGGCTTTGCAGCGGTCCTCTATAACCCTTGCGATACCCCCGGTTATGACAATCGCATCAAAGGGGCACGCCTTCAGGCAATCCCCGTAGCCAAGACATCCGTACGCACATGATTTTTGCCCGCCGTAAAGCTGTGCTGCAGCGGCACAGCTGCTAATACCCCTGTATATATATTTCTCTTTGCTTATACTTTGCCGTCCGTTGCATAAAACCCTTGCAGTCGTCCTCTTGAAGCCCTCCGGCTCAACTCCCATGATTTCCGCCACCTTTTCGGCCACGGAACTTCCGCCGACAGGACATGCATTTGTCGGGGCTTTTCCCTCGACCACAGCATTCGCATACCCGTCACAGCCGGAATAGCCGCAAGCTCCGCAATTTGCTCCGGGAAGCACGTCCCTTACCAATGAGACCCTCTCATTCACCTGTACCGCAAATACTTTCGAAGCATATGAAAGACCTATTCCAAAGACCAGCCCAAGGCCGCCGATTACAAGTACGGCCATAATTATGTCTACCATATTTAAACCCCCCGGACTTTCATTTAACTAAACCCTGGAATCCGAAAAACGCCAACGAAACCAATGACGCCGAAATCAAGGAGATTGAAAACCCCTCGAGGCACTTCGGAATCCTGGCAGTTTCAAGGCGTTCCCTTATACCTGCAAAGAGCACAATGGCCAATGTAAAACCAACGCCTGAAAATGCGCCGTTGAAAACGGATATGAGGAAATTATGCTCAGCTTCTATATTCAAAAGGCACACGCCAAGCACGGCGCAATTGGTTGTAATCAGCGGAAGGTAAATACCCAGCGCATTGTAGAGCGCCCGGCTTGTTTTAAGTATCACCATTTCAACCAACTGCACCAGGGCCGCGATAACCAGTATAAAGGCTATCGTTTGCAGGTATTCCAAACCAAACGGCTTGAGCAGGAATTCCTGGACCAACCATGTAACCGCGGAAGCAAGCGCCATGACGAATATTACCGCCACGCCCATGCCCACAGCCGTCTTAACCTTCTTGGATACCCCGAGAAACGGACATATTCCAAGGAATTGGACAACCACGAAATTTTCTATGAAAACTGCCGATATAAATGTTATCAGGATACTCTCGAGCATTACTAAACCTCCTTTTCGGACAACGCTGCATGGCAACCCGCGTCGCAGCCATGGCAACCGGCGCTTTGAACCGCACAGCCGGTTTTTTGTGCCTGCCTGTTGGTTATGAGGTTAACAAGGCCTATTGAAAGACCATAGACCAGGAAACCACCCGGGGGCAAAATCATAGCAAGCGCTGGGCTGCCCGATTCACCCAACAGCGATATGCCGAATATGCTACCGTTTCCAAGTATCTCCCTGATGGCCCCGATTCCCGTAATGGCAAGAGTAAATCCTATACCCATGCCCAGCCCGTCTATGGCAGAGTCCAGGATGGGATTCTTCGACGCAAATGATTCTGCTCTGGCCATTATAATACAGTTAACGACTATGAGCGGAATATAAATGCCCAAAGCCTTGTCCAGCACGGGCACATAGGCCTTCAGCAGCATCTGTACGATTGTTACGAATCCTGCAATTATTGCGACGAATACAGGCATTCTTACCTTTGACGGCGTAAACTTTCTAAGCGCTGAAATCACCACGTTGGACCCTATCAGCACGAATGTCGCCGCGATTCCCATGCCAATGCCGTTAATCGCGGAAGTCGTAATAGCCAGCGTCGGGCAGGTGCCCAGCACAAGGCGGAACGTCGGGTTTTCGTCTATAATTCCGTTTTTTATCAGTTTAAACATTTTCATTTCCCATCGCCTCCATATCCCTCTTCCAACAGCTTGCCGCCCAGCCTTGCGCATGCGGCTACAGCCCTGGTTACAGCATTTGTGCTTACGGTAGCGCCGCTTATGGCTTGGATTTCATCATCGGATGAGGCAGGCTTCTTAACCACCTTGAAATCAACGCCCAGGTCCTTGCCGACGAACTGGCCCGTAAAACTGTCATCCGCCGTTTTAGTACCCAGTCCGGGCGTTTCACTGTTTTCGCCCACTCTCACGCCAGATATTTTTTTATCACTGCCAATGCCTACGGTCACAGCGATTTCCCCGCCGAAACCGCTAGGCGAAGCTTCCATCACATATCCGACAAGGTTTTGCCCGCTGTAGGCTGCAAAAACCCTGTCAATCAAGCCGCTTTCATCCATGCTGTTCCAGTCCTCAAGCTCCTTGAAACTGTCGGCTTTCTCCAATACCAGTTTCCTTTGCTCTTCCGCATCTTTTTCCGACCTCAGTTTAATGGTATCTTTCGTTATGGCATTGACAAATGCCAGGCAGAAGGCTGTCAACATGCAAATTACAAACAAGGATAACGAGGGTTTTAACATATCACGCATTTTTCACAGCACCTCCACCAAATCTTTTCGGCATAATGTACCTGTCTATCATGGGAACGGCTAGGTTCATCAGCAGTATTGAATATGACACGCCTTCGGGATACCCCCCGTATAGCCTGATTATCGATGTCAACAGGCCGCAGCCTATCCCCATGACGATTCTTCCTTTAAACGTCACGGGCGAAGTTGTATAATCCGTTGCCATAAAGAAAGCGCCCAGTATCAGCCCGCCTGATAGTATATGGCGGACAAAGTCGCCGGTGAACGGCTCCGAGCCTCCAAAAATCCATGTCATCAATCCTACGGAACCTATAAAAGCAACCGGCAACTCAATCGTAATGACTTTCCTTGCCAGCAGATATGCGGCGCCTATCAGCAGCGCCAGCGCCGACGTCTCGCCGATAGTTCCCCCGATATTTCCTGTAAAAATATCCCACAACCCGGGCATTTGGCCTGAAACCTCGCCGCTTTTTTTGAGCAGCGCCAGCGGCGTCGCGGTACTGATTGCATCCCATCCGGGCTGCAGCCACGTTGTCATCTGGACAGGCCACGAAGCCATCAGAAATGCCCTGGCAGCCAGAGCGGGATTGATAAAGTTGTGTCCCAGGCCGCCGAATAACTGTTTTACAATAATGATTGCGAAAACGCCGCCTATTGCGGCAATCCAAACCGGCACCGCCGGAGACAGGTTGAACGCAAGAAGCATACCTGTCACTACGGCGCTAAAATCCGAAACAGTATTGGGCTTTTTAACTATTTTATTCCATGCATATTCCGACAATACGCACGAAAGCACGGTAACAAGGATCAGCATCGCCGCCCTGACCTTGAAGAAATACACCGAAGCCGCCACTGCAGGAATCAGCGCTATGACGACGTCCCCCATGATTCTTTGGGTACTTTCGCCGCTTTTTATATGAGGTGACGATCCTACTGTCAGATTTATCTCCATTTTAATTTTTCCCCCCTTGTTTCTTTGCCGCCATTTTCGCAAGCTCCGCCTTTGCGTAACGCATCGACTGCACCAGGTTCCTTGAAGCAGGGCATACGTAGGAGCAGCAGCCGCATTCAATGCAATCGCCCGCATGGTATTTTTCAAGCTCCTCAAATTTGCCCATCTCAACATACGCGTTGATAAAGAGCGGAAGCAGCGACATGGGACACGCGGCGACACATTTCCCGCACCGGATGCATACCGATTCCGGCGATTTTGACACCTCTTTTTCAGATAACGCGAGAACGGCATTATTCTGCTTTAAAACAGGCGTATCAAGCGAATACTGCGCCACTCCCATCATAGGTCCTCCCATGATCACTATCTCAGGCTCCCTTTTGAAGCCTCCGCAAAAATCAAATATTTCCTTCAACGGGGTGCCCACGTACACTTCAAGGTTCATCGGGTTCGCCACGGCACCGCCGTCCACGGTAATCTTTCTTTTTACAAGCGGCATGCCTGTCCTGAAATACCTGGCTATAAAGGCCACGGTCGCTACATTTTGCACCAGTACGCCCACTTCCGCCGGAAGCTTGCCCGGCGGAACTTCCCTGCCGGTTACGGCATAAATCAGCTGTTTCTCGCCACCCTGCGGGTACCTGGTACGCAGTTTTACCACTTGTATATTCCTGTCATCTTTCAATAAGCCTGACAACTTTTTTATTGCCACCGGCTTATTTGACTCAATACCTATAAAAGCCCTGGGCGCCCCCGTAATCTCCATCACTTTTCTCGTGCCTTCAATGATGTCTTCCGGGTTTTCCATCATTTCCCTGTAATCGGAAGTAATATACGGTTCACACTCGGCGCCGTTAATCAGCAAGGTATCTATAACTTTTCCAGGTGGAGGCGAAAGCTTTATAAACGTAGGGAAACCTGCGCCGCCAAGTCCGACCAGTCCCGATTCCCTGATACTCTTTATCATGCTTTCCCGGTCATGGCATTCGGGAGGCTTGACGCTCTCATGCACTTCCTGGAGCCCGTCCGGTTTTATCTCGACAGCCTGCACCTCAAAACCCCCCGGGAAAAGAACAGGCTTTATTTCGCTTACTATTCCCGAAACGCTCGAATGCACAGGGGCCGAAACCATCTTGTCCGAATCGCCGATTTTCTGCCCGACCAGTACCCTGTCGCCCTTTTTAACGATAGGCGTGCATGGCGCTCCTATATGATGGAGCATGGGTATGACAACCTTTGAGGGCAAAGGCATTTCCACTGTCTTAAGTTCCGACGTCTGCTTGTAATGCCCGGGTTCTACACCGCCCCTGAATGATTTTAACGCTTTTATCAAGAAACACACCTCACAATCTATCTCATAAAAGCCGTCCGCTTATCCAAAGCCACGGGAACCAACAATCATTTTCATAATTATCGGAACCTTCGCAGCCAGAACTCTGCATGACCATCTGACAATATTGTATCACGTTTATTGTATACAATCTACAATTTTAAAACAATTGTTTTTTCGCTATTTATATACCCTCATTCAGCGCTTATTCAACGATAAACAAACACTGAAACCAACCGGCGGTTATTCGGGCGGACGCCTGTTACTCATCAGCGCCGGCTTTTATATATGGATATATTCTTACCATAAGCGTCGCAATCTGACCGCGGTTCATAATTTCCTTCGGGTGGAACAAACCATCAGGAAAACCGCTGACAAGGCCCGCGGCCGCCATCCTGTTGATGGATTCGTAAGCCCACTGCGCCGTTTCGGGTGTAACATCGCTAAAGAAAATTTTTCCCGGCGGTTCCCCAACATCGATGATGCGGTCGAGCAGTACCATCATCTGTTCCCTTGTCAATGCCTCATCAGGCTCGAATATACCGTCGGCGGTGCCCTTTACCAACCCATAGGCCGCAGCCGCCTCAATTTCCGCAAAAGCCCAGTGGCCGGCTGTATCCGAAAATACCGGCGAACTGTTTATGAAACCGGCCGTATCGATTCCCAGCATCCTGACGATAATTGCGGCTGCCTGCGCCCTTGTAACAGGAGCGTCCGGCAGGAAGCGGGCGCTTGATACACCTTTCATCCATCCGTTATCCACAGCGGCGACAATTGCTTTTTTTGCCCAATGCTTTTGAATATCGCCAAAATACCTGCCGTTAAGCCATAATGAATAAAAATCCCATGTGCTTTTTTCCTCCTGTCCCAGGCTCCAGCTCCCGGCGCCCTTCAGGCCGTATTTCCCCACCAGTTCCAGTTTCCGCTTTATCGACTCTTCGTTTTCAAACCAAATGTCATACGTCCCTGCTTCAAGGGTATTTCCGAATACCACGGGCTTTTTGCCGGATGCCTTTATAGTTACGACAGCCCTCGGAGACTTTTGCACATGATCATATATTACCTTTCCGTTATATTCCATTACAAGCTCTGCAACCGTGTTGTTGCTTATTCCGTATCCTCCGTATGCCGCTCCCCGCTTCCACAGCCTCCCGTAAAACGGAATGCCCAGCAGCAGCTTTCCAGCCGGAACTTCCCGCAGCGCCGCTTTAATCGAAGCCTCTACAAACGGGTACCCTGCGACCGGCCCTGCCCCGCCGGTCTTGCTTACATCACCCTGGTAATGCTCGTCATAAGCCATCAGCAGGAGGTAATCGCAGTACCTGGCCAGTCCGGCATAATCATACGAGGCATGCCAGCCTTGGGTCAGTCCGTATGGGTTTGGTACAACGGCAACCGACACGGTTTTGCCGTCCGGCAGCTTTTCCCTGAGCAGCCTTACAAAATCCGTGTAGATATCTCTCTCATTTTCAGTCATGTTTTCAATATCCACGTTAACGCCGTCCAGGCCGTATTCCGAAATGGCCTCTGCAACCTGTGACGCCAGCACTTCCCTGTTGTTCAGCGCATTAATCCCCTTCTGACGGTCCCAGTGGTTGCTTAAAAACGGCACAACCTTGATTCCCCTCTCGTGCATGCCGTTTATAAAGCCACGGTCAACAACCGGGGTAAGCTTTAGCGTCCCATCTTCGTTAAGATCAAAATAATTGGGAGCTATTTCGTCCAGTGAGCCATCTGTGTTATCGACCAGGCTTGTATATGACGCCGGATTGCCAAAGTAAACATAACTCATATTATACCGCGCGGAAACACCGGCGTTTTCTCCTGTTGCCGCAACATACCCCCCTGCCAAAACCAGCAGAATAATGACATGCAATATAACCAACGCTTTCAGCGTTATCGTCCTGACTGTCACAAAACACCAACCCCCATGCATTTTTCACCTAGATTAAACTTACAAGAAAAGCCATCTCAAATCAATAAACAAATTATGTTAACTGACGGACAAGCCAAGCAAGCCATCTGGATTTTCGGATGTTGGGAATTATTCCTTCACAACAGTTTGGTAATAGCCAAAAAACTCTTCATCCCTGTTCTTTGAGACGAAGAGCCATACTCCGCGCGGTATCACTCAAATTGGTTGAAAAACCCGCCTCGGCAGATGTAATGTATCATATGTTTTGCCATTGTTGACAGTGTATTTATGTAGTAGAATAATAATTATAGTTGGGTTTAAAAATAAAACCAGGTGATGCATTCCCGCTTGTACTTGAGGTGTTTTTCATGAAAGAAAGAAAATTAAGGGTTTTGATTGTAGAAGATGAAATACGCATTGCCCAACTCATAAAGAAGCTTATCAAATGGGATGAAATCGGACTGGAATGCGTCGGCATCGCCAATAACGGTAAAACAGCCCTTGATATCATTAATGAATGCGACCCGGATATAGTTGTCACAGATATTCGCATGCCTAAAATAAACGGTCTTGAGTTAATATCAAGGATCAAGCAAAATAATGAGCATATCAGGTTTATCGTTGTCAGCGGGTATAAGGAATTCGAATATGCCCATAAGGCTATCCAGTACGGAGTAAACAATTATTTGCTAAAGCCCATAAATGAAGATGAAATCAATAAGGTCCTGAGGGAAATATATGCAGATATAAATCAAAACCTGATTAAGCGCAAAGAAGAAGAAGATTTGAAAAAGGAACTGAATGAAAGCAGGAGAATCATAAAAAGCGAGTTTCTGAGCAATATAATTGAAAACATTGATACCATTTCCCATGAAGAACTAGAGGAATTGGCCGAGAAATACAACCTGGAATTCACGGGCGATGCTTATATGTGCGCTGACATAAAGCTTGATTACTGGGATTATGAAAAACATGACGAAAAGCAGGACAGGCTTACGGTAGAGCAGATAATTGCCATTGTGGATAAAAATTTCAAAGGACGTGCAAAAGAGCTGATAATCTGCGGGAAAGAAAACCTTCACATATACTGCCTGGTCAATTATGATTTGTCAAGATCCAAAGAAATAAAGGACAGCATCAATAACATTTTGACTGAAATCCAGGAATACCTGTTTAAATTTGAACTTTATGAAGCCACCATCGGCATAGGCTGCGAGGTCACGGAGCCGGGCAAAATAAGGGAATCCGTCTCGGAGGCATTCAGGTCTGTCCAGAATCGAATAAAATACGGGATAGGAAGACTGATATATTCCAAATCGCTTCCACTCGAAAATAAGATAGATATTGACGGGTTTCTGCATAAACACAAGGAAAAATACCTGATGAGCATCGAATCATATTCAAAGGAATTTTTCGAACAGAGCATCAATGAAATTTTCGGGGATATAAGCTCCAGAAACGAGATTGATTTTTCCTTCTGCTATGATATTGCAGACAGGTTAATAAACATGTTTTTTGACAATGTCAAAATAAAAAATGATGAAGGAGTTGCGTTGAAAAGATATATGCTCAATACCTACCAGCATTGTTACACGCTGGTAAGGCTGAAAAACCTGCTGGCAAGATATTTGGGCGAATACCTTGAATTCTCGTTGAATTACCTGAAGTCGGAAAATGTGAAGCCTATCAGGATAGCAAAACAGTACATCAACGAACATTACTTCGAGAAAATTGTGCTGGAAGACATTGCAAACATGGTGGGGTTAAACCCGGTGTATTTCAGCGTGCTGTTCAAAAAGGAAACAGGAATGAATTTCAGCAATTACCTGATCAATTTAAGAATGGAAAAGGCGAAGGATCTGCTGCGAAGCACCAATGACACCATGGTGGCAATTGCTGATTCTGTCGGCTATAAAGACACGAAATATTTCAGCCAGCTCTTTGCAAAGACCGTTGGGATCAAGCCGGCTCTATATAGAAGATTACATTCATAGGAAGATAAAACATGAGACAATCAAGTATAAAAAGAATGAAAATTGCAATTGCAATTACCTTATTGTTTATACCGATTATCGATATAGTATTTATTGCAAGGCTTCAGGCCGTTGAATTCATTATTTCGCTTTCAATTGCCGGGGTCTTTTATTTTTCTGTTTTTTATCTTTTCATAATAAGACCCCTTGAAGCGTTGGACAAGGTTTTGGTCCGGTGCATACGGGATGACATTGATTGCGAAAATGCTCTGAACAAAGCTTCTGAAAACATCCTGCTCATCAGCAAAATAAAAGCATTGGTCGGAAAATGCATTGATCAAAACAGCAGGGAGAATATCACCAAGATGTTTGACAAGCAAGCGGAATTAACGGCCCTGCAGAGCCAAATCAATCCGCATTTCCTGTGCAACACCCTGGAATCCATAAGGGGACAGGCCATGATGGATGACAACGTGGAAATAGCGCGAATGGTTGAAGCCTTGGCTTCGTTTTTCCGTTACAGCATCAGCCAGAAGGGAAACCTTGTAACATTAAGAGATGAGTTGGCCAATATCAGAAACTATATGATTATTCAACGCTACCGTTTCAATAACAGGTTTTCTCTTGAAATAGAAATAGATGATGAAGATGAAAAGGCTTATGACTATCTGATTCCCAAGCTGATTTTGCAGCCTGTTGTGGAGAATGCCATTTACCATGGGCTTGAGGACTGCATGGAAGGAGGCAAGGTTGTAATCAATGTCACTACGACAGAAAACATAATGATAATAACCATATCGGACAACGGAAAAGGGATGGACTCCAAAACCCTAAATGAGCTGAACAGGAAAATCCGCTCCACAGACTGGGACGATGGCGATAACGGGAAGCTGAAAGGGATTGCTCTTCCCAACATAAACAAGAGAATCCAGCTGCTGTTTGGGAAAGAATACGGTGTTAACATATACAGTACATTATCCCAGGGAACTGACGTTGAGATAACAATTCCCGCAATATCTGAAAGGATACATGATAACAATGAAAAAAGAAATGCTGCGTATTCATAATCTGAATTGCAAATACAGCTCCCCGGTCAAGCTTGCGGACGTATCAATATGCCTGATGACGGGGGAAACAGCGGGAATTCTTGGTTTGATCAATTCAGGGAAAAACATGCTGATAGATATTCTTTGCGGCAAACAGGAAGAGTTCCAAGGAATTTTTTACCTGGAAGGCAAAAGAGTTGCCAACATGGAGGATATTCACAAGCATGTCTACAAAATAAGCGCGTCCAATTACCTGATTGACAGCTGGACTGTTGCGGAGTATATCTATTTATTGTCCGAACCGTCCTTCTTCGGCATATACCAGCGAAAAAAGCTGGTTAGCAAGGCAAATTCCCTGTTTAAGCAATTGGAACTGGATGTGGATGCCGACAAGAAGCTCAAACATCTGACAGAATTTGAAAAAAGGCTGGCGGATCTGGCAAAGGCCTATAGCCTTGAAACTAAAATATTGATAATCGAAGATGATTTCGAGGGTTGCTCGGCACAGGAAATAATGCGGTTCAAAGACACGCTGAACAGGGTCATAAACGGCAGGATGACTGCAATTGTCAACAGCTATTCGGAACAGGTCCTGAAAATATTGTCCGATAAGTATGTTATCTTTAAAAATGGTTACATAGTAAAGAAATGCGAAAAAGATTATATACGTGATAAAGCCCATATGGAGAAGTTTTTGCTGGGGACCAAGATTACCACCATGAAAAAGGATTTGGAAAGCTATAAAAATGAGTATTATTCAACCAGGGACATTATGTATTCGGTTAGAAACATGGTCCTGAAAAAAGGGAATTTCCAGTTTGATTTTTATAAAGGAGAGGTAGTTTTCATAATTGATCTTGATGCAAAAGAAAAAAAGCATATATTTGATATGTTTTCAGGAAGATATATCGATAAAACCCTTGATATTTACCTGGAGCAGCGCCTTTGCAATTTTAACGACATAACTGATTTTGTAAGAAACAAGATTGTTTCCGTGGCAAACCTCGGGAACAGGGATGAACTCATGCTTCAGATGTCCGCGGGAGATAACCTGCTGCTGCCGTCCTTGCATAAAATTCCCTCATTGAGGTATTTTTTGAACCAATCAAGGATTACTAGTTTTTTAGAGAATGAAGTAAAAAAAGATATTATCCATATAAGACATCCCGTCCAGGATATGAGCACCAGCGATTGCTTCGTGCTGCTGCTTGAACGATGGTATATTTATAAACCGAAGGTTTTGATATTGTTTGAACCGTTCATGCACTGCGATATATTCGGCATTTCACTGGTAAAATCCTATATCAGGAAATTCACCGGGTTTGGCACGACAGTAATAATCTTGAAATCAAGCCCCGAATATACGGAAGACATATCGGACCGCATAATCTACATGGAGTAAAAAAGCGCTATTAATAAAATAGCAGCTTTTTACTTGTTAAGATAACCCCACTTAATCTAAAGACGCTCTCCTTGGATGAGAAACTGCACAAATATATAATTGAATTACCCTAAAAAATTATTCAAATTATTAAAAAGGAGGATATTATGAAAAAGAAAATTTTGTCCGTAATTCTCGCAACAGTCATGATCCTAAGCTTTGTTGCAGGCTGTACCCAGACGGGTTCCAACAAGTCGCCTGCACAGTCCGCAGAAAACAATAAGCAGACAAGCGAAAAGAAAGATTTGACATTCGTAATCGTACCGAAGGTAGTGCATCCATGGTTTGATGAAGTAAATAAAGGCGCCCAGAAGCAAGCTAAAATACTCGCCGATCAGCTTGGGGTAAAGGTCAATATTGAATACCGCGCACCGCAAACGGCAGACGTAGCTGAACAGAACAAGATTTTGGAACAGGCTGCCGTAACAAAACCGGACGGTATCGCTCTCGACCCGCTGGACTATGAAGGTAACAAGGCTGTTATCGAAGAAATCCGGAAGCAGGGAATACCTGTCATCCTCTTTGACGCTCCGGCTCCGGAAGGAAGCGGACTGACCAGTGTCGGCAACGATTTCTCCGAGCAGGCATCACTGGCTGCAGAAAAGCTGGCCGAACTCATAGGATACAAGGGCAAAGTTGCCGTTATGCAGGGCGTTCCCACCGCTCCGAACCATATGGAGCGTTACCAGGCTCACCTGGCTACATTGGCTAAATATCCCGACATAGAAGTTATAGAAGGCGGTATTGACAACGACAGCGTTCAGGAAGCCCAGACACAGGCGGCGGCTGTCCTCGCGGCAAACCCTGACCTGGTAGGATACCTGAACTGTGACGCATGCGCCACCGGAATCGCAGCAGCTATCGAAGAAGCCGGCAAAGTGGGCCAGGTTAAATTCGTAGCAATGGATAACCTTATAGAAATCCTTGAATACGTCAAGAAGGGCACTATTACCGCTACATCATCAACAATTCCCCAGATGCAGGGTTCCATGTCCGTACTGATGCTGTGGCAGGCTTCCCTCGGCGTAGAAATTCCCAAGGTCGTTGACACAGGAATAGCTTATATCGATCAGTCCAACATCGACGAGTGGATAGAGCTGGTAAAACAGTAATCTTAAGCATCGTAGTATCTTGGAATGAAAATTTGGAAAGGGGTTTGACTTGATTCCCAAGTCTGACCCCTTTCAATAAAAGGAGCACAACAATGAAAGTATTGGAAGCGCATAATATTACTAAAACATTCCCGGGCGTAGTTGCACTGAATTCTGTTGATGTTTCCTTTGAACCAGGCGAAATCCATTGTATTATCGGTGAAAACGGTGCCGGCAAAAGCACGTTGATAAAATGCCTTACAGGTGTGTATGAGCCTGACGAAGGTGAAATACTGATAAACGGAACAGATGTTCAAAAGAATAAAGCCCTGTTTGACAGGATCGCGTATGTTCCGCAGGAAGTGGATTTGTTCGCGTACATGTCAGTGGCTGAAAACCTGTTCCTGCCTTATGAAAGGTCAGGATTTGAAGGCCTGATAAACAGGAAGTTGCTGAATGAACGCGCAATACCGATATTGAAGAAATTTCGCATCAATGTGGACCCGGATGCCCTGGTCAAAGAAATATCCGTTTCCGAGCGGCAATTGGTTCAGATAGCCCGAGCCGTCGCTGTAAAGGAATATGATGTAATAATTTTCGACGAGCCGACTACCAGCCTGACAACAAAAGACACAGAAGTACTTTTTGAGATAATCAGGGATTTGAAAAGGCAAAACAAGGCAATCATTTTTATCTCCCATAAACTGGAAGAGGTCTTTGAACTGGGTGATGTCATTACCGTTTTCAGAAACGGAATAAAGGTTGCTTATTCTGATATAAAAAGTGTTGATATACCCTGGGTCATAACAAAAATGACAGGGCACGAAATAAATTATATCGAGGTGTTATTTTCACAGAAGGTCTCGGATGAAGTACTGCTGGAAGTAGAGAATTTGACGGGGGAAAGGTTTACAGATATCAGTTTTTCTCTCAGGAAAGGTGAAATTCTCGGATTTTCCGGCCTGATAGGCGCAGGAAGAAGCGAATTGATGCAGGCGATTCTGGGGTACATCCCGGTATATGCAGGAAGCGTCAGAATGGAAGGTGAGCCGTGGAAATTCGGAGATCCCAGCTATTCTGTAAAGAAAGGCTTCATGTACCTTCCTGAAGAACGGAAAACACAGAGCATTCTGCCTATGCTCAGCACAAGGGAAAACATCAGCATTTCGGTTCTGGATGATTTAAAAAGCAATATTATTGGAATTTCAATTAAAAAAGAAAAGGAATTGGCTCAAAAGGTAATTGAGAAATACGATGTAAGAACCCCCGATATGGAGAAAGAAATTAAGTTTCTAAGCGGCGGGAACCAGCAGAAAGTAATAATAGGACGTGCTATGAATTGCAACCCTAAAGTCATGGTCTTTGACGAACCGACCAAGGGGATAGATGTAGGAACAAAAGCTCAAATATACCGTATGATGAAAAAACTTGCCGAAGAGAATGGCATTGGGATAATACTTATTTCATCGGAACTTGAAGAACTGATGAAATGTTCAAACAGGATCATATCATTATATAACGGCAGAAAAGCAGGGGAATTTGACAGAAATGCCGATAAAGAGCAGATTTTAAGCAGCATTATCGGTGTCAAATCAAAGCAAGAAGGAGACGTTCCAACTTATGAATAAGATTAAATCAAAATCCAAGAATGCATTTATAAACGCCTTAAGAAGAAGCAACATGACGGTAATCGGAGGAGTGCTCGTCCTCATGGTTATCCTGGCGAGCATATTGTCGCCATACTTTCTTGACATCTACAACATACAGTCACTAATAAGGGATTTGGCTTTTGTGGGGATGATCGGAATCGGGCAGTCCCTGCTTCTCCTTATCGGGGAGCTTGACTTGTCCGTAGGAAAGGTCGCATCCCTGTGCGGCATCGTTTCGGGCATCATGATGATGCATTGGGGGTGGAACCCGTTCTTATCCATGATACTCGCCGTCCTTTTCGGGTTGCTGCTGGGACTCCTGAACGGAACAATCATTACAAGGCTCAGGCTGAATGCCATGGTCGCCACCATCGGCATGCAGGGAGTGTACGGGGGTATAAACCTGGTGCTCACCAAGGGTAAGGCCATAACGAACATTCCCTCCGAGATACACTTTTTCGGTAAAGGAAATGTGGGCTCCATACCGTTCCCGTTCATTTTCACCCTTATTATCCTTGCACTGGTACTCTTTTTGGTTAAGAAAACCAAAACCGGAAGGTACATTTACGCCATAGGCAACAACAGGGAAGCGGCTAAAATCCTTGGCATAAAAGTGGACAGAATCCGCACGATGCTCTATTCAACCGTCGGGTTTATTTCAGCCCTGGCCGGTGTCCTTTATGTGGCAAGATTGGGTTCCGCGCAGTCAGCTGTCGGCGAAGCATGGCCCATGAACTCTATTGCCGCATCCGTTATAGGTGGCGTCGCCCTGACAGGCGGTATTGGAAATCCTGCAGGAGCATTGATTGGCGCTGCAATCATCAGCATTATCCAGAACATGATAGTCCTCTTCGGAGTAAACGTATACTGGCAGTCTGCCGTAAGCGGATTTGTCGTGATTATAGCAATTTCCTTCAGTTCCCTGTCCAATATCCTGAGTGAGTTGAAGAAGAGGAAAATTAAAATTGCCGAAAAGGAATAAAGTATTAAAAAAATGGAGTGATAAGCATGATTTTAGGACTGAATTTGTCTTTTGCCGTAAAACGCTGGCTTGTGCCAAAGCAATTGGCTTCTATGTGCAGGAATGATTTTGGCGTGGAACATATCCAGTTCACATGGGACCTGATAGACCCGTGGTGGCCCGAACCCCAGAGAGACATAATGATTAAGG
>JBLNDI010000064.1:0-60653 GCA_050261495.1 Bacillota bacterium
TTCTTGTGATTCTACTTGTCCTGGCAGGAATGCCGCTGTTCGACTCGCTGTGCCATGCGTTCGGAACAGCGGGCACGGGTGGTTTTTCCATAAAAAACATAAGTATCGGTGCGTATGACAACGTAGGCGCGGAAATTCTCATAACCGTTTTCATGTTCGCATTTGGCACGAATTTCGCCTTGTATTACTATGCTATCAAAGGCAATTTCAAGTCATTTCTAAAGGATGGGGAATACCGTTTATACCTGGGGATTGTGCTGGTTTCGATTTTACTTATTGCAATTGATCTTAACGGCAAGGTATTCGGTTCCATATGGGAGTCGTTGAGGCATTCATCATTCCAGGTCAGTTCCATCATAACAACGACGGGTTATTCATCAACTGATTTCGACCTTTGGCCGTCTTTCAGCAAATCGATTCTGGTAATACTTATGTTTATTGGCGCAAGCGCCGGGTCGACCGGCGGCGGCATCAAAGTCATACGTATTTTGCTTTTGCTTAAATCCATCCGCCGCCGGATTGTAAAGATAATCCACCCCAGGTCGGTTTATACCATCAAGACGGGCGGGAAAGCGGTGGATGAAGATATGGTGGCAGGTGTAAACACGTTTTTCTTTGCATATATTCTTGCTTTCACCTTGGCATTGCTGATTGTATCGCTGGATGGGAAAGATATGGTATCCAATTTTACGGCTGTTGCCGCAACCATAAACAATGTAGGTCCCGGATTGGGAATTGTCGGGCCGATGGGGAACTTCTCAAGCTATTCGGACATTAGCAAGGCGGTATTTTCTTTTTGCATGATTGCGGGGAGATTGGAGATTTATCCGATGCTTCTGCTGCTGGCGCCTACATTCTGGAAGAGGGCCAGCATCTGATCCAAGCGCCTTATAAGCCCTTAGAAGCAAACAAAATGTAAAAATTAGCATGAATATGATTGTTTCACCGGTACATAATAATAGCGTAGGGAACATAACGGTTGAGCCAAGATCCATATATGCTCTGTGCTGGGGTATATATGGGTCGGCCAAAGATTGCATATAGGCCTGGGTGGCTTATATGCAGTCGGAGGGAAGATTTTGCATGGTAGGGAAAGGCTCTGTTATAGTCAAAACTGGTGTTTGATTATAACAGGATCCCAACTTATCATGCAAGGTCGAGCTAAGATTTTGCAGGGTGCCGTAAATGGTTATATCCGGCCGGTCGGCTGGATATAGCCGTGCAGCAAGTATCCTGCAGGGTCGAACAAACCATCATTATGGGTTATGAACTGTCCGGTCATGGTCGGGAGATCATGGCCAGGCAATAAGTTATCCATAATGGTGCAAGGTAGATCGTTATGTTCCTTATGTTATTTATTGACCATGTCAATTGTCAGGCGGGCAGCAGGTTATAGGCGATAATGCCGGCCACGCCGGCCATGAGCATGGCATGGATCGGATTTATTTTAAATTTGCGCAACAGCAAAAGCGCCGCTATGAAAAGCAAGGCCGCAATCATGTCTATATCCGCCGGACGGATGGGAAAAGACGCTTTATTCAGAATAACCGTCTTTAGCACGGACAGCCCCGCGGATGCTATCAACGCCACTACGGCGGGACGAAGCCCCTTTATTATTCCCTCGACCAGGTCAAGTCCCTTGTATTTATAATAAAGAATGGCGAGAATCAATACTATTATGCATGAGGGAGCCACGCAGCCCACGGTTGCCGCTAATGCCCCGGGCAGTCCGGCAATCTTGGTGCCTACGAATGTCGAAGCATTTATCGCTATCGGTCCCGGGGTCATCTGCGATATTGCCAGGATATCCATGAATTCCGTCGGGGTAAGCCAGGAATGGACCTCAAGCACCTGTTCACGGATAAGGGGGAGAGCCGCGTATCCGCCGCCAAAACTGAATAATCCGACTTGAAAAAAGCTTAAGAATAGTTCCAGGTAAATCATTTATTCCCGCTCCTCCTTTGCCCGCCGCTTTGCGCGCAATGTCACAAATGCGCCTATTGCTCCGCATGCCAGGAGTATGTGAATTACGCTTATATTTAGGACGGCAGCTGCAATAAAGGCAAGAATCATTACAACAACGGGTAACGCAGCTTTATTCTTTACTATTTTTTGCGCCATTCCGATTACCACGTCCGCGATAACCGCCGCAACGCCGGCCTGCATGCCTTTCAGCAACGTGCCCGCCAGCTTGTTGTCCCGGAATTCAAGGTAAAAGTACGAGATAACCATTATGGTTACCAAGGGAGGCAGGACTGTTCCCAAAATGGTGGCTAACGCCCCGGTTATGCCGGCCATCCGGTAGCCGAGCAGGATGGAGGCGTTTATGGCTATCGGCCCGGGCGCCGACTGGCTGATGGCTACCAGGTCAAGCATTTCGTCTTCCCCGATCCATTTATAGTCCTTGACGAAGCGTTTTTGCATGAGCGGAACAATAACGTAACCGCCGCCGAACGTAAAAGCGCTCAAGGTAAAAGTCGATAAAAACAGCTTCCAGTAAAACTTCTTATCCTTTTTCATTAAAATATTCCCCGTTTCCAATGCGTATCGGTTTTTTAGTTCCTTATTACAACTCCCCAGTTATAGTATAATATATTCGATAATAAATAAGATGGCAAGCAGTATAATAGGACAATAGGACAGTAGGACAGCGGACGGTTTTCTGTCCCGCCGTTATTGATTTATAGGACAGAGAACCGTTCCCTGTCCTGTAAAGGAGGAGGACAAAAGATGCGGATACAATCATTTGAACCGATTGTCGGCGACAGTTGCAGGGTTTTGGTACTGGGCACGATGCCGGGCCCGGCCTCGCTCAGAAAACAGCAGTATTACGGGTACGATCGCAATGCATTCTGGCGGATCATATATAATCTTTTCGGGGAAGAACCTGAAGAGGAATACGAATTACGCAAATCATTCCTGCTGAAACATAACATAGCGTTGTGGGACGTGTTGAAGTCATGCGAACGCGAGGGCAGCAGCGACAGCGATATCAGGAATCCCGTTCCCAACGATTTCGCCGGCCTTTACCTGAAATTTCCCAACATAAAATATGTATGCTTTAACGGAAGGCCTGCGGGTAATTTTTACCGGCGCCTTGTGGAAAAGACCGTGCGGGATTCAATGGGCAAAGCCTGTTTCTACCTGGCGTCGACAAGCCCGGCGTATACGCTGCCTTATGAAAAAAAGCTGGAAGAATGGCGTCTCCTGTTGGAACTCCTGAAGTAAGCCATTTTTCCGGGAAAGGAAAAATTTAATGATTCTGTAACCTAATAATCGACAATAATGAGTTATAATAGTGCTAGTAAAATAATGCAATTATGCAATCATGTCCAAACAAAAGAAAAGGAGGTTCCGACATGAAACGCCGATATAAGGTCGCAGCCGTAATAGTCATAGTAATGCTTGCCGTTTCGATCGGTTTGAATATTGCACTTGCCGGAAACCAGCAGGCCGACCCGGGCTCCGACCAGGACCCGATAGTCAGCAAAAGTTACGTGGACGCCGTCTTTACGCAATTATCCCCAAAGGTTCAGTTGCTCCTTGAACAGTATGACGCCATGAAAAGCCTCTCGACACAGATGGCTGCCAAGCTGACGGAACAGGAAAAAACCATAAAGGCGCTGCGCGACGAATTGAACGCGCTTAAATCCGGTATCCCCGCAAGCTCGTCAAGCCAGGGGACGTCGACGGGAGGAAGCACGTCATCCGGCCAACCCGAGCAAACAAGCAAGGCCGTTGTAAATGTCGCGGTTTTGAACGTAAGGTCGGGTCCCGGCACAACGACGTCAATCATAGCAAAACTTGTTAAAAACGAAACTGTCACTATAATTTCAAAAAGCGGCGACTGGTATAAAATCAAAACCTCAAAGGGACAAACCGGCTACGTGATGGGCAAGTACGTAACATTGCAGAAATAGTGATGTTTCGCCCGGATTGAACGTAATGCGGGTCAATGCAATGTGAATCAATAAGGATAAAACAAATTGATTCTACTATAGTGGAAAAACTCATATAAATAAGGTATAATAAAACTGCCAAGACAAACTTTGGTTTGGCAGTTTTTGCTAATGATTACAAAAATGACGGCCGCGGCTTCAAGGTTGTAGTGCGGATGTACGGGGGAGAACGTTGAGAGAAATCATTGAGGCAAAAATAATATCGAGAGTCCGCAGGAAGAGAAATTACGGCAAAGTATTTGTCGTACTGTTAATTGTATTTCTTTTGCAATTTGCGGCGATAGAATACCTTATTTTTTTAAATGGACAGTCCGACGAGGAAATAAGGTCGGATTATATTTTTATCCTTGGAGCCGGAGTAAACGGGGAAGAAATTTCGCTCACGCTAAAAAGCAGGCTTGACGCCGGCCTGGAGTACCTTCGCAAATACCCCGATGCAAAAGCCGTAGTGACGGGGGGACAGGGAAAACATGAGAATATAACGGAAGCCGAAGCGATGCGGAAATATCTTGTCGCAAATGGAATAGATGAAAGCAGGATAATTGTAGAACCGTTATCTGACAGTACAATGGAGAACTTCAAATTGAGCATGGACCTGGTCAGGCAGAAGACAGGGAAACCTGTTTCCGAAATAACGTTCGTCACAAATGATTTCCATGTCTTGCGCGCCAAAATGCTTGCCCGGCGCAACGGCCTTGACGCGCATGCCGTTTCATGCGAAACCCCCCGCCAGGTCGTTGTACAGATGTATTTGCGGGAATATTTTGCCCTCATAAAATCATTTCTTGTTGACAGATAACCAATCAAGCTAAATTTAACAGTTTATTAAAAAAAATTCCGAAAATCCGTAATAAAATCAGGGTAAATTAAAAATAAGAAAAACTGTTGTACGGGAGGTTATAGTATGTACGGCTATAATGATTATAACAATAATTACCAATACAGGCCGCCTAAGAGAGGAAACAGGGTATTGATTTACATAGCAATTATACTTGTCACGTCGCTTGTAAGCAGCTTTGCCGTGGGCAGCTACCTGTACGGCAAGTTTTCCCGGGAAATCGCCAGTTCGGGAAGCAATGCCCTGAACAGCAAAGTGGCGGCTGAAAATTCCGAAAATTCTTTGAACCAGGACGCGCCTGAAATATCGCAGCCGGACAAAGATACCGGATCAACGCCGGATACGGCTGAAAACTCCGCAGGTCCTTCCAGGGACATTATCATCGGGAATGTTTCCGGCAGCATTTTAAACACATCGCTGTTGGATGGTTCGAACGTAGTAGTCGCAATTGCCAAGAAAGCCGGTCCGGCGATCGTGGGTATACGTGTGACGGTGGAAGGTACGAGGTATGGTTTTTACGGCGTTTCCAACACGAGGGTCGGTGAAGGTTCGGGAATCATTATAAGCAGCGACGGGTATATCCTGACAAATTACCATGTTGTTTCGTATGCCGATCCCAAGAACAACATAAGCGGAAGAAAGATACTGGAAGTTTTCCTGCCGGACGGCAGGGAGGCCAATGCCGTATTCGTTGGCGGAGACAGCAAAACAGACCTCGCATTGATTAAAATTGACCTGAAGAATCTTCCCGTAGCCGAATTGGGCGATTCTTCAAAGCTGGAGGTCGGCGAACTGGCCGTGGCAATCGGAAATCCGCTGGGTATGGAGTTCGCAGGCTCTGTTACGGTAGGCGTTATCAGTGCCCTGAACAGGACCGTGGATATGGGAGACAAAACCCTGAACCTTATCCAGACGGACGCTGCAATCAACCAGGGAAACAGCGGAGGCGCCCTACTGAATTCAAAAGGGCAGGTTGTCGGTATCAACTCTGCTAAAATATCCACGTCCGGCGTTGAGGGACTTGGGTTTGCAATACCTATAAATGATGCAAAGCCGGTTATAGAACAACTTAAGAAGTACGGGTATGTAAGGGGAAGGCCGTTTATCGGGATAAGCGGCGAAGAAGTGTCCAGCGTTTACACTGCCTATTACGGGTGGCCGAAAGGCATATATATCACTAATGTAACAAGAGGAAGCGGCGCGGAGAAGGCAGGAATACGCGCGGGCGATATACTGGTTTCGCTGGGCGGAGTCGCGGTCGAAACGATGAAAGACCTTGATAATGCAAAGAGCAAGTACAAACCCGGAGATTCGGTTACGGTCAAAATATACCGCAGCGGCAAGGAAATCAGCCTTAAGCTTACTTTCGGAGAGGAGACATAAGAAAGAAGCAGATATATGCAGATATAACAACGGTATTTTACATCCGGTATAAATTGGGTTATAATTTGAGCATCAGGAGCAAGACAGGATGTGAACCGCTATGTATGAATTCATTTCGCGCCAGGCCGCGGAACACGGCGACAGGGCGGCGATGATTCCGGTTGGGAGGCTTAAGGATATCAGGGAAGACATCGAACACCTGAAGGCACGGTATGAGCTTAACGATTATCAGCGGCACATAGTAGATGAATTTTATAAGTTCGATCTGCCGAAAACCGGTTTTGAAATCTGCTCAATCATTATCGTGGCTTCGCCAAGCCCTGCGATGACCTATGTAGGTTTTCACTGGCATTCATTATCGACGCCGGCCGCTGCCTGACCTCTTATAACGAATTGGGCAGTGAAAATGATTTTCCCGGGTGGATAGACCCTTCGATGCATAACAGCATTATAGGCTGCATGAAGTGCCAGGGCATTTGCCCGGAAAACAGCAAGTATTTAAGCAATACCGTCGAGGCGGAGGATTTTGATGAAAACGAAACCCGGGTATTGCTTGAAGGAGTTCCTTTTGGGCAGTTCCCGGAGGAATTGAAGCATAAGATACGCGGGCTGGGCCTGAGAGAATTCCTCTACGCCCTGCCCCGCAATTTAAAAGCCCTGCTGGGCAGTTAAAATCCTGTCATTGTGATGTGTCGCCCGAAAAAACCGTTGGCAACGTTACATATTGACCATATAGCATAATATCGGATTCAGGAGGGGTTATGGAGAAGTTGTTCGGTCATATTGAGCCGATTTACCAGACACTGATCGCTACGGGATTTTCCTGGTTTATGACAGCAGTTGGCGCCGCGCTTGTTTTCTTTTTTAAAAAAATAAACAAGAGAGTTATGGATACGATGCTGGGATTTGCCGCAGGCGTCATGATTGCGGCAAGTTTTTGGTCCCTCCTGGCGCCTTCTATCAGCATGTCGGAGGAAAGCGGTGCTTTGCCGTGGTTTCCCCCGTTGGTTGGATTCCTGCTTGGAGGGCTTTTCCTGAAAATTGCCGACTCGGTCATCCCACACATGCATATCGGCCCGCCTACCGAAAAGAAAGAAGGCGTGAGGTCAAGCTGGAGACGAAGCATATTGCTCGTTGCCGCCATAACGTTGCATAATATCCCGGAAGGACTTGCAGTAGGAGTCGCGCTTAGCGCAGCAGCCGAAGGAGTACCCAGTGCGACGTTGGCAGGCGCGCTGGTGCTTTCGTTGGGAATGGGGCTTCAAAATTTGCCCGAGGGCGCTGCTGTTTCGATACCGCTGCGTTCTGAAGGAGTTTCGCGGCTGAAATGTTTCTGGTATGGACAGGCTTCAGGCCTTGTCGAACCTATAGCCGGGGTTCTCGGGTTGGTTGCGGTAATGTTCGTTAAGCCGGTTCTTCCATATGCTTTATCCTTCGCCGCAGGTGCAATGATATATGTTGTTGTTGAAGAATTGCTTCCCGAAGCGCAATCTTCCGACAGCTCAGACTATTCTACCATAGGCGCCATACTTGGATTTGCCCTCATGATGGTCCTGGAAATAGCGCTTAGTTGATTACATTAATGCAGATCGTCTCCTGCATCTTTGTCCGGAATGTTGCTGCCGAGCTCCAATGGCTTGATGCATTCGAGAGCCGGGCCTTCAATGATGTCGCCGTTATAGGTGAACCTGGACCCGTGACAGGGGCAGTCCCACGACAACTCGGCCGAATTCCATTTCAGTTCGCAGCCGATATGGGTACATGTGGTGCTGACAAGGTGCAATTCGCCTTCCATGTCACGGTACATGCCGACCTTATAGCCTTCAACCTTGGTAATAACGGCTTTTCCTTTAGGCACTCCTTCCGTCCCGCTCGGAATATTCAACTTTCCTGAAATATAATTTTTTGCCACGTCAACGTTTTCCATAATGAAATTTTTCGCCGAAGCGACCGGTGTGAACCGGGACGGGCTATATACCGATTCCCAGGGGTTTTTGCCTTTTATAATAAGATCGGAGATTATCATGGCGGATACCGTGCCGTTGGTTATTCCCCATTTCTGAAACCCCGTCGCTATATAAATGTTGCTTTTCCCGGACGTCATGCGCCCGGCGGCCGGTATTTCATCCATGGATGTGTAGTCCTGGGCGGACCACATGTACGGTATGCCGGTAACATCGTAATTGGATTGTGCAAAATCCCGGATTGCATCATAGTGCTTGTGAAGATCGGTTCCATGCCCCGTTTTGTGAGTTTCTCCGCCAGCCAGGAGAAGCCTTGTTCCGTTGCTTTCATATGAGCGCAATGTGCGCGAGGGATTTTCGGCATTGATATACATGCCGTCCGGGAGATTGCCGTTTATCACAAAGCCCATGAGATAGGCGCGCTCAGGGTAAAACCTGGTAAAATACAGGCCGGGCTTGTCGTAGAACGGGTAACGCGTAGCCTGTACCACGCTCTCCGCACGAATCCTTATTCCGCTGTCGGTTACTACCAGGTGCGGGTTGCCTTCTATAATGTCAACGATGCGGGTTTGCTCGAATATGCGGCATCCCTTGCTTTCAATGATTGAAGCCAATGCAAGAAGGTATTTCCTGGGGTGGAACTGCCCTTGGTTTGCAAATTTCATCGCCGCTTTTACTTCAAAAGGCAAATCAAGCCTGCTTGTGAATTCTGCGGGCAATCCGAGACGCAACGCGGCTTCTGTCTCATCCTCCAGCTTTTGAACATAATTGTCGTCCTGAGTGAACACGTATGCAGGGACCCTTTTAAAATCGCATTCTATGCTGTTTTCACGTATGACGGACTCGATAAAGCCGATGGCTGCCTGGTTTGCGTCAGCATACTGCCTGGCCTTTTCTTCTCCGACCGCCTTGATTATTTTGTTATATTTAAGGGTATGCTGCGATGTTATTTTAGCCGTGGTATGGCCGGATGTTCCTTTTGCAATGCGGTTGGCGTCAAAAACAGCAACGCGGGCGCCTTCTTTTAAAAGAAGATACGCCGTGGTCAGGCCTGTTATGCCGCCGCCGACGATTGCCACATCTATGTCAAATTCATTTTCGACTTTCGGATACGCCGTATCCTCGGTAGTATCGATCCATAAAGATTTGGGCACTGCCGGGCCGCTTCCGGTTATATTGTTTTTTTCCATAACAATCCTCCAACCAGTAAATATTCAAATTTATCATTTGCTAAAATTCGAATTTAATACAGTATATTATTCCAGAGAAATGGGCATTAAGCTGTGGGAGAGGGATACTCATATACTATTTCCTGTTTCAGCCGCAACGGGTTTTGCTTTGCAGTGCCTGTACACCGAGGACGGCGAAATTGACAAATGCTACAGGGTGAAAAATGATGAGTTGGTGGAGTTCCCGAAAGGATACCATACGAATACATAGGATTCGATAAAAACCGGTGTTATGAAAAATTGCCGGCACCCGTGAACATGTCTATCTCCTTTTTAATGTTATTGATGACGCAATACAGGTAAATGGCCGCTGTTAAATAGTACGGAATCCATTTGAGAGGTATGTTGACAGGCGCCAGGTCCAAGATGGTGAAGACCAGCAGCGGCAGCGTCATCGAGTAGACGCTGAGCTTGAAAATGCTGCGGTAGCTGAGGCCTGTATGTTTATATGCATTGATTATGACGCCGATAAGGCTTATAATCAATGCGTTTATATATTTTAAGCAAATAAAAAACAGCATCGCGAAGATAAACGTGATTATGCCGAGGGGTTTCATAACCGGCAATACCCGTCTGACGCTGTCCCTGGTGATAACGAGCCCCTCAAACACGTCCAGGTCAATAGTTGTCTTATCAACAAAGTTCTTCTGTATAATCCTGTCGGAAGTTATAAGCATGGCAGTGTCATATTCATCGAGAACCCTTTCATCCGCATTGGGTGATGTGTCTATTATAATGGCGTAATTTCCGTCGCTTAATATTACCGGCATTTCGCCTTCGACTTCCAGCCTTCCGTTCTCTAATTTAAAATCCGGGACAATTGTATTGAAATTGCCGGCCAGGTCGTCAATCATATTGTTGTATTCGATCATCCCTGGTATATATACGACCAATGAGAAAAATAATGAAACCAGGAGTAGGTAAACCATTGCCTTACCTGTGCTTTGCCTCAGGAACAACCTGTATTTTTCAAAGCTTGCAATACTGTAAAAAAAGCGAGAAAAAAAACCTAGCTTGGTATTGTTCATATTAGCCTCCTGAAATACTTTTCCACAATATTATACTATGCAAAAATACAGTAATCAAATCAATTTAGCCCGAATGATTGCCTTCAGCCGAAATATTTCAAGGGTTGAAAAAGCACGCATGAAATTTAGGCGTTGACACTGTTTATATACTGTGCTACACTGTATATAATAATATATACACAGTAAGCCGTCATTAAATGGACAAATGCCCGGGAGAGAGGTGAAAAATTGTTTATAGCGTTGTCAAATAATGATCCGGCGCCGCTATACGAGCAGATAAAGACGCGTGTAATCGAACAGATATTAAGCGGGAAACTTCCCCCGGGGTACATGCTTCCGTCGATCCGCGCCCTGGCAAAAGAGCTGAAAATAAGCGTGATAACGGTTAAAAAGGCATATGATGACCTTGAGGCGGGAGGTTACATTGTTACCAGCCAGGGCAAAGGATCGTTTGTTGCCAGGGCAGGCGCGGAGTTCGCCAGAGAGGATAAGCTTAGGAACGTGCAGCATTACTTCGAACGCGGCATTGATATCTGCAGGGAGCTTGGCATGGATAACGGCAGTATTGTAAAGACATTTAATGAAGTGCTGGATTCTTATTCATAAGCATGCGATTTGCAGGCATTATTCCGTAAAAAATAGATGGAGGTAAAGCATGGAAGAATATATACTTAGCGTAAATAACCTGTGTAAATCCTATAACGCCTTTTCGCTCAAGAATGTCGGGTTTGAGATACCCAGGGGCTATATCATGGGGTTTATCGGGAAAAACGGCGCAGGCAAGAGCACGACGATAAAATGCATCATGGACCTGATCCCGTTTGAATCGGGGACCATAAAACTGTTTAATCTCGACAACAGGCAGCATTCCGATGAAATAAGGCAAAGAGTCGGTTATGTGAGCGAAGAGCAATACTTCTATGAAAATATGAGCGTTGGCTGGACGGTGAATTTCTTCGGCGGGTTCTACCCGAATTGGGACAGAAATTATTGCAAGGAACTGCTTGAGCGGTTTGCAATCGATCCTTCAAAAAAGGTAAGCGAGCTTTCAAAGGGAATGAAAATGAAACTTGCCCTGACAATCGCGCTCTCGCATAAACCGGAACTGTTGATTCTTGATGAGCCGACGTCCGGCCTGGACCCGGTAGTACGCGATGAACTGCTTGAATTGTTGCTGGAGATAGTCCAGGACGAAAACCGTTCGGTGTTCTTTTCATCGCATATTACGTCAGATATTGAGAAAATAGCGGATTTTATAACTATTATAGAAAACGGCGAAATAATACTCAGTGACGAGAAGGATGCGATAATTGATAAATGGAGGCTATTCAAAATTGATAACATGTACGGTAACGAAAAGATTTTCGGAAGGCTGCGCGGTTTAAAGAGAGGGGAATTTGGCTACAGCGGCATTACCGACAATCCGGACGGTTTTATAAACGAATTCCGCAGGATGTTTCCGGATGGCAAATTCATCATGGAAAGAGTATCGCTGGATGAACTGCTTTTAAGGATGGTAAAGGATGGTGGGGAAGCATGATGAAGCATATACGGTTACTGGTGTTGAAGGATTTCCAGGTTCATTTGAAATCCATAATAAATTATGTGGCCATAGGTTTTATATTCATGCTGGTTTTTACGATGTCCGGAAGCCTGCAAATGTCGTTCCCGATATCCGTTTTTATTATAATTTACGGCTTTATCAACAAATGCCTTTATGAGGATGAAAAAAACAACACGCTGAGGCTGCTCGTCTCACTGCCGGTAAAACGCGACAGCATAGTGATCGCAAGGTACCTGAGCACGGTGGTTATAATTGTCGTTATAGGGGCGGTAATGGGATTAATAAGCACATTTTTGACCGGGGCGCTGTCGGCGGCTGATGCCCATGCGGGTGCTGAAGTTCCCGGGGCGATGGTAAATGTCCTCATGGTAGTTTGCATGGGCTTGCTCTTCCTGTTATTAATGTCCATATATCTGCCCATGGCTTATAAACTTGGCTATATAAAAGCCGTAAATATCAACCGGTTTGTCTTTCTTGGCATTTTTGCATTGTTTGGCGCACTGCCGGCAATATTCAGGATGAAAGGTGACAAACCGCAGGGTTCCTTCTCATGGATGGGCAGGGTTGAATCATTTATTGAATCAATAGGCCCGGCATGGATGGTTGTTTTGCTTGTTTTGTTTTCCGCGGGCATATATTTGCTTTCAATGTATATATCAATAAAGCTCTTCAGAAAGAGGCAACTGTTCTAGTTGCCTTATGTTTCCAGGACGGGCGGACATATGCCTTGACTCGCACCCGCTTGCAATCCTCGAAAAGCACACCCGGCAGCCATGACTGCACATGATGACTTAATTTGCGCTATGTCCGCCCGTTCTTATAGCAACTTTCTCAAGCCTGACCCCGTATTAAATATAAAATGATTTGACGTTATAGCTGCCTTATATTAATATATTAATAATAACTTTATGGAAGTTTTTGTAGAATGACAGAAAGGAATGCAGTTATGGTTTTAAGGGTAAGAAAATCAGCTGCCAGCGGTTGCGTCAGCATTCCCGGTTCAAAATCCCATACTATCAGGGCTGTTTTTTTGGCGAGCCTGGCAGGCGGACGATCGGTGATTGTAAACCCGCTTTTATCAAAGGATGCATTTTCTGCAGTTTCCGTTTGCCGCGCTTTCGGCGCGGAAATTGAAAGCGACCTGGACAGGTTCGTTATTGATGGTGTTGACGGCAAGCCGGCATTGCCGGAAAACATAGTCGATGTGGGCAATTCCGGCACCACTCTCCGGTTTGCCATGATGACAGCCGGACTGATAGATGGTTACACGGTTTTCACCGGCGACTACCAGATACGCAGGAGACCGCTGGGTTCGTTAATCCATGCCATGAACGAGTTGGGAGGCACGGTATTTTCCACCCGCGGCAACGATATGGCTCCGGTTGTTGTAAAAGGAAGGTTGAAAGGCGGGAAAGCCGGGCTTGATGCCGTCACTTCCCAGTACCTTTCGTCGATACTCATTAATGCCCCGCTGCTTGATAATGATACGGAGATAATAATATCAAGGTTGAATGAAGTCCCCTACGTGGAAATTACAATGTGGTGGCTTGACAAACAAGGTATCGAGTATTGCAACAACGGCTTTAAATCCGTATATATAAAAGGTGGGCAGAAGTATAAAGCTTTTGACATTACGATTCCGGGTGATTTTTCATCCGCCACGTTTTTCATGGTGCTGGCCGCCATTTCCGGGGAGGAGTTTATCCTGAAAAACCTGGATATGACCGATCCGCAGGGTGATAAGAAGGTCTTGGAATATCTCAGGGAAATGGGTGCGGAGGTTCGCTGCCTCGACGATGGGATAGTTATAAAAGGCAAAAAATTAAAGGGCATTGAAATCGACATGAATTCAACGCCGGACGCGCTGCCGGCCATGGCCGTGGCAGGATGCTTCGCGGAAGGGGAAACACGCCTCTTGAATGTTCCGCAGGCAAGGCTTAAAGAAACCGACAGGATTCATACCATGTGCGTCGAGCTTGGCAAAATGGGCGCGGATATAGAAGAACTGCAGGACGGACTAATAATAAGGAACAGCAGGTTAAAAGGCTGTAGAGTGAGCGGTCATGACGATCACAGGATTGTGATGGCCCTTGCGGTAGCCGGGCTTAATTCGGAAGGTGTGACGGAAATCGATACGGCAGAGGCCATGAATGTCACATTTCCGGCGTTTCCGCTCATTGTCAGGGAGTGCGGCGGCGACATTAAGATGATAGGAGAAGAATCCGACCTTTAATGAAAAAGAAATGAATTTATGCCGCAACAAATTGATTTTCGTAATGGAGGAATTGCGATGCTTGGAAATACATTCGGACGGTTTTTCCGCGTAACGACCTGCGGAGAGTCATATGCGGGCGGATTTAGAAAAAACCCGTCCATACCGCCTCAACTCTATGGAGGGCAGGTAGTGATCGTGGACGGTGTGCCGCCCGGATTGAAAATTACTTCCGAAGTTATACAGGCGGAACTGGATAAACGCAAACCGGGCCTGTCAGAGCTCAGTACGCCCAGGAAAGAGGCCGACAAGGTGTATATTTTTTCCGGCGTCATGGAAGATGATTTTTCCACCGGAGCTCCCGTAGGCATGATAATTCCAAACAGCGACTTTGATGACGCCCATATCGCCCAGCACAAGGAAAACAGGGAACTGGCGAGGCCGGGCCAGGCGTCGTATACTTATTATAAAAAATACGGGCGCTATTATGACTGGGCCGGCGCAGGCAGGGCTTCGGGGAGGGAAACCTCGGCAAGGGTCGCAGGGGGAGCTATAGCCAAGTTGATCCTGGATGCGGTCGGGATAGACGTTATTGCGTACATCGTGGAATCCCACGGAATAAAAGCGGCTCCTGTCACGTATGAAACGGCCAAGGCAAATTACCGGAAGAATGAAATAAATTGCCCCGATCTTGCTAAAGCGCAGGAAATGATAGATGACCTTCTCAAGGTGAAAGCCGCAGGGGATTCATGCGGGGGTGTCGTGGAAGTGGTTGCCGCAGGCGTGCCTGCAGGCCTGGGAGAACCGGTGTTTGACAAGCTCAGCGCAATGATAGCGCATGCCCTCATGTCTATCGGCGCCGTAAAAGGCATTGAGTTCGGAGACGGGTTCAGGCTTGCTGTAATGACCGGCTCGGAAGCCAACGATACTCCGTATTATGATCAGGAGTCAGGCAAGATACGTTTCCGCACAAATCGTGCCGGAGGCATGCTCGGAGGCATATCCAACGGGGAAGAGATAAGGGTAAGGGTGGCTGTCAAACCTACTCCGACCATCTTGCGGGAACAAGCCACGGTCAACATGGTAAAACTGGAGAACGTGGAGCATGTATTTGCGTCCAGGAGCGATCCGAGCATTTGCACCAGGGTTTATCCCGTGTGCGAAGCCATGATGAGGATGGTGCTGGTTGATGCGTTGTACATGGCGGAAGGATACAGGAAAATAGCGTCCCTGATTGACCCGGGGTGGGACAGGATATGACAGCGGAAAACGGACCGGTATGCCGCGACAACATAATCCTAATCGGGATGCCGGGCGCGGGAAAGAGCACGGTCGGTCCGTTGCTGGCAAGGAAGCTGGGATTTGCCTTTGCGGATACCGATGAACTTGTCAGAAAAGCCGACGGGCGAGACTTAAAAGATATTGTGGCGGAAGACGGCCTGGAAAAATTCCTGGAAATTCAAAAGACGATTATTATGTCCACCGCTTTTAAAAGCAGCGTTATTGCGACAGGAGGCGGTGTTGTGAACAGCGGCGAACTGATGCGTTATTTTAAGAATATTGGCAAGGTAATATATCTGAAACAGGACTTCGAAGTACTTGAGAAAAGGCTTAAACCAGGGAGGAGACTGGCCAGGAAGGCAGGGCAGGATTTCCGTTCGCTTTTTGAGGAGCGTGATCCGCTGTATGCCGGGTATGCCGATCATATAGTATATTGCGGTGAAAAAACACCCGAAAAAATCGTACAGGAGATACTGGATGAATGTCGGATATGATCTCTGTGTTAGTTGTTGACGATAATACTAAGTTTTGCGACATGCTGCGCGAATACATAGACAGGACAGGCGATATGAAGGTTGCCGGGTTTGCGGAAAACGGCGCGAAGGCAATTGAAACAATAAAGATACTAAAGCCGGATGTTGTCATACTCGATATAATTATGCCGGAAATTGACGGTATCGGGGTCCTGGAAAAAATGCAGGACATAAGACCTGATAAAAGGCCGACATTTGTCGTACTGAGTGCAATAGGAAAGGAACTTGTTATTCGAAAAGCCATTGAACTGGGAGCCGATTATTATATTATCAAGCCTTTTGATATTGAGGTGCTTATAAATCATATAAGGCTGATTCACGCCGAAAAAAAGTCCTTGCGAAAAGTCTCGAGGCGCAAACCCGTCAAACCGGCTGTTCCGGCACAGGAAACGGAAGAAAACCGCATGGAGATGATTATTGCAAGCCTGATAAAAAGAATCGGCATAACCCCGAATGTCGCAGGCTACCGTTACCTGAGAGAATCTGTCGCCCTGGCGGCAGATCAACCGGTCCTGCTCAATTCCGTTGTCAAGCTTATATACCCGGTATTGGCCGAGAAGCACAAAACAACTGTGAAAAGCATTGACAAGGCTATCCGCTGCGCGATTGACAGCGCGTATAAAAGGATGAAAAACGCAGGCATATTGGACCAGGACGCTTCGGATCAATACGAAATATTGCCTTCAAATGGGAAAAAGCCCGGCAGTGCGCGGCTGATAGCTCTTTTGGCGGACAGGGTCAGGCAAATGAAGCAACAATGATAATGAAAAAAAGCAAATGAAACAATAAAAGAAACTGCCATTGGCAGTTTCTTTTATGCTCATTACAGAGTTATTTTTTCTTGTTGACCTTTTCCTTTAAAACTTTACCGGCTTTGAATACAGGAGCTTTTGATGCGGGGATCGTGATCTCTTTCTTTGTCTGGGGATTTCTGCCCTTCCTGGCTGCTCTATTCCTTACTTCGAATGTACCGAAACCAACCAATACTACCTTGTCTCCAGCCTTAAGCGCATCTTCAACGGAGCTTACGAATGCGTTGAGCGCAGCTTCGCTGTTTTTCTTGTTTAAACCTGATTTTGAGGCAATTGAATTAATTAAATCTGTCTTATTCATTAATACAACCTCCTAAATTTGGAATTCGACATTATTTTATAATGAAAAGCTTGGAAAGTCAAGCTTTTCAAGTGAATTTAGTTAATTAGTACTACATAATATGTGATTTTTTTACTATAAAATTGTTATTACGACACAATTCGTATTTCAATTTCCTTTTTAAGCAGCGGTTTCAGCTTTCTAAGGAACTGGTCCCCCTCTTTTGACGAGCGGGATTTGCCAAGAATAATGCAGTCGATATTGTTATCGTTTGCGTATTGGGCTATGGCGCCCGGCACATCGTCCGACTTTAGAACCGATAAGCTGGCCCCGACGGCTTTTGATATTGCGAAAAGATATTCGAGGGCTTCGGATTCACTGGCGCTTTCCAGGAAATTCAAATTATTCTCGACAACATTTATAACGAAGAGATCGCCCTTATACTCGCTAAGCAATTCGTTTGCCGTATTTATCAAGCGTTCGCAGGTTTTCTGCTGCGTAACGCAAACAAGTATGTTTTTCCTAACCACAAAAAAGCCTCTTTTCAAAGTTTATTTATGCTGCCCGAACATATTATTCATATTTCCTGCAGAAGTGTCAATATCAAGCTCCTATTTATTATACCAGACCAAATGGCGAAATTCTTCCCTGTCTTCGAGCCTGACCACACAGATTTAATTGCAATTTCAAAGGGTATATTTTAAATTAAATATAGTGTATAATATACTGGTATTTAAGACGATGGCGTTAAATGAGACAACAGCTACAATAACAATAGGAGGTTTTAATTATGGCTAAAGTAACAAAGGACATGATAATTGCGGATATCTTGAGGCTGGACAGGGGTACTGTTCCGATACTTTTAAAAATAGGCATGCATTGCCTGGGCTGCCCGTCTTCATCAGGTGAGAGCCTGGAAGATGCGTGCGCTATTCACGGTGTCGATGTCGATAAAATTGTAGATGAATTGAACGAGTACCTTGCTTCAAAGGAAACTAACTAACAGATTGCCATAATATACTATTTTGTTGAATTTTCCGGGCAAGCTTGATAAAATAATAACAGAGACACAACAGAGAACATAACAGAGAATATAACAATGAATATAACAGTGAATATAACAGATACGCTAATGTTACACCTTTAAAATGCAGGAGGAATTATGAGGTTTGGCAGGCACGAGGAAGTATTCCTCAGTGTATACAGTATTGATTATCTTCTGAAATGCAAGGTGTATGATAACAGCAGCGAAGTAGTAATATTAGCTCCAGTATCTGGCAGAACCGATATGCTCCAGGTACATGACCCGGTGGTTTTACTAAGGCACGACACGGATTTGCAAATGATACCCGCGGATGTTGCCGGGATAGACCCGGTAAGCGGCTATGTTTCCTTCAGGATTCGCCTGAAAGAAATAGAAGAGGAGCGGCGCGTATACGAAAGGTACCCGGTATCACTTGTGGTCAGCGCCCGGAAAAAGTTTTCAAGCAAAAGGATAAACCTGATCGTCAGGAATATCAGCCTATACGGAATGGGTGTTGTTTCCGACGTCGATATTGAGGAAGAAGAATTCCTTGATATTGACCTGATAACAGACAAGAACATGTTTTATTTCAATAGCCGGGTGGTCTGGAAGAAAAGTCTGGGCCCCGGTTTTGAGTACGGATTGAAGCTTGTAAATTATGACATTGCAACAAAGGCTGCTTTCGAGGAATATCTTAAAAGGCTAAATGAAACCTATTTAGGCATGATACCGAAAGCCAGGTGAGCAAAAAGGGCGCTTCCGCGCCTTGCATGCCTTATCCTATGTATCACGGCAGAACTCCAGGTTTTCCCTGAGTACGGGATCGAGTTCGCCGCCAGGCTTTATATAATGCCTGTAACGGCTTTCCAGTTCCTTTGCCTGCCTTGATTTCTGGAATTTTACCATTGCAACCAGGTCTGAATAGACTGTTTGTTTTTCCAGTTGCTCCCTTATTTCTTTCGAGAAGGGGCAATATTTAAAGAAAATGCTCCTGGCAACCTTGTTCAGGCGCGGATTGCCCTTGGACTCGTTATTTATCCAGCTATCATAATCAGATGTGAATATATCGCGCAGCCTGTTGCGGTGTTTTGCACATAATGCCTTGACTTTTTGCTTTGCTTCTTCTGACAGTTCCCTGTTTTTGCGGTAAAACTGTATGTAGTCGGCATACTCGGATGTGAGGGAAGGCTGGGCAATATTGTTCCAGGCCGCTCCCATCATTGTCCTGCACAGTTCCCACCTGAAATTGCCGACAAGCTTTACGATCATATCGTCAAGGTTTTCATCGGTAAAAACGGGCATGATGAATCTTCCGGGACTGTTTCTCAGCCTGCCGGAAATCTCCTGCCACATCATTGCCCGTGTCCCGTATATCGGGACGAGTATAATATCAGGAATAACCTGGACCGATACTATTTCTTTTTCAATTCCCTTTTCGGGATTCCTGTAATGAATTTCCCTGTGGAAGGCCGAATAATCTATTTTCAGCAGATTGTCCAGCTTCTCCCGGATTACGGACGGCTTTACGTATGAACGGACCGGATCGTACGGGGCCATATCCTTGTGAAGAATAGGGAAATAATGTGCTATCTGCCCGTGGCACAGCCTGTGGTTCAAGCGGAACATATTGTTTATCTCAAACGCGAGGCGCCCTTCCTTGTCACTGTTGTATGCAGCCTTGTCATTTTCGGTCAGTTCGCCCTTCTTTTTCAGCTCGCGGAAAGTGTCATGGTAATCATGCCCGAAGCTGTTTACGGACGGCACTTTTTCCATGTTATATATTTTCTCGAGCCATTCGGGCATGTGGCAGATGTTTGAAGACCAAACCGGCTGTTCAGTGCCTGCAAGCCTGTAGATGGCTATTGTCTGCCTGTTGTCAAGTATTTTTTCATCCATGTAGCCATAGGTCAGAAACATTTTAACAAGCCTGGAATTATCCTTTTGATGATATGCTTTTTTGAATACGGCGGAGTATATTTCAAAATACAATTCCCATATGGCGCTCCGTATATTTCTGACCGGCTCGCTGGTTGCAAGACGGTCGTTCAGATTCCTGAAGGCAACCAGGTTTGACATGAAACGTGTCGCTTTATCTTCGGGGATCTGTGAATATTCAATGATTTTTGCCGCGCTGTTGAGCAATTCTTCAGGAAGCTCCGGAACCATTTCGGCTGTAACGGAAATTGACGCGGCATCCGCTTCCCCGGAAAATGATTTCAATGCGGCAATGAAATTGGCATGGACATGCTCCAGGTATTCGAAATCAATGCCGCTGTTGTGCTTGAACTCGAGCCGCAGATAATCCGATATGCTTCTGAGCTTTTCGATTATATAGGATGCGGCTTCCACCGCCGGGGAAAAATCAAGGCCCGAGGCGCTCATTTGTTTCGCCGCCTTTACGAAGGCCGTATAGATATTTACGTCATCATTATTCCCGTACATGAGTCCGATAATTTTCTCAAGTTCCAGGAAAACCAGGCGGATTTTCCGCAATATTTGCCCGAGACAATCGGAGGCGTCGGTAATGTGGGCTTCAGTAACATAGTGATCCGCCCCGAAAAAAGATTTCTTGAGGTTTATCGGGATACCCAGCAAATGGTTGTAATACTCAATTTTTTTAAAAATTTCGGACGATTCCGGGAAAATCCCAGTGTCAAGGTCTTGGTTGCCGCTTTCAACAAACTGCCTGCTGAAATAAGCCGGAACTTCTTCGTTATTTTTTTTCAAGGCTTCCAGGGCGGATCTGCCAACCACGGATATCTCATCCTGGACCGGCGCAAGGTTGAGCTCCTCCGCAAGCGAGACATATTGAGCGCATAAGTTGCTGCATATGGCCGATACAATGGAAAAATAGGAACTGATTTTTTGCAATGCCTTATATGAATCATTGATAAGGAAGCATAAAGAATTTACAAAATAAGCTCCGTAATCTTTTTGAGTATTGATAAGGGCCGCCGCCTCGTTTGCATCGCCTGCTGCATACGCGTAAAGGCTGCAATCTGTAGCCGCCGTGATTGTAAAGCTATTTTTGCCGCTTCCGATGATATCGTTGATACCGATGAAAATGTTTTGCTCGACATCAAACAGCTTGTAGCTCTTTTGCTCGAGGAAAGCTTCTGTTGCAACCGCTTCGCCGGATGGCGTCAAATACACGCTCTGCTTGCCTTGTAAAAGCAGGTCCAGCGATTCGGTATTTTCGCCTTCCAGCAATACATATCCGCCGCCGCCGACGGTGTAGTTTCCGCTTTTGTGTTTTGAAGAGCCCATTTTTTGACCGCCCCGTAAATTATTATTGTCAAACAGTAAATAAATGCATCCGGATTTCTAATTTTATACAATCACAATTTATTATATATTATAATGCGGAAAATTGGAAAGGGTATATAGGCCTATTTCATCATAAAAAGCATCGGTTTGCCGCGGCATGCACGACAGGTTTTAAAGTAAAGGCTGTTTTGCGGCAAATCATTCCTTTATGAAATGACGCGGTTTATTGACATATGTTGCGGGATTATTCCAATTATGACAGTTATCAACTGTTAATTATGTGGTCATTATATTATAATAATAGTATATATTATTTCATATAGCAGGGAGAAGACAAATGGCAGATGCAAAAGACCAGGTCAGGGTTGTTATACATCCGGGCGTTGAAGCCTTCGTGGACAAGGGTACTACTCTGCTCAAGCTGTCCAGGGACTACCAGGGGCTTCATAGGGAACCTGTTATTGCCGCAAAGGTAGATAATGATATAAAAGAACTGAGCTATGCGATAAATAGGGATTGCAATGTAAGGTTCATTGACCTGACCGAGGAAGACGGCATGAGGATATACCGGAGAAGCCTTTATTTTATCCTGATAAAGGCGGCTTACGACCTTTTCCCGGACAGGAGGGTCATTATCAGCCATGCGGTCAGTAAGGGGTTGTTTTGCGAGCTGCGCGGAGACAAGGAGCTTGAACCCGGCGAAGTAGAACGGCTGGAAGAGAGGATGAAAGAAATCGTCAGGCAGGCGATTCCTTTTGAAAAGCGGGAAATACCCCGTGAAGAAGCCTTGGAGCTGTTCAAGTCCACCGGCAGGATGGACAGGTACCATTCCGTTGAACACAGGAAGAAGAACCTTGTAACTATTTATAACTGCGACGGCTTTGACGATTACTTTTACGGCTACATGGCGCCGGATACGAGCTATATCAAGGTTTTCGCCCTTAAATACCATAAGGGCGGATTGATCGTGCGTTTTCCGGACAAATCGTCGCCCGGGACTTTGCCCGATTATGTCGAGCAGGAAAAGCTTTTCAACATATACCTGGAGTTTAAAAAGTGGGGCAGGATACTGGAAGTGGAAAATGTCGGCGCTCTGAACGGCCTTGTTAAGGAAGGGAAAGCCACCGAAATCATCAGGATAGCTGAAGCGCTCCATGAAAAAAAGCTTGCCGCCATAGCCGATACAATATCGGGCAGCAATCACAAAAAACGTGTCATCCTGATTTCCGGGCCGTCGTCGTCAGGCAAAACCACGTTTGCCCAGAGGCTTTCCATCCAGCTTCGCGTGAACGGGCTGAGACCGGTTACGATTTCGCTTGACGACTATTTTGTGAACCGGGAGGACACGCCCAGGGATGAATCGGGGGAATACGACTTCGAATCCATCGATGCGATAGATTTGAAGCTCTTCAACAAGCAGTTGAAAGAGCTCTTGCAGGGCGAGGAAGTGGAGGTCCCGATTTATAACTTTACAACGGGCAGAAGGGAGCCCGTGGGGAAAAAGCTGAGGATCGGCGAGGACGACGTGATATTGATCGAAGGAATTCATGGGCTGAATGACAAGTTGACGTCGGAGATACCCGCCGAGCAAAAATTCAAGATTTACGTCAGCGCGCTGACGTCCATGAACATAGATGACCATAACAGGATTCCCACTACCGACAACAGGATAATCAGGCGCATAGTAAGGGATCACCAGTTCAGGGGAAGCAATGCCTTGAGTACGATAAAAAGGTGGCCTTCGGTCAGGCGCGGGGAGGAGAAGTATATATTTCCGTTCCAGGAAAGCGCGGACGTAATGTTCAATTCCGCGCTGGTATATGAGCTTTGCGTCCTCAAGACGTATGCCGAGCCGCTGCTTTACGAAATCGACAGGAACGCCGAGGAGTACTCGGAAGCCAGGAGGCTGATCGAATTCCTCAGTTACTTTCTCCCGGTAGACTGCAGGGATGTGCCTGCAAATTCAATTATCAGGGAATTCATCGGGGGAAGCTGTTTTTATTATTAGAACATGAGAGGGTCGACGGACGCGGGCTATAAGTATTTTTTCCGGCAAGCTGTACCGTTTTTCAGTTTTTGTGTAATTTTATCCGCCTGATCTTTTTACTACTTTCAAAGTCGTTTCATCATATGTCCTTACCCGCAACTTTCGGCGATTCGGCAATTGCAGCGATGTCTGCCGTAAATCGCGGCAACGCATTCTTGATAACGGCGACAAGGACGGGTGTACAGTGACGTAACCCGATGTAAAATTGTAAGCCGTCTTATCCACCGTCCCCTGTCCTGTAGATATCTTTTGGACATGATTTATATTGATTTTATTTACATTTTGTTTGTATATTAATCCCCTAAATGATATACTTATTAATGTAATATTAAAAAGTCGCGGATTGGGGGATTGCTTATGGCTTATTTGTTAGGTATTGATATTGGCACCTCGGGAACAAAAACAGTTCTTTTTGATGAAAAAGGAAACACGGTCGCAAGCGCGCTGGAAGAATATCCGCTTTATCAGCCAAATATCGGCTGGGCGGAGCAGGATCCGGAGGACTGGTGGCGGGCGACGGTGGACAGTATCCGCAAAGTGCTGGCAAAGAGCGGAATCAAGCCGGACGACATCAGCGGGATCGGGCTGTCCGGGCAGATGCACGGGCTTGTATTGCTCGATGCGGAGGACAAGGTTTTAAGGCGCTCGATCATATGGATGGATCAGCGCACTACTGCCGAATGCGAGCAGATAACATCGATAATAGGGGCGGAAAGGCTTGTGGAGATTACGGCCAACCCCGCCTTGGTAGGCTTCACCGCTTCCAAGATCATGTGGGTGAAGAATCATGAGCCGGATATTTTCGAGAAAACAAAGAAAATACTGCTCCCGAAGGACTACATCAGGTTAAAGCTAACAGGGGAATTTGCCACCGAGGTGTCGGACGCCAGCGGCATGCAGTTGCTGGATGTCCCGCGCAGGTGCTGGAGCGATGAAATGCTGTCAAAACTGGGGATAGACAAGAACCTGGTCGGGAAGGTCTATGAATCCCAGGAAGTGAGCGGCAAAATATGCGGCAGCGCCGCAGCTGTTACCGGACTGAAGGAAGGAACGCCGGTGGTCGGCGGAGGCGGCGACCAGGCAGCCGGAGCGGTTGGAAACGGCATAGTCAAACCCGGGCTCATATCCTCGACAATCGGCACCTCAGGCGTTGTTTTCGCATACCTGGACAAGATAAGCATCGACCCAAAGGGCAGGACACAGACTTTCTGCCATGCCGTGCCCAACAAGTGGCATGTTATGGGCGTGACACAGGCGGCGGGGTTCTCGCTGAAATGGTTCAGGGACATACTGTGCAAGGATGAAATTAGCGTAGCCGAGCTTATGGATGTGGATCCGTACATGTTGATGGATCAGGCGGCCGCAAAGGTCCGCCCGGGCAGCAACGGGCTCATCTACCTGCCGTACCTGATGGGCGAGAGGGCGCCGCACCTGGATTCGGATGCAAGGGGCGTATTTTTCGGACTTTCTCCCGTACACGCGAAGAGAGACATGATCAGGTCTGTCATGGAAGGCGTTGTTTACGCTCTGAGGGATTGCCTTGAAATTATAAAAGGATTGGGAGCCGAGATAAACGAAGTCCGGGCTTCGGGCGGCGGCGGCAAAAGCAGGCTGTGGAAACAGATGCAGGCGGATATTTTCGGAACGCCGATAACAACCATAAATTCAAGCGAGGGTCCGGCCTTGGGCGTGGCTTTGCTGGCGGGAGTAGGAACGGGTATTTACAAGGATGTGGCGGAAGCTTGTGACACGGCCATAAAAGTGAAAGAAGTCCAGCAGCCCGACATGGCGCTTAACGAAAAATACATGGAATTCTATAAACTTTATGGGCAGCTTTACAGGTCGCTCAGGAATGATTTTAAAGATCTGGCCGGCATAATGGGCAGTGTCTACGGGGATGGCGTATGACAAAAAGCAATACCGGCAACAGTAAATTCCTAAAAGCTTATAACGAGGAAGGCATCCTTGACCTGATAAGGGTTAAAAAAGCGTTATCGAGGTCGGATCTTTCCAAATTGACGGGATTGTCGCCCACCGCAACAGGCGTTATCGTTTCTTCGCTGATCGATAGAGGATACATTTACGAAACAGGCACAGGCGAGTCAAAGGGCGGAAGAAGACCCGTACTCCTGGAACTGAAACCGGATTCGTATTATTCCGTAGGTATTGACATCGAAGTAGACAATATATTGTTTGTCCTGATGGATATTACGGGCAGGGTGGTACACGAAGGCACGGCGCCAATGGAAGCAAACACTCCGGAAGCGGCAGTCTCGGCCATAGCGGGGATTGTATCCGGCATAGCGGAAACACGCTCCATGGATGCGGGGAAATTGCTGGGCGTCGGGATATCGGTACCGGGCCTGGTTGATGTTACGTCACGCATGGTCATACTTGCGCCGAACCTGGGCTGGAAGGAAGCGGACATCAAAGGTATGCTTGAAAAGCGCCTGGATATTCCGGTCTATATTGAAAACGAAGCAATGGCATCTGCGATTTGCGAGGACTGGATAGGAGAATGCAGGGACGTAAGCGATTTCGTGTGCGTCAACATTAAATCGGGTATCGGCGCGGGCATATTTACGGACGGGAGCCTTTACAGGGGATCGAGCGGCAGTGCCGGTGAAGTCGGGCATATAGTGGTGGATGAAGACGGGCCGAAATGCGGATGCGGCAACCGCGGCTGCCTTGAGACCTTTGCATCTACCGGGAGGATAGTGGAAAAAGCAAGAAAATTGCTCAAAAGAGGCGCAGTTTCAACCCTGAATGAAACCGGCTGCGCAGAGGACATAACGTTTGATGATATTGTAAATGCCGCAATGAACGGGGATGCGGTTTCGAAAGGCTTGCTGGATGAAGCTGCGATGTATCTTGGCATTGCGCTGTCGGGGATTGTAAACATGTTGAATCCTTCAAAAATCGTGCTGGGAAAGGATTTTACCAAGTATGGAGGCATGGTGATGAATATAATCAGGGACGAGGTGGACCGCCGGGCATTGAAGAAGCCAGCTTCCAACGTGGAAATCATTATGTCCCGGATGGGCGAGAGGTCGTCCACGCTGGGCGCGGCGATCATACCGCTGAAAATTCTGTTCGGCGGGTAGCGCAATGAGAATAACGAATCACGGGTTTTTGCCATGCAATATTTAAAGCGTATACCCCGGCGATTTGGCAAAGGCCTGAAATAATATCAAATATTATAAATGAATGGAGGTATTCAGTATGGCCGAAATATTCAAAGGTATCGGAAAGATAAAATACGAAGGGAAAGGATCCGACAACCCGTTGGCTTTCAAGTATTACAACCCTGATGAGGTGGTTGCCGGCAAAAGAATGGAAGACCACCTGAGGTTTGCCGTTGCTTACTGGCATACGTTCCAGGGAACGGGAACGGACCCGTTCGGACCGACCGGAACCGCTGTCAGGCCATGGGACGGTGTGACCGACAAGATGGAACTGGCAAAACGCAAGGTTGAAGCTAATTTTGAGTTCTGCGAAAAGCTTGGCATACCGTTCTTTTGCTTCCATGACAGGGACATCGCTCCCGAGGCGGACAACCTGAGGGAAACGAACAAGAGGCTTGACGAGATCGTTGCGGTAATCAAGGACCGCATGAAAACAAGCAGTGTGAAGCTGTTATGGGGCACTACCAATGCATTCGGACATCCGAGATTCACGCACGGCGCATCGACGTCACCACATGCCGATGTATTCGCATATGCGGCATCCCAGGTAAAAAAGGCAATGGAAATCACCCTTGAATTGGGTGGACAGAACTATGTTTTCTGGGGCGGCAGGGAAGGCTATGAAACCCTCCTTAACACGGATATGAAGCTGGAGCTTGACAATATGGCGCGTTTCCTCCGGATGGCCGCGGATTATGCGAAGGAGATAGGTTTTAAAGGCCAGTTTCTGATTGAACCCAAACCAAAGGAGCCAACAAAGCATCAGTATGATTTCGATTCCGCTACTGTGATAGGATTCCTTAAAACATACGGCCTCGACCCGTACTTCAAGCTCAATATCGAAGCGAACCATGCGACACTGGCAGCGCATACGTTCCAGCACGAGCTGAGGGTGGCGCGCATAAACGGGATGCTCGGAAGCATCGACGCCAACCAGGGTGATCTGCTGCTCGGCTGGGATACGGATCAATTCCCGACAAATATTTACGAGACCACGTTTGCAATGTATGAAGTGCTTAAAATGGGAGGCTTTACGACAGGCGGCCTGAACTTTGACGCCAAGGTCAGGAGAGGATCTTTTGAAGCTGTCGATTTGTTCTATGCGCATATTGCAGGAATGGACGCCTTTGCAAAAGGCTTGAAGACGGCGGCGAAGATGATCGAGGACGGCAAAATCGAGAAGTTCATAGCGGAAAGGTACTCAAGCTACAACACCGGCATCGGCAAGGATATCGTCGATGGCAAGGTTGGATTCAAAGAACTGGAAGAGTATGTGTTGAAGCTTGACAAGGTCGCTATTGCCTCGGGCAGGCAGGAGATGCTTGAGACAATCGTGAACGGGTACATACTGGATTAACGTATCTGGCGCAAGCAAGAAAGACACCATATAGCAGGCCGGGGGAGCGGTTCTGCCTGACTAAACCGGCAGAAACCGTTCCCCCGGTTTGCTTTCCGGGGGAAGGGGGACAGGTATCGGCGTATAGAGCGGCAAGCCGCCTATACGCTTGAATTTTCATTTTTTTATTTCGTGACACATAAAATGAGTATATAAATATATTCCAGCTATTCCCGTGCTGCAATGTGCATGTAAAGAGGTGAAGCATGTACTATTTCGGTGTGGAAAGGAATAAAACGGTAAAGCCGTACGACAGGGCAAAGGCGATGCAGTACGCCCACAAATGGGCTTATGCAAGAAACCCAGCTTACCTTGATTTTGAAAACCTTGGCGGGGACTGCACAAATTTTGCTTCCCAGTGCATTTTTGCCGGGAGCGGCATTATGAATTACACGCCGGTATTTGGATGGTACTATATCAACTCGTATAACAGGACGGCGTCATGGACCGGCGTAAATTACCTTTACAATTTCCTGGTCAACAACAAGGGATCCGGACCTTTTGCCGAGGAGACGGACTTTACCGGGGTAGAGCCCGGAGATATAGCGCAGTTGTCGTTCCGTGACAGCAAAAGCTTCGATCATTCGCCTGTGATTGTGAGTATAGGAAACCCGCCGAGCCTTGACAATATCCTGATTGCTGCCCATACTTTTGATACGGATTTCTACAGGCTCATGGATTTTGAACCGGCCTACATACGTTTTTTGCATATCATAGGCGTCAGGATATAATAAAGATTTTTTCCGGGTCCAGCATCTTGACCAGCCTGCTGCCGACCCTGCAGACCCCGCTCAGGAATCTGCCTATTGAAGGGGAAACGTCCTTTGGAACGGGTTCCGTATTATCGTCTTCCATCTTGACTATTTCGCGCACTTCATCGACAGTGAAGCCAACAAATAAACCCGGCGTATTTGTAATTATTATCTTGGCATTTTCGTCGAACCCTGTGAAGGGCATATTGAACCGTCTTCTCAGGTTGAAAATGGTGTGGACTTTGCCGCGCAGGTTTGCCACTCCCTCGATATAGTCCGGTGAGTTCGGTATTTTGGCAATATCCTGCATTGCTTCGATACTGCTTATTTTTTCAATATCCAGGCCGAATTCCTCTTTATTGGCCAGAAAAACCACGAACTGCCTGGTACCCACACAAACCCCTCCCTGCGTTTAAATCATTGCATTGCTAAAAGTCAACTGTTATGAACGGTAGCTGGCATTGATTTTAACATAATCGTATGAAAAATCGCAGGTCCATACATGATCCGAGTAAACGCCTTTGTTCAGCTTGATTAAAAGCTTTATCTCGTTCTTCCTGAGGATATCCTTTGCTTCGGCTTCGTCAAAATCAACCGCGCATCCGTTCTTGCACACTAAAAGGCTGCCTATATATATATCGGCATATAACGGATCAAAATCAGCTCCCGAGTACCCGGCTGCCGTCATTATTCTTCCCCAGTTCGCATCCTCGCCGAATATGGCGGTTTTTACCAGAGGCGATTTTGCAATGGCGGATGCCGCCTTGTATGCGTCTGCCGGGCTGCCTGCCCCTTCGACCGCTACTTCTATCAGTTTTGTCGCCCCTTCGCCATCCTTGGCGATAAGCTTTGCCAGGTGTGCGCAAACATATTCCAGCCCTTTTCTGAACTGCTCGTAATCTTCATTTTCATGTATAATCCCGGCATTATCGGCCATCCCGTTAGCCAGGATGACAACCATGTCGCATACGCTGGTATCCCCGTCCACGCTCACCCTGTTGAAAGTTGTTTCGACCACTTCCCTGAGGGCTTTATCCAGGAGTTTTCTCGATATGTTGGCATCTGTCGTAATTACGCCGATAAGAGTTGCCATGTTGGGGTGAATCATACCCGAGCCCTTTGCCATTCCGCCTATTACAACCCTGGTTTCCTGAATCTCAAGCTCTATGGCTATTTCCTTGAACATCGTATCGGTTGTCATTATTGCTTCCAGCGCGTCGCGCCCTCCGTTGGGATCCATGCTGCTGACAAGCGTTTCCAGCGCCGGGCGTATCGCATCCATATTCAGCGGTTTTCCTATTACCCCGGTAGACCCGACGAGTATTTCCTGCGGGCTGCATTCAAGAAGTCCTGCCGTTATTTCCGCAATTTCCAATGCGTCCCGGTAGCCCTGTTCACCAACGCAGGCATTGGCATTTCCGCTGTTTATGACAATCGCGCTGGCATACCCGTTTTTTATATGATCCATGGTTAATTGCAAAGAATGACCTTTTACTCTATTCAAAGTAAAAACGCCTGCCGCGGCTGCGCTATCTTCCGAACAGACAATTGCCAGGTCTTTTTTTCCGTCCTTTTTAATGCCGCAAGCCACCCCCGTGGCGAAAAAGCCTTCAGGGGCCGTAACTCCTCCGGTTATTATGTTCATACATATCACTCCTGGTACAAGTATGTAAAAAGTCACGCGTTCTTTTTAAATAATTAAATTATACATAATTGCATTAATGTATTCAATTAAATTAAGCTATAAATATAAAAAAATTGCAATAATGACGGGCGGTAAACAGGCGCTGTAAATCAATAAAAAAGTTCTATCAATTGATGGAACCAATTGATAGAACTCTCAAATGAGACTTTCCCGCCGTTGGAAGTTGGTAGAGGTTTATTATGGGAACAGATTTTTCTCTAGTAATTCCTTATGACGGGAAAAGGAGTCCGCGGGATAAAAACCTTAGTGCTCCGCCCGGTAATGCCGGTAATGCCTAGCAAGCGCGAATCGCATCCATAATGGCTTTTGAGGTGAGTCCGTAAGCCTCGAGAAGCGTTTCGTAATCTTGCCCGGAAGTGCCGAATTTGTCCTGTATACCGACCATCCTGACCTTCTTGGGCTGTTTTTCGGCAAGAATGCTTGCAATGGCAGTTCCAAGCCCGCCGATAACCGAGTGTTCTTCTGCGGTAACCACCGTGCTGAAATCCTTGCAAATGTTCAAAACCGCATCGCTGTCAATAGGCTTCAGCGAGGGGACATTGACAACCATGACCGAGCAACCTTCCTTCTCCAGTGCGTCTGCGGCTTCCAGGGCCTTGGAAACCATAACGCCCGTGGCAAAAACGACTGCATCCTTTCCTTGTCGGAGGGGATATACCTTTCCGGGTATGAATTTTTCATCCGGGTTTGTGCAGTCGGGCAGATCGTTACGGTTGATGCGAATGTACATGGGACCTTTGTTTTCAGCCATGTAGCGGACTATCTTTTCAGTCTCGATGGCGTCGGCAGGGGAGAACACCTGCATATTCGGCAACACTCTCATTAATGCCACGTCATCAACAGACTGGTGCGTTGAGCCGTCTCCCGCGTCCGATAAACCTGCGCTTGAACCGCATATTTTAACATTAAGCGCCGGAATGCAGATGGCCGTCCGTATTTGATCATAGCAACGGCCCGTGCTGAATACGGCAAAGGACGCAATAAAAGGAATTTTGCCCGTTAGTGAAAGGCCTGCGGCAACGCCGGCCATGTTCGCCTCGGCAATACCCATCTCGTAAAAACGGTTGGGATATGCTTGTTGAAACAATATACCCTGCGTGGATTTGCCCAAATCGGCTTCCAACACTACAATGTCCGGATTTTCCCTTCCCAGGGCCACCAGGGTTTCGCCATAAGCAACGCGCTGATTATGCAACTGTATCATAAAAAACCTCCCTATCGCAGCTTTGCTGAAATGTCTTGCTTCTTTGTTTATAACATACGGTCTATGTCTTCGTGCGCCTGCTTGAACTGTTCGGGCGTCAGCGGACCGTTGTGGAACTCGGCCCTGCCTTCGGCGAAAAGAACGCCCTTGCCCTTTATGGTATTCGCCAGGATCAATACAGGCTTTTCCGAACTTTTATCGGCTTCATAAAGGGCATTGCAGATACTCTCCATATCGTGCCCGTCAATCTCGATTACATTCCAGCCGAAAGCCTCCCATTTTGATTTTACATCGCCTATGTCCATTCTATCCTTAATAGCTCCGGTTGCCTGGACCTTGTTGTGGTCAACGATGGCAATAAGGTTGTCGGCATGGTAATTGGCTGCCGCCATGGCGGCTTCCCAGACCTGGCCTTCGGCTAATTCACCGTCGCCGAGAATTACGTAAACCTTGCGCTTGCTTCCGTTGCTCTTCAAACCGAGAGCCATTCCAAGCCCAATGGAAAGGCCTTGGCCAAGCGAGCCCGTATTGGCTTCAATTCCTGGCGTTTTAGTCATGTCGGGATGGCCTTGCAATATGGAATTGTATTCTTTTACCTTTTTCAAGTGTTCTCTGGAGAAGTAGCCGCATTCTGCCAGGGCGGCATATTGGGCAAGCGCCGCGTGGCCCTTGCTGAGCAAAAAACGGTCCCTGTCTTCCGACCGGGGATTGGCCGGATCATGCTTCATTTTATGAAAGTAGAGCACAGCCACAATATCCGCTATGGAACAGGAACCGCCAAGGTGTCCCACTTTTCCTTTTTCGCAACCTACCATGTCGATTATGTCGTGCCTGATCGCTTTTGCTTTTTCTTTTAAAAATGCTATATCGCAGACTGCCATTGTATTACTCCTTCCTTGTACATGCATTAAAGGATTTTTAATCGGAATCCTTCCTTTGGTTTAAGGCCGCTTCAATAGTATCAATGATATGTTCACGCATCACCGCCCTGGCGCGCTCGCTGTCCCTGGCCTCAATACAGTCGATAATCCGTTTGTGGTAATAGAAAGCGTTTGTGGTGCCCATTACTGCTATAATATCGTAAAGCCCGGCAAGAAAAATATCCTTCAATATCATATAGATTTTTACCAGGAGCGGGTTGGCGGATGCTTTTGCAATCAGGTAGTGGAACTCCAGATCACACTCGGCAGCAGCCTTCGTGTCATTGCCAAGCTGCCTGTGATGGGCCAGGTTGTCCTTAAGCTTTTGTATCGTCTCGTCATCAGCGCGCATGGCTGCCAGTCCGGCCATTTCGCAGTCGAATATCATGCGGAACTCGAGAAGATGCTTCAGGTCGGGCTTGCTGAGCATGATAATTGGCACCAGGTTGTTGAGGTACTGCTCGCCTGATACTTCGCAAACGAAAGTGCCTTCGCCCTGCCTGCTTTCCACCAGTCCAAGACTTGCCAGCCTGTGAAGCGCACTGCGTACCGATATCCTGCTTACGCCCAGGGTGGCCGCCAATTCGTTTTCCGAAGGTATCTTGCTGCCGGGAGCCCACTCGCCGGAAGCGATCGCGTTCATAAACTGCTCATATACCTCATTGCTGATATTTCTCTTTTGTATATTCGTCAATGCCACTCAAGTTACACCACCTCAATGAAACAAAGCAATTTGAATTAGGAAACCTCCCAGGTGCAAACACCTGCTGCAGTCAGATATTTGCTACCTGCGGACATCAGTACCCGCGAGCGCTTCGTAGTATTGTACGAGCGCGCTGTGATCCTGTCCTCCCTTATTGTTGGACTTAAGCCACTGCATCATTTCCATCACGTAGGAAGTCAGGGGCAGGGGAGCGCCAACGCTGTGCCCTGTCTCAAGCACATTGTTGAGGTCTTTAATATGCAGCTCTATGCGGAAACCGGGATTGAAGTTGCCATCCATCATCATGGGAGCCTTGGCATCCATAACGGTGCTGCCCGCCAAGCCTCCCCGGATAGCTTGGTATATTGCTTCGGGATTGACTCCGGCTTTTTTGCCGAGAACAAGGGCTTCACTGACCGCCGCGATATTCAATGCGACGATTACCTGGTTGGCAAGCTTTGTGGTATTGCCTGCTCCAATGCTGCCGCAATGCACGGCTGACGCACCCATTGCCAGCAATATGTCCTTTACTTTTTCAAAGACTTCCTTTTTGCCTCCTACCATGATGGACAGCGTACCGTCGATAGCCTTCGGCTCGCCTCCGCTTACCGGCGCGTCAAGCATTTCGCAGCCCTTTGCTTCGACAGCGGCGCAAATCTCCTGGGATGCCAGGGGTGCGATAGAGCTCATATCTATGAGTATTGATCCGGGACGCATACCGGAAAGTATGCCGTTTTCACCCAGCACAGCAGCTTTTACGTCGGGGGAATTCGGCAGCATGGTTATGATGACATCGCTTGCAGCTGCAACTTCCTTGCCGCTTTTCGCAGGGACGGCTCCGCAGCTTGCCAGTTCATCAACCGGTTCCTGCCTGACATCGTAGACAACCAGTGAATAACCGGCTTTAAGCAAATTTTTCGACATTGGCTTGCCCATAATACCGAGTCCTACAAAACCTATTCTCTTCAATTCGATCTTCCTTTCATATATTTAATATTATAAGAACCGATGCGAAATAACCCTGACGCTATTATTGCCATTAACAAATTAATTCGCTTGTAATACATCATATAATATATTAATTGTTTTGTCAATAATTACATTGCTAAGTCAAACAATTGATATGCGCCTCAAAAACGGCAATTCAACGGGTATTAAAGAAATAAGAAAACTCTATTGACATAATAATTATTCTGTAATAAACTGTAATTACTTCCGAAGTTGTATTACAACATATGACCTGATATTTCATGGAAAATACATACATGAATAGTATAGTAAAGAAAATACAGGAGATGGGGTTGTAAAAATGGACGTTGGAAATTATTTAAAAACGATTTTCTCTCTCGAAGGTAAGATTGCTCTGATAACGGGAGCAGGAGGGGGCATAGGGAGCGCGCTGACAAAAGGACTTGCCGGAGCAGGAGCAACCGTGGCCATGACGGATATATCCATGGAATCCCTGGACAGGCTTATCGGGCAGATTCCCCCGGGGAATCACAAGGCGCTGTACCTGGATGTCGGCGATTTGAATTCCATACGTTCCTGCGTGGCAGAGGTGCTGAAGGAATATGGCCGTATCGACATCCTTGTTAATTGCGCGGGCATCAACAAGAGGGAAGGGTTCCTGGATGTTGAAGAGAGCACGTATGACCGCATTATGAATATTAACCTGAAAGGGGTGTTTTTCCTGACCCAGGAGGTTGTCCGCGAATCAATGCGGCATACTGGCGGGAAGATCATCAACATCGGTTCTTATAACAGCACGAGCATGCTGGGCGGCGTTTCCGTTTACGGAGCAACCAAGAGCGCCGTTGCCGCATTGACGCGTTCGATGGCGATAGAATGGGCGAAATTCAACATACAGGCAAATTGTATCGCTCCGGGACATATCCTTACCGAGTTGACAAAAGTAACCTGGGAAAACGAGCATCGTGCCAATTACCTGCGGGAGCGAATTGCCGCGGAGCGTCCCGGCAATCCCGAGGAACTGGTGGGATTGCTTTTGCTGCTTGCTTCCGATGCTTCCAGTTATATGACGGGGCACTTGTTTAACGTTGACGGCGGCGCCCTGGTTGGCGGAAAACCTTGGCAATTTGATACGAAATACTAATTTAGACTGCTTGTAAAAGTAATGTAAAAGAGTAATGTAAAAAAGAGGCAGCCCTTTTCAAGTCCACAATGAAAAGGGCTGCCGGTGAATATTCAAATAATACTAATAATATTTGCTGGAGGCGTTACTCTATAAGCCACCGCTGGTTCGAACTGCTGCTGTTGCTCCATTGGCACAAATTTGAACCACTGGCGGTATAACCCATACCGTCCAGGTACAACCCGGTAGCGCGGTTTTTAAATTTAACATAACTTCCCATGTCCTCTATCGTCCATTGCTGGTTGTGACTACCGCTGTAAGACCATTGACCGCAAACCGATCCGTTGGCAGTATAGCCCATGCCGTCCAGATACAAGCCTGTTGAGCGGTTTTTAATCATCACGTAATCCCCGGCGCTCTCTATCAGCCACTGCTGGTTGGGATCCGTACTGCCGGCGCATTGTGACGCATCGGCGCCGTTGGCTGTACGGCCCATTCCGTCAATGTACAGGCCGCTGAAAACATTCCGGATTTTTACATAACCCTGGGAAGCTGGTTTTACTATTATATAGTCGAGATTGATCCATCCGCTGTCATCGGGATCATACTTGTAGACAATGGTGTTTGTCCCGGCATTTAATACCAGGGTCTCCGTTTTATTCGCCCATGTATCCCAGTTGGCTGTTCCCGGAAGGCTGGTTTGTTTTACGTCGACGCCGTTTACATATATGCTGACGGTCCTGGCGCCGTTGCCTGCCGAATACCTCAAATCCACGTTGTAGCTACCTGCTGAAGGGACGGATACGCTGAAGGTGGTGGTAGCTCCTACGTTCCAGTAACCGTCGACAAAACCAGTACCTGAATAACCGGGATGATCATTGTTTATTGCTGCTCCGCCCGATAAGGTTGCGTTTTCGGCCTCAAGCTTTGTTGAAGCCGGGTTTACGGTAATATAGTCGAGATTGATCCATCCGCTGTCATCGGGATCGTACTTGTAGGCGATTGTATTTGTCCCGGCATTCAATACCAGGGTCTCCGTTTTATTCGCCCATGTATCCCAGTCGGTCGTTCCCGGCAGGCTGGTCTGTTTTACGTCGACGCCGTTCACATATATGCTGACGGTTCTGGCGCCGTTGCCTGCCGAATATCTCAAATCCACGTTATAGCTGCCTGATGAAGGAACAGATACGCTGAAGGTGGTGGTAGCTCCTACGTTCCAGTAGCCGTCGACAAAACCCGTGCCTGAGTAACCGGGATGATCATTGTTTATTGCCGCTCCGCCCGACAGGGCTGCGTTTTCGGCCTCAAGCCTCGTACCCGGTTCTTCAGACAGGCTGGAGGTCCTGTACATGTCAGGCGTTGTACCCTGCCTTACCAAAACGATATTTTCGCCTATACCTGTATTAAATGTAATTAAAGCATTTATCGAAGAGTTTATAGTTTCGGCCTGTACCCCGTTGCGGTACAGCACAACATTGGAATTCCACGGGTTTCTTATGCGGCAGACTTCTCCGAGTTGCGAATCGATTTCCACGTACTGGATATCACCCGATTTCATGGATGAGGAAACTACAAAACCATCCTTGGCATGCAGTTTGTACTTCGCGTCCCACGCTGTAGGCCATGCCGGGAACACACGTATCACCGGGTCGCCGGTAGGTGTTGGACTAAGGCTTTGATTGAGAGCTTCCTGGATCGCAGCGGAAAACGTTCCGTAGCCTTCCGCCGAATAATAATCTCCCTGGTCAAAAAGCAGGTTTGGGTATACGCCATTTATGGTGAACACGCCATACTGCGTATCCAGAATTTTGGCTACATCATCGGCGCGCCCAAGTTTGGCGGCGTCTATATGAAAGCGGCTTGACCCGTTTCTGTCTACTACATTGTTTATAACTTGATTCATGTACCCGGGAGAATGCAGGTAAGTGTTGAGTGCAATTGCCCAATTGCCGCCATCAAGACCCTGATCCCTTGTTTCCAGGTTCAGCAGGTCATACTTTTCAAGCATCTTGAAAATCGGGCTTTCCGTTCCGTGCAAATCCCTTATAAAGAACGCGGGGCTCAAGCCTTGCGCGAATGCGGGCTCACTTGTGGCAAGTTGCGAAGCCAGCGCCGGATTTGTACTCGCTGCCCACAGAGCGCCTGGATCCGAGCGCAATGGATAGCGTGCGAGATTGTCCCGGCAATCCGCCCACAGCGGGCGCATATCCGCGTCTACTCCCAACAGTTCCGAAGCCTTGATCACAACCGCAAAGACGCCCCTTGCCATGGCCAGATCGTCAATGACGTCTTTACCTGCCCAGATATGCTCGTGAAGGTTTGTATTATAAAAATGGTATTTGCCGTCGGCCTCTTTTCTGAAACCGGGATAAGTGCGGTAAAGCTCCGCCGCGCCCCTGATGAAAGGATAAGCGTGGTCCCGCAGCCAGTTAAGGTCCTTTGTGTGGCAGTATTTCTGCCAGTAATACTCGGCTGTTTCTTGTGTGGCCATCATGGTATGCGTTACGAAGCTTGCCTGGTTATTGCTGGCGCCAAAAATGTTCCAGTTCCATACAGGAAGATACCTGTTTCTTCTCATGGTCATATCTGTAAATTCTTGCGAGCGAGTGCCGGAACTGAAAGTATAATATGCTCGGACGGAGTCGGCTATAGCCGCAGGCAGTGTTTCCCAGCCCAGGATCCCGGCTGTTTCGCCGATGTAAATACCGCTTGCGCCCCACATTTGGCTTGCGTGGACCTGGTATTGTCCAAAACTTGATTCCCTCATTCTAAACATCGGATCCAGCAAGTCCATATGGCCGGCAGCCATCAGGGGCTGATAAAGGGAATCCTGGTTCCAGTTCCAGTAAAAGCTGCCCCAGTCCCTGCGATCCTCCTCGCCGATCCAGATACCGCCGTTGTACTTGGAGGGGTAATTGCCCCTGTTGGAAATGGCTGCAAGATACATGTAATAATTGCGGCGCTGTTCAAAATTCGGCCGCGAAGGCAAGAAGACGTATGATCTTCTCCAGAAGCTGCTCCACCATGCCTTGCTGGAGTTATATATATTGTCATAGGTCGGGGAATTCACCGCGTACGCTATTGCGTTATTTTTTGCGCTCACCGTTCTGCTCATTGTCGAGTCGCCGCCGATAATGATGGTGAAGGTGCCGTTTTGCGCGGGCAAATTCAGTCTGCGCGCTGTACGGTTCCCAACTGTGCTGTTTGATATTGATGAAACATTTCTGCCCTGTACGGTTACCGCAACGGCTGTATTTACGTAATGATCATTAACCGTTATGCCCGTATCGCATGGCTCCTGAATAACCTGTTCCAGAACGATCGTTTTGTTGTCCGAGTGGGTGGAGAGAGTGGAAACCGCGGTATGAGCCCCCCATACCTGGTTAGCGTCACGCAGCATTGTCAAATCAATAGTGATCGGCTGGGGAGAGGCGCGATTGTCCGTTATTTGTATCGCTATGACGTTTGAGTTCATATCGGGGATTACGTTGACATTGACTCCGGCGCCGATAATGCTAAGCCTGGCGTCATACAAGGATAAGCGGTTTTGCGTGGCGCTGTTGAAAACAGAACCTGGCCCAAATCCCACGTGAACCCTTCCCAAAGCGCCGCCGCCGGAATTCACATGATCTTTGGAAGCCGCGGACGCATCGTTGAACATGAAGGTATCCGTGTGGTTTAACTGCATGCTTAGCGTGTTTTCGCTGCTTTGCCACACAGGCCCGCCGAACCTCCCGTTCGCCACGGGCATTCCCTGGGTACCGGTCGTAATTCTTCCATTATAAGTAAGATCGGACCTTCCGATCAATTCACTGTAATCCGGGTTGAATATAGGGGTTGCCGAAGCTGCCCGCACTTCATTATTAACGGGCGCCATAACAAGCATGGGAGCTATAAACGTGAACACCAAAAGCAGAGTTAAAGCTTTCTTAAGTTTTCTTGGTTTACCATTCATCATATTAATCTCAACCTCCATTCCGTTTAGATTTCCCAATCTGCTTACATATGGTTATTCATGCAATATAACATGCTCTGCTTTCACCTCCCGCCAGTCTCTTTTTCGATTTTTTATCCGGCGTCTCTATAGTCTTTACGCTTTGTGACAGAGGCTGTCCGCTTCAATTTCTTTCATTTCAAACCCTGGGCCGCTCCAGCTGAATTTCAGCATTCCTTTTTGCCTGAAGCTTGTATAAAGGACCTTTATCGGATAATAGCCTGATTTCAGTTCAATTTTCCTTTCGACGGCTTTTATATCATGCGGCTCGTCATTGTCAACGCATAATTTCTTTCCTAAAAACAATACACTGCCGTTGGCGCTCTCAAGCCTGAACGTATATATGCCGTCAACCGGAACCTTTATATACCCTGCATAAGAAAATGAATACCCGATAGTCGCCTGCGCGGACTCGATGCTGAATGTATCGATTACGCCGCTCTTTACGGGTTTTACCGAGAATATGGATTCAATTAATGCCGCAGATTGAATACCCCCGGTATAATAAGTGTAAGTTAACCCGGGTAACAATTCAGTCTGGTCTAAATAATCGGGTTCGAGCCTTTTCAGCACAGTATCATTCGCTTCGGCAGCTTCTTCGGGAATACATGAAAGGTATAAGCCAAAGTTGCATATCATCGGCTTGTCCCAGCTTCGCAGGATATTCAGCCTGACTTTGCCGGTAGTGACGGTGTCGAAGCGCTTTATGTTCTTATAACCGATGGTTTTATGATGGACCAATTCCTTCCACGAATCCCCGATCCAAGCTTCAAGGCTCCATTCCGCAACTCTTTGACCCTCCCTGATATATTCCTGCACAAGCACATTGTCAAAAGTCTTGGCTTCTCCCAGGTCAAATATGACGGAAGCTTTGCTGTTATAGATGTCCCATTTTCCGTCAGTAGTCCAGTATGTCGTTTTATCGTTATCCAGGATAAACCCGGGCTTATGGCCGGGCGCTTCCGAAGTCGCACTAACAGCTGCTCCAAGCGCCAGGTTGGTGCTGAATGTGTCTTTTACGAAAGCTTTCAATTGCATCAGGCGCTTTACCTGGTCATCAGGAATCAATCCCCTGTTATCAGGGCTGATATTTAAAAGAAGCACGCCGTTGTTTCCTATCGAATTATAGTAAACGTCAATAAGGTCGGAAAGGCTTCTTGTAAAGGAGGTCTCGGCATTCCAGAACCATTGGTTCAGAACGACGGTATTTACCTCCAGCGGGTACCAGACGGCGCCGACTGCATCCCTGTAATATTTTTCTTCACCCAAATCAGGCCATGTGGCATTTTCAGCTATTGCCCTGTCAAACACAGGCTGTACGGACCATTCATCCTTCCGGCTCTGGCCTCCTTCATTTCCAACCCAGCGCACGGCTTTCCCGCGCCAGGTGAGCAGGGCTCTGCCTTCCTTTATTTCTTTCCATTTTTCTTCGGTGGCAAAATAGTAAGGATCATACACCCTGATTACTGCATCCGGCTGAACAGACTCGATATAGTCGTACCATTTTTCGGGCTGATAGGAAGGAACAGCCTTCCATATCTTATAATCGCCGCATGCGCCGTCAAACCAGACTTCGCCTATATGTCCGTACCGGGTTAATAATTCCTGCAATTGTGCAAGGAAATATCCGTTATACTCTTCAGTACCCCATAATCCGCGATCTCTCTGGTTCATATCCCACGGGGAAAGATAAATGCCAAGATCAATTCCATGCCCGGCGCATTCCTCATGTAAAACTTCAACAATATCCATATTTATTGATGAATTCCTGGTTGAAAAATCCGTTGTATCGGTATTCCATTGACAAAAACCATCATGATGCTTGGCAGTAAATATAACCATTTTCATACCTGCTTCGGCGCATACCCTTACCCATTGCCGGGGGTCGAGAGCTTCCGGGGCATAGCTTGACGGGTCCTCCTGCCCGGTTCCCCACTGCCTTCCGCTGAAAGTATTGGGGCCGAAGTGTATGAAAGCGATATATTCTTTTTCCATCCAATCAAGCTGCGCCTTGCTTGGTTTTACATGAGCCGCTTTTTTTAGCTTATCCTCAAGGGTATCTTCCGGAGAAAACGTTACTACCCACGGGCTATCGTTAACATTTTCGTTTGGTCTCAACAGTAATACCTCCGTGTTAAATGTTAATTTCACCGTTTCGTTCGGCTGGCTGTTTTCATGCCTTGACAGAACCTGCGGTCATTCCTGAAATAATGTATTTTTGTCCAAGCAGGTAGATAATTAATACAGGCAAACTCGTTAGTATAATATCGGCGCTTACCAGGTTCCACTCTTTGTAAAACTGTCCGAAGAAATTATATACGGCCAGCGTCATAGGCCATTTTGACGCACTGTTAAGGTAATACAGGGGGAATGTAAACTGGTTCCATGCATCCATGAATGTCAGTATTGCCACCGTCACAAGAACAGGTTTAAGCAGCGGCATTATGATTTTGAAATACAGTTTTAGCGGACCACATCCGTCCAGAATTCCTGCCTCGTCCAGTTCGAGAGGTATGGCGCCGATGAAGCCGTAAATCAGGAATACGCTTACGGGCACCTCAATCGCAGCGTACAATAAAACTATCCCGATTTGCGTATTGTTAAGACGGGTTATCTGCATGATCTTCATTAATGATACAAAATTAACAGGCATTGCCAGGCCCATAATGATAAAAAAGTATATAAACCTGTTGAACCTGGTTTTATTCCTTGATAGCACATAAGCTGCCATTGATGTCAGGATTATGGCAATTACTATGGCAGCGCTTGCATAAAACATGCTGTTGAAAAATGATCTTATAAGCTTTCCCTGTTCGATTACAACTAGATAATTTTCAAAATGAAGTTTCTTCGGCAGGTCCATACCCATGGAGCTTGCCTGATGCCTGTCCTTGAGCGAATTTATAAGGATGAGCAGCAGCGGCACCATCATAACAAGGCTTATTATCCATACAATTATGTTTTTTATAACGGTCAATAAAACATTTCTTTGTTTCATCAGGCTTCAACCTCCCCTCTGTCAAGGAGCCTGACGGTGAAATATCCGATGACCGTCATCATCAGGAACAGGACCGTTGACATGGCGGTGCCAACGCCATACCTTCCAAGTCCGAAGTCTTTGAATACCGTGGTGTATAAAACTTCGGTGGCATAGCCGGGCCCCCCGTTAGTCAGAACGTATACCGAATCGAAAATCTTAAGTCCGTACAGGATGTTTAATACAATCGTCACGGTGATTGCAGGCATAAGTAAAGGTAAAGTTATATACCTTAATTTTCCGAAATAGTGCGCTCCATCAATATCTGCAGCTTCATAATAAGTAGGGGATATTGACTGCAGGCCTGCCAGAATGATTGTCATTATATAGCCCAGGCCTTTCCAGGTATCAACTGCAATAATCGAATTGAAGGCGAATCTCAGGTCAACCAGCCATTGCTGAGCAAGAAATCCCAGGCCGATACTGTTCAGAAATACGTTCAGAAGGCCTGTTTCAGGATTCAATATTGATTTGAATATCAGTCCCACAATGATGAATGAAAGTATTGACGGCATGAAAACAAGCCCCCTGTGGAGATTCATGCATGACACGCCTTCATTAAGCATTAATGCGAATACAATACCAAGACCGGTCTTAAGAATCGTCGTAGCGACAGTAAACCAAATTGTATTGGCTAAAGCTGAAAAGTAATGCTCTTCAGGTGAAAAAATTATCTTGAAATTATCTAGGCCGACAAAATTGATATCTTCACTGTAGCTGCTCCAATCGGTAAGCGAATACAAAAGACCCATGACGCCCGGAACCACGAATAACAGAAGATACAAGCCAAGTGCTCCGATAACAAAGTAGAACGGATAAATCCTGTTTTTCATATTTGGCTTTCTTCTCCTTTCATTAAGTAAAAGTAATTTACACTGCCTTATAGCAATAGCCCGGCTGATATACCGGGCTATTACTCGATTTATACAGGATTCGGTTTATTTAGCCCAAGCCGGGTCCTTTGCCGCTTTTGCAGAATCTGCTCTTCTCTTGTCGATGCTCTTTAGTACGTCTATAGGCTCCATTGCTCCTGTAAACATGGCGGAAAGGTCTTTACCAATTTCCATCCACTGGGGATTCAGGTATTTGATCTGCGTCTGGTAAACTGTTCCATGTTTTGTATATGTGCTGTAGAATTTTTTAACTTCACCGGTGTATTTGTCCTTTAGCCCTGAGAACGGCAGCGTCATGTATCTTGGCGTGTTGTCTATCATGTACTGCAGGTTTTCCGGCTTTGCTATGTAAGCAAGATACTGTTTTGCGGCGTCGATGTTCTTTGAGCCTGAATAGATGAATTTGGAGGGTCCTGCCGGATTGACGTTGAGTATCTGGTTGTCAACCAGGGGAATTACAAAGAAGCCGAAGGTGTCCGCTTTTACATCCGGGAAAGCCTTTTCTATCTGGTCGGGCAAGCCCTGGTTGTAAACTGTCATTGCGTATTTGCCGCTTGCCATGTTCTTTTCGGTATCGGCATACGTGTTGGACATAAAGTTTTTGCCCATGTATCCCAGTTTGACCAATTCCTGCAGCTGGGTAAGAGCTTCCAGCATGGTTGCGTTTTCTGCAAATGTGGTTTCATTGTTATTAAGCTTGTCAGCAAGACCGGGATTTAATTCCTCATATCTTCCTCCAAGCTCGGGGAACCAGAGTACATGGTGCCATCCATCGGATACACATTCATAAATAGGAGTTATGCCGGCATCCAGTATCTTCTGGCAGACATCTTTGAATTCGTCATATGTCGTCGGTATATTCAAACCAAGATTTTCGAATATTGTTTTGTTGTAAGCGATTCCCCAGACGCCTGAATTGTCGTTGATGCACATTCCGTACAATTTACCGTTTACGGTTAATTGTTCCGCAACGAGGGGATCCATTCGCTGCGCCCATTCCTCATTGGAAAGGTCCACACCGTTCTTTTCAATGTTCAGAAGCGATACAATATCAAACTTGCCGCTCTGGTGTCCGAACAGGTCGGTGCATTCTCCCGCGTTCAGCTTTGTGGTGAGAAGATTCGGGTATTGATCGGAGGGAACTATCTGGTAATCCACCTTAATGCCGGTTTCCTGTTCAAACTTGGCGCCAAGGTCCTGTTCAGCCTTCTGAATCCAATCCTGGCTGGACATATAGGATAATGTCACATTCTTCTTTTCCGGCGCAGCTTCTGATTTAGCCGCTTCAGTCTTTGCCGGTTCAGTCTTCGTTTCACCCGGATCAGCGGCTTTTGAGCCGCATCCTGCGAACAGGCTGCATACCAAACCAATAACCATGATAAGAGCTAATACCTTTCTCATTCATTAACCTCCTTCAAATTTTGGTTTTCCGGACAAGCAAAAATACAAGCTCCCGGGATTTGACATCAACCCGTTCTTCCTGTATAATTTACTTGTCGTCCATCTCAACTTCACTTTACTATAATTATTCCTAAATCAACATGCATAAATATGGCATGTTATTTATACTGTTTTAACCAACCCGATCGCGGTGGTTGCTTAAAATATGCTTAAATATGGCTTTTCAGTTTGGGAGGACCCGTGAGAAAAAGAACGAAGTCAATTCAATCAAACCTGTTTTTAACATATTCACTGATTATTATAATGGTACTTGCCGTTTTTGTTTCCTTTTTTTACTTTTGGGTATCCAACCTGTTGAAGGATAAAGCATTTCAAGCTATTTCCAACCTTTCGGCCTCAACCTCCGAAAAGCTGGATATTGAAATACAAAAGATGGATTACGTATCAATGAACGTCCTGTACTCGAGCACCGTCAAGGATCGGTTTATAACTTATATAAACGAACCGAATAATACAACCAATGCATTATCTGACGAAAACCAGGAAAAGGCTGCATCTACCAAAAACACGAAGGAGCTTATTGATGTGCTTTTTGCCATTATCGGCCCCAACCGGCCGGTTCAGCAGATATACCTCTATGGCTTTAATGGCAAAGTATTCGGTACAGGAACCGATAACAGGCAGCAGCATATATCTCTGGAAGAAAAGCCATGGTTCAATGAAGTTATGAATTACGGCGGGAAGAAATACATTACCATACCAATGAAGGATGAAGAACTGTCAAAGTTCGCCACACAGAGCGGAAGTCCGTATTTTATTTCCCTGTGCCGCATGTACTTTGACAATTACAATACACCCCAGGGCATTGTGGAAGTCAAGCAGTACTATAGCGAGATTTTTAAGAATATTGCCGGGAATGTACAAAACAGCGCTGATGAAGCGCGCATTTATGTTTATGACAAGAACGGCTCAATTATTTACCCCTTGATAGAAAACAATTCCGAGAAAGATTCCTACTATTTCAACCTGGTAAATTCCATTCCGGACCGGACGTCTTCCATAACCGCAAATAATCCATTCAGCAATGAAAGGGAACTGCTGAATTACAAGTACTCAGATTACACGGGCTGGACGACGGTTGTCGTGATATCCGAAAGCAAGCTCCTTTCTCCTGTTTTTGATTTTACCAGGGTTTTAGTGCTGGTTGCGGTTGTAATTCTCCTGCTTGCATTAGTATTCTCCTTTTTCGCGGCCAAGAAGATTACAGTGCCTATCGCCAGGCTTGGCAAGGCTATTAAGGCATTCAACCTTGAATCGCCGGTGGCTTCCGAACCTGCTGAGCTTAATACCAATTTGAGCGAACTGGAGGATTTGAACAGGGCCTTCCATACGATGAATATAAAATTGAAGAAATCCCATGAAGAGCTGATGCTTTCGCATCAGCACGAAATGCAGGCGAGAATGCTTGCGTTGCAGTCCCAGATGAATCCTCATTTCCTGTATAATACCCTGGCTACTATCAGCATTATGGCTGAAGAATCAATTAGCGAACAGATTGTTGAGCTATGCGGAAATGTTTCGGACATGCTGCGGTATATATCCTCCGACAGATCACCGCTTGTAAAGCTGAGTACTGAAATCGAATATACGGAGAAATATCTCTCATGCATGAAATTCCGGCATGGCAGCAAGCTATCTTATTCAATAGAAATAGATGAGGAAATGAAAGACATAAAAATACCCAAGCTTGTGATACAACCCCTTGTCGAAAACGCCCTGAAATACGCGACCCACAAGGAGCCGCCCTGGAACATAAGGATATGCGGACATAAAGGAGAGACATACTGGAAGGTCAGTGTAGAGGATGATGGAACCGGCTTTGATCCCGAAAGGTTGAAAACCATTAATGAAAGAATTGAAGAAATTGAAAGGAGCGGGCTTCTTCCAAGCCTTGAGCTGGAAGGCATGGGGCTTTTGAATATATTCATGCGGTTGAAATTGTCTTACAGAGACAAAATGATTTTTCAGGTCGGAAACAATATTAACGGCGGCGCGGTGGTAATCGTCGGCGGAAGTATTTAGGCCGCCTGCAGGAGGGTGATTGGACATGGAAGAAAAAGTAATATACAAAGTTATTATTGCAGAAGACGAACCCTTGATTCTAAGCAATCTTGTAAAGAAAATAACAAATATGAATATCGGGTTTCAGGTTGTAGGTACCGCTGAAGACGGGAAAGCCGCAATGGAGTTGATTGAGAACCATTCCCCCGATGTCCTGGTAACTGACATCCGCATGCCTGTCATGGACGGTCTTGAGCTTTTGAAAGCCGTTTCTTCAAGACATCCTAACATAAGGAAAATTGTCGTAAGCGGCTATGACGATTTTAAGTATGCACAGCAGGCGATCAAATTTAACGCCGTCGATTACCTGCTCAAGCCCCTGAAAGAGAAGGAACTTCTTGAGACTTTCAGCAGGATCCGGATTTCGCTTGATGCGCAAAGAAGTGCCGTCAGGCTGAATATACTGCAGCTAAAGGATAATTATTCATACTCGCCCAAAGAAATAGCCCACCTGGTCGAAGCATATATAAAAGAACACTATGCCCAGGAGATAAGCTTCGATTTAATATCGCAGAATTTCAATTTTTCATCAAATTATCTAAGCAAAATATTCACGAAGTATATCGGGGAAAATCCGTCCAAATATCTTATTTCATTGAGGATAAACCAGGCGAAACACCTTCTTTTGAATAATAGGGAACTGTCTGTCAAGGACATTGGCGAACTCGTAGGCTATCCCAACCAGTTTTACTTTAGCCGCATATTTAAGAGCGTCGTCGGGAAAAGCCCGGCAAGCTACAGGGATGAGAACTGAACCGCCAGGTTGGCGCTATCCGCATATTCGATGCAAAAACTTATGGAACGATTTACAAACGAGCAGATTAAGTATTGTTTCTTTACTGCAGAAGCCCATGGTGCTAGAATTTAACTAGCATATGGCTACCATCGGGATATGGTTCCTGGCTTCCATCGATAATGCCAAGGGAAACAGTGTTTAACTTGGGATTGAGCCTCTGGCGGCGGATCCAGATTGTGTTCATGGCCGGTTTACAGCAGGAAAGAGGTTGTCAAAAGATGGAAAGGACAAATAAAAGAGGTAAAGCGCATAAAGTATATATATATTTCCTTATCAGAGTGCTTCCTATACTGGTAGTGCCTATCTTTGTAATGACTGCGATATATTACTGGAGTGCCGAAGTTATAAAGCAGCAAACCTATGAAAAGAACCTGGCGGTTTTGCAGAGCAGCGCCGAAACCATAAAGAAAACATTTGACAACATGGATAATCTGATTGCATATATAAGCAGCAGTCCGAGCATCAACAGGTTTTTTACGACCGTGAATCCGGTGAGAGACGGTTCTACCACAACTGACATGTTAAAAATACAGGGAGAATTAAAAGCTCTGACAACTGCAAATGATCTTATAGAAAACATCCAGGTATATTCCGGGAAAAACAATATTTTAATAGATTCTACGACTAACGCTTTATTCATTGACAGGTATTATTCGTCATACTTCACTATTGACAATATGACGTTCGATGACTGGTATCAAAATATTCTTTCAACGCCTCACAATTATGACATATATTCAAGTCTGAACGTTACATCGCTTAATCACACGCGAAAAAGCTTGCTGTATGCAAAGTCTCTTCCCCTGGTGGAAAGCCGGGATATTGACGGGGGAATTTTTATCTTCCTTGACGAGGCGTACCTCCTGAAGCTTTTCAGCAATATACCTTACAAGGATTCAGGCTTCATATACATTTTTGGGAAGAATGGGATCCCGATTCTATACGATAACAATTCGGGAATTGATAATCCGGCGGTGAATACTGATTGCTTCACTTGCGAGAGCGGTTACTTCCGCCAGAATATCAAGGGCAGCGATATGTTCGTTACTTACTTGGATGATAAAAGCAGGAACTGGATTTATGTGGCGGCAATTCCGCAAAAAGATGTTCTGGCGCCTACGGCCGGTATACGCTACTCCATAGGCATACTGATAGTGTTATCATTAATTACAGGAGGAGCTTTATTGATACTGTCCGTAGCAAAGCTTACAAAGCCTATCACAAACATATTTTCGCTTCTTTCGGAAAAGAATGATATAGTTTCATATAGTGATTTTGAGTACAAAATATCATGGCTTGTCAAGAGCAACCAGGAAATGCAGGAAGCTTTAGACAGCCAAATTCCTGAAATTAAGACGTCGATATTCTATAATTTCCTGCTCGGCAGATTTCGCACAAGTGAGGAAGTATATGACAACCTTTCAAAAATCAATATACGGCTTGACGCTAACTTCTACGTTGTACTGATTGCTTCCATTAATGATTTGGATCCCAACAGCAACCTGGAGGAGATCAGTGCCCGCAAATTATTGATAAACGGTGTGATTTCGCAGAATTTCAGCAATTTGCAGGGAATCTACAACCTGGATTATGAGAGGACTGTTCTTCTTTTGAGTTATAATCAGCCCAACTATGCCGATGTTGTGAAGCATGTGGAAAGTGTTGCCGAACATATCGTTGAACAACTCTTTTCAAGTGCAAAAGTCAGTATTTCATTCTCCGGTGATATTGCAAGAAATGTTATGAAGATTCCGTCGAGCTTTTTTAATGCCAACACTGCCATTAACTACAGGCAAAAAAACCTGTCCTACACGGTGCAATGGTTTAATAAAAGCGAAGATAAGCTAAGTTTTTATTATCCAATTGAGTTGGAATCACAGCTTATAGCGCAGGTTAATGTCGGGAATAAGGAAGGCCTGTCCGAATTGCTTGAGAAAATTGAGCGCAGGAACAAACATATTTTTAATCCTGATAGCAATTCTGCATTCTTTGCTTTATTGCAATCGATGAACTCCACGCTTATCCGTGTTTTTAATGAATCCGCCAGGTATTCAAAACAAATATTCGGACTAAGGGATAAAATCGCGTTAAAACTTGAAAAACGCGAGGATTTGATTCAAACATTCTATCTTTTGAAGGAAGCTTTCATAGCAATTGCCGCTAGCAACAGGGATGAAATGAGCAAAAGCAACAGGAGGCTTATAAATCAAATAAAGAAATATATCGACCAGCAGTATACCGATCCGCAGCTTTCGCTTTCTTCAATATCAAATGTTTTCAGGATTACGGAAGTGTATATATCTTACCTGTTTAAGCTGGAAACCGGTGAAAACTTCTCAAAATACGTTGAAAAACTTCGCATGGAGAAGGCTCTCCAGCTGATAAGAGAAGGCAGGCATCTGGTAAATGAAATCGCTGAAATGGTAGGATACAACTCGCCGCAGGTTTTCCGCAGAGCATACAAGCGCTATTATGGAACTACTCCCACTAGTTGCAAATAGTGTCCGGGAGCCCGTCCGATCTGAGAACTTTATTTTATCTAATACTAAAAAATGTTCCTTCTCTGAATATAAATCAATATAATCTTCCTGCATGAGAACTTTTGTTATGCAGAAGCTAAAGTATCGCCTCTTTAACCGCCCGGAGCCTCTGCATATAATCTTGCTAGAGTTGAATTTCGGGGGTTTTCTCATGATAACGGCCAATGGGTCTTCTATTGCAAATGTAATAAAGAATAAGCAAGGTTTTCTATTCAAGTATTTTTTGAAAAAAAGCATCTGGCAGTTGTATTTACTTGCATTAATTCCGGTTGCGTTCGTTGTTATATTTAACTATCTTCCCATCGGCGGCATTTTGATAGCATTCAAGGACTATAGCTTTCGAAAAGGCATCTGGGGGAGCCCTTGGGCAGGCTTGAAATATTTCAGGCAATTGTTTGACTCGCCGATTTTTTTGGACATCCTGAAAAATACATTAATAATCAGTACTTATTCCATAATTGCAGGATTTCCGTTTCCAATTATTTTGGCTTTTGCATTCAATGAAGTGCGCAATCAAAAAATTAAGAAGACAATTCAGACAATAACGTTTGCGCCTTACTTTATATCCACGGTGGTAGTGGTTGGTATGCTTATGCAGATTTTCTCATACCGCTATGGGGTTATAAACGAACTAATAAAGCTTTTTGGCGGCAGTCCGTTCGATTTTATCGGATCATCCGGTTTTTTCCGTTCTGCATATGTATGGTCGGGAGTATGGCAAGGGGCAGGGTACGGCTCAGTCCTTTATCTGGCGGCATTATCCGGTATCGATGTATCGTTGTATGAGGCAGCGTACCTGGACGGAGCTAATATGATACAGAAAATTCTTTACATCGATTTGCCCGGGATTGCCCCTACTATCATTATTTCGCTGATTCTGACAACCGGTGGGATTTTAAATGTAGGCTTCGAAAAGGTTTACCTTATGCAGAACCCTGTAAATTATGGAATATCGGAAGTAATATCCACATTTGTGTACAAGTCGGGCATTCAGCAGGCACAGTTCAGTTTTGCCACGGCGGTTGGCTTATTTAACTCGGTAATTAATTGTATTGTTCTGCTTATTGTTAACTGGTTTGCAAGGCGAGTAAGTGAAACAAGCCTATTTTAGCATGGGGGAGAAAGTATCATGGATACCGGGAAAAGAGGCAAAAAAAGCAAAGCTAAACTATCTGTCGCAGATAAAATGTATTTGGGGATTGTATATTCCTTTCTGGCCTTGTTTACATTGAGCATATTATATCCCCTGATATATATGGTGAGTTGTTCTTTTTCTTCCGCAGAATCGCTTGTAAGGGGCCAGGTGTTTTTTCTACCTGTAAATCCCACATTACAAGGCTATAAGGCAGTTTTCAGCAATGACCAAGTATGGTCGGGCTATTTCAATTCGATTGTTTATACTGTAACAGGTACAATTGCCGGAGTTGTTGTTACTTTCATCGGGGCATTTGTGCTTTCGCGCAGGGAATTTCCGCTTAGGGACTTTATTACGGTCCTGTTCCTGGTGACGATGTTTTTTAACGGCGGTATACTGCCGACTTACATACTGATCAAGAATATGGGACTATATAATACAATCTGGGCGATTATTTTACCCGGTGCCTTTAGCGTTTGGCTGGCTATCGTCGGAAGGACCTTTATAAAATCCACTATTCCGGAGGAGTTGTATGAAGCGACATCTATTGACGGCGGCAACTATATTCAGTATTTAACAATGGTAATACTGCCGCTTTCCAAGCCTATCCTGGCCGTAATCGCGCTAAACTACGCAGTGGGCCACTGGAATTCTTATTTCAATGCGCTGATGTACCTGAAGGACTCTGACAAGTTCCCGCTTCAAATCATACTAAGAAATATTGTTATAGCTAATATATTTGATCCGAATTCCATTAATTCCACGGATGTAAAAACCATGATTGAAAGGCAGTACCTTGTAGAATTGTTGAAATATTCCTTAATAATTGTGTCCAGTGCTCCTCTTTTGATTGTTTACCCGTTTATCCAGAAATATTTCATTAAGGGAGTCATGATCGGAGCTATAAAGGGTTAGTGCGGATTGTCTTTTATCAGGTAGATTCAGCTGCTTCAGCTGTTCTATAATAAAATTATTAGGAGGATCAAGTATGAAGATTAGAAAATTTCCACTTCTAATGGCTGCAGTAATGATGCTGACGCTGTTAATGGCATGCGCATCGGACAAATCGCCAAACGCGGACACAGCTTCAACTGCTGATGTTTCCGAGGATATTGCAACATCCGATCCGGATGCGGATAAACCTGCTGCTGACAAGCTATATCTTTGTTCGCCGGAAAAAGTAACACTCTCAACGTTTATTGCCCAGCAGCCAAGCGGCTACACGGATCTCCTGACAAACACGTTTACAACATGGCTGGAAGAGCAGACGAACGTTCATCTCGATATGACCATTGTACCGGCAGACGGTGCGAAGGATAAACTGATTCTTATGTTTGCCGGGGGCGATTATCCGGAGATCATCACCGGCGGCTTTTTCAGCAATGCGGACCTAATGAATTACGGAGGCAAAGAAAAAATATTGATACCGCTGAACGATCTAATCGATAAGCATGCGACAGCTCTAAAGGAAAGGTGGGCTGAAATGCCTCAGCTGAAGAACGATATGACAGCGCCGGACGGGAATATCTATGGAATTCCCAGTCTTGACTCGGCAGGCATCGGCCACCCCCAGTGTTCATACAAGATGTGGATGAACATGGAATGGTTGAAAAATCTGAATCTTGATGTTCCAACGACAACCGCGGACTTTAAGAAAGTTTTGATGGCCTTCAAGAATGATGACCCGAACGGCAATGGCAAGGCTGATGAAATTCCGCTGACAGGCGCCATTAACACTTGGAATGCCGACCCGTACAAGTTTATATTAAATGCGTTTGATTACTTTGATTTTGATACTCTTCTGAAGCTTAAGGATGGCAAAATATCCTTTACGGCTAATACGGATGGGTTCAGAGAGGGCTTAAGGTACATGGCGGATCTTTATGCCAATGGTCTGATTGATCCTGCCGCATTTACACAGAATGAGCAACAGATGTCTGCGATCGGAAATAATGAAGACGTCGCCATAGTCGGGGCATGTGGCGCCGGGCATCTCGGTATGCTGGTCGGTGTCAATTTTGTAGAGCGCATGAAAGAATACGACAACATCCTGCCCTTGCAGGGTCCTAACGGATACCGCGGCATTCCCTATAATGTCACTCCTCGTGTATCCGGCGCCGCTTTTGCTATCACCGACAAGTGTCCGGCTGAAAAGCAGGAGGTCGCTATCAAATGGGCTGATCTTTTCTGCAGAGAGGAAATAGTTATACGGGCGCAGATAGGAATACAGGGTAAAAACTGGGATGTCGCTGATCCCGGTACAATTGGCATAGACGGGAAGACAACCGCCAGTTATAAATATCTTACATTCTCTTCAAGCGGCGAGGTAGCCACCCAGAACGACATATGGGGCTGGACAATGAGGCTGATCGAGCCTGATTGGAAGAATAAATTCCAATTCGTAGGCGATATCTATGATCCTACCAACTATGAAGCAAGGCTTTTGAGGGCTACGGTCAAGCTGCAGCCTTATGCTGCAGATGTCGAACAAATCCCTCCTTTCTTTCTCAGCACTGACGATTCTGCCAGGATCGCGCAGATATTTGCTCCGTTGCAGGACTATGTAAAGACTTCCATTGTCGAGTTTATAACCGGCAAGAAGAATGTCGACAGGGATTGGGATGCATACATTGCCGGCTTGTCAAAGCTTAAGTACGAAGAGTATGTCAGATTGAACCAGGCAGCATACGACAATCTTACTAAGTAATTCTCCGGGCAGGACACCGAGGAACGGGCTGTTAAAAAACCGGGAAGGTTTTTTCAACAGCCCTCCCGTATTATATTGCTATTTATATAAAAAAGGGGGTTGAGCATGGACGACAATAAAAAATTAAAATGGTGGAGGGACAGCCGGTTCGGCATGTTCATACACTGGGGCATCTATAGCCTGATGGGCAAAGGCGAATGGGTAATGTATACCGACCGTATTCCGGTCAGGGAATACGAAAAACTGGCCGGGCGGTTTAACCCCGTGAAGTTTGACGCAGAGGAATGGGTTTTATTGGCCAAAAACGCCGGAATGAAATATATTGTCTTCACTGCGAAGCATCACGACGGTTTTTCCATGTTCAAAACGGAAGTGGACCGTTATAACATCGTGGATGGCACGCCGTACGGGAAGGACGTCATAGCCGACCTTGCGAAGGCCTGTGAGAAGCATGGCATACGTTTGTGCTTCTACTACTCGCATGTTCGTGAGTGGAGGCATCCTCACGCCCAAAGCCTTGAGATGCATTCTCCTTTTCGTTACGGCAATTATGGGAATTTCTGGGATTATCCCGATGAAGCAAAAAAGAACCTGCAAATTTACATAGATGAGTTTGACAAACCCCAGATCAGGGAGTTGCTAACCAGGTACGGCTCCATCGGTATCATATGGTTTGACACGCCTTCCCTGATCCGGCCCGATCAGGCACAGGAGCTTATTGATATTGTCAGGGAGTTGCAGCCTGGCTGCCTGGTAAACAGCAGGGTAGGGGATTTTGTCGAAGCTGACTATTACAGTCTTGGTGATTGTGAGATACCCGATTACAATACGGGCGTTGACTTTGAAACACCAATGACTATTTGTGACGGCTGGGGCTATAACAGCATGCCGAATAACAAATATCGAGAATTAAAGGAGTTGATCCGCCAGTTGGTCGACATTGTCAGCCTGGGGGGCAACTACCTGTTGAACGTGGGGCCTGACCCGGAGGGCGTTATCCCTCCCGAGGCGCAAGAGAGACTTAACGGTATTGGCGAATGGATGAAAACCAATGGTGAAGCTATTTACCAAACAAAAGCCTCGCCTTTTCCGGTAAAGTTCTCATGGGGCAGGATCACGGCCAGGGAAAACATCCTGTATCTGCATGTTTATGAATGGAACAGCCAGATTGTTTTGACCGGCATCAAAAGTAAAGCATCTTCGATTCAACTGCTTGCCGATCCCATCAGAAAAATCCAATGGAAACAAGAACCGTGCGAAGCCCTTGGATATGACAGGCTGACCATTTACCTTTCCGGCGACGCACCGGATCCTAATGTAAGTGTTTTAAAGGTTTGCTTTGCTGAAAACTTGCGGGTCGAAAGCAGAATAATCGAGGATGATTCAGGTTGTATTGGGCTTTCGGCCTGCCTTGCATCCATTCACACGACTGATGGAAAACCGCGGGCTTCTGTCACCGCCACCGGAGTTGTTAAGAACTGGATGTCGACTGCGGACTGGTTCCGTTGGGAATTTCTCTGTGAGCATCCTGGGGAATTCGATGTTTTTGTCACGATAAGTACCGGCTTCCATGGCATATGGGACTTTGGGCATCGGGTTGCGGTCCGATTTGGAGGACAAGAGAACCGAATCGTCATCACAGACGATGGAAAGCCGACCGCCGGATACCAGAAACGTGTATTTCATGCCGGCAGGATTCGAATCGATTCAGCAGGACGGCATGATATAGAACTTCGCGCGCTTAGCATTTCGTGTGCCAACAGGCAGGGGATCCAGCTTTCGTCGGTGAAGCTTCAACCGGTAAATCATAAAAGCTTGTGAAGAGCATGAACGGCAAGTACTGCCGGACTTTTACAAAAACAAGTGTCAAGGTAAAATGCAATTCCGCACCTTGACACTTCTTTTTATATAATATATTATCATATGTAAGTTTGCGGCAAGGTTTTTTTAGCCGATGCGCCATAACAAGGCTTCACAAAAAGGCTTTATAATAAAAAAGCAATGATCGGGAGGAGTAGACGGATATCTGCCCAAAAGAGAGGAAGGCCCAGGGGCTGAGAGGCTTTCCGGGGACAAGGCCGTTGAAGGTCGCCCGGGAGTTCTGCATAAAAGCATTGATGATCCGGTGTGCGGAATCAATGCCCGAAATGCAGCGGCAAGATCCGTTATATCTTAAGAGCGGCCCGTAACAGGGAATTTTGGTGGTACCGCGGAGAAAATGCCCTTCGTCCAAAAAAGGTTGGATGAAGGGTTTTTTAGTGAATGCGGTATTTGCCATAAACTTGGATTAAAAGAAGTGTATTTGGGAAAAGGACGTTTATGCAAAAGAAAGGATGGAACAAGTGACAGCATTGAAAATTATTGCGGGAATCCTGGTTTTATCCGGCTTTGCCATAGTTGTCGGAGCAAGGAAGCTGGTTAAGATTTTTAACCTAGACAAAAAGATTACTATCAGCAATGAAAGTGAAATGGATGAGGAAGAGGCGGGCGATTACAGGCTTGTAAAAGCTACTTTCAATGTCAAGCTGTACGGGATGCTGATCGCCTTGCCCGGACTTATACTGACGTTAATCGCTTTTAAATGAGAAGAAGGTTAATGGGAGGAATAGCAATGGGAGAAGAAAGAATCCTGGAGAAAATTTATGATCCGGCGAAGACGGAGGATAAATTATACCGTGAATGGATGGATAAAGGCTATTTTCATGCCGTGCCGGATAAAAACAAGACGCCCTACACGATAGTCATACCGCCGCCGAACATTACAGGGCAGCTTCACATGGGGCATGCCCTTGACAATACGCTGCAGGATATCCTGATACGATGGAGAAGGATGCAGGGTTTCTGCGCGCTCTGGCTGCCCGGAACCGACCACGCAAGCATAGCCACTGAGGCGAGAATCGTAGAAACCATGGCCCAGGAAGGCTTGACCAAGGAAATGATCGGAAGGAAGAAGTTTCTTGAAAGGGCCTGGGAATGGAAAAAGGAGTACGGCGGCAGGATTATCGAGCAGTTGAAAAAACTGGGAAGCTCGTGCGACTGGGCGCGTGAAAGGTTTACCATGGACGAAGGGCTTTCCAGGGCGGTTATCGAGGTGTTTGTCAAACTTTACAGGAAAGGCCTTATCTACAGGGGAGACCGTATCATCAACTGGTGCCCCAAGTGCCGCACGTCGATTTCGGACGCCGAGGTTGAATACGATGAGTACGAAGGGAAATTCTGGCATGTGAAGTATCCGCTGAAAGACGGCAATGGATTTATAACAGTCGCCACTACAAGGCCCGAAACAATGCTCGGCGACACGGCCGTAGCGGTAAATCCGGATGATGAAAGGTATGCCGGCCTGGTGGGCAAAACCGCCGTTTTGCCGCTGGTAGGCAGGGAAATACCGATTATCGCCGACTCGTATGTCGACATGGAATTCGGCACCGGCGCCGTTAAAATCACGCCTGCCCATGATCCGAACGACTTTGAAGTTGGGCTGAGGCACAACCTGGAGCAAGTAAAGGTCATTGACGAAGACGCAAAAATGACCGAAGCCGCCGGCGCATACGCCGGAATGGACAGGTATGAAGCCAGGAAAAGGATAGTTGAAGACCTGGAGTCACTCGGCCTGATTGCAAAAGTCGAGGACCACAGGCATAACGTAGGTTCTTGTTACAGGTGCAGCACCGTTATCGAACCGCTCGTATCAAGGCAGTGGTTTGTTAAAATGAAGCCGCTTGCAGAGCCTGCCATAAAGGCTGTTAAAGACGGCGCTATCAAGTTTGTCCCGGACAGGTTTTCAAAAATCTATTTCAACTGGATGGAAAACATACAGGATTGGTGCATATCGAGGCAATTGTGGTGGGGACACCGGATACCGGCTTATTATTGCGGCGAATGCGGGGAAATGATGGTTGAGACCGAACACCCCGGTTCCTGTACTAAATGCGGCAGCAAAGCCATAGAGCAGGATCCCGATACGCTCGACACCTGGTTCAGTTCCGCACTCTGGCCGTTCTCCACGCTCGGCTGGCCGGAAGAAACCGAAGACCTTAAGTATTTTTACCCGACAAGCGTGCTTGTTACCGGGTATGATATCATATTCTTCTGGGTGGCCAGGATGATCTTTTCAGGTCTTGAGCATATGGGGAAAGAACCTTTCAAGTATGTTTTCATACATGGAATCGTAAGGGACGCGCTGGGCAGGAAAATGAGCAAATCGCTCGGCAACGGGATTGACCCGCTGGAGGTTATTTCGCAGTATGGCGCCGACGCCCTGCGTTTTGCGCTTGTTACGGGCAATTCCCCCGGCAATGACCTCAGGTTCTCCAACGAAAAGGTCGAAGCCGCCAGGAACTTCGCCAACAAGATTTGGAACGCCACAAGGTTTGCGCTTATGAATTTTGATGAAAACGTGGATTTCAGCGGTGTCGACGCATCAAAGTTTACAACCGCTGACAAGTGGATATTAAGCAGGGTTAACACGTTGACCGCCGAAGTGACCGACAACCTTGAGAATTTTGAACTGGGCATAGCGCTCCAGAAAATCTATGAATTCATATGGGAAGAATTTTGCGACTGGTATATCGAGTTTGTCAAGCCGAGGCTTTTCGACAGGGAGGACGATACTAGGCTTGAGGCGCAGTGGGTGCTTAACCGCGTACTGGGGACAGCCATGAAGCTGCTTCACCCGTATATGCCCTTCGTCACCGAGGAGATTTACAGGCGCCTTATTCACGACGACGAAAGCATAATGATATCAAGGTGGCCCGAATATGACGAGAAGATGCGTTTCCCGGAGGCGGAAAGGGAAATGGATATGGTAATGAACGCAATAAAGGCCGTAAGAAATATCAGGGTGGAAATGAGCGTGCCGCCGTCAAAGAAGAGCAAGCTGATTTTTGTGGCCGGGCCTGATGAAAGCACAATCCTGCGCAATGCCGAAAAGCTTTTCATACGCCTTGCAGGTGCGTCGGAAATCGCCGTTCAGCCTGACAAGGCGGGAATACCGGACAATGCGGTTGCCGCCGTGATTGCCGGCGCGGAAATATACATCCCGCTTGAAGACCTGATAGACATAAAGAAGGAAATAGAAAGGCTGGAGAAAGAAAAGGAATACCTGGAAAAGGAACTTGAAAGGGTCGACAGCAAGCTGGCCAACGAAGGCTTTGTTTCGAAGGCGCCTCTTAAGCTTGTTGAAGAGGAGAAGGCAAAGAAAGTGAAATACGCCGGAATGTACGAGAAAGTGACGGAACGCCTTAATAGCTTGAAGAATGCGATGCGATGAAGGACCGGTAGATTTTGCCCGTATTGGCGGACCGGTACCGGCATGCTATGGATATTTGATTTGCGACATGGTACAATAAAGTCAATAATATAGTAAAGCACAAGCCTGCTTAGGATCATGGCAAGCCCGGCCGGTGCAGGGCCGGCTGGGCATGGCTTTAGCGCGCAGGGAAGAGTGAAAGCATGAATTATGGTTTTGTAAGGGTGGCTGCCGCTGTGCCGGAACTGAAAATAGCCGGATGCAGCTACAATGTGCAAAAAATATCTGATTTGATTAAAAGAGCCGAGAACACCGGCGTCCAGGTGGTTGTATTTCCTGAGCTGTCGATCACGGCTTATACATGCGGCGACCTTTTTCACCAGGAGCTGCTGCTGCGGGAAGCAGAAGCAAGCCTGGGCAAGCTGGCGGAAAGCATGCGGGATTTGAAGATACTTGCGATTGTGGGATTGCCTCTTACTGTGGACAACCAGCTTTTCAACTGTGCGGCGGTGCTGCAAAAAGGAGAAATCCTGGGCATTGTGCCTAAAACATATATCCCCGGCTACAAGGAATTTTACGAGGAACGTTGGTTTGCCCCGGGAACAAATGCCGTAAGCTCATACGTAAGGCTGTTCGGGAAAGACATTCCTTTTGGAAACGATTTGCTTTTTGAGTCAGCGGAACATGGACAAGTCTGCTTCGGCATAGAAATTTGCGAAGACCTGTGGGCGCCGGTTTCACCGAGCTCATACCAAGCCTTGGCAGGAGCGGTCATACTCTTCAACCTGTCGGCAAGCAACGAAATAATAGGCAAATCCGGGTACAGGCGCGATTTGGTCAGGATGCAGTCGGGCAAATGTATTGCGGGCTATGTATACGCGTCATCGGGCGTGGATGAGTCGACAACCGATACCGTATACGGCGGGCACGCCATGATTGCCGAAAACGGGACAATCCTCGCGGAATCGGAGAGGTTTGTCCGCGAAAGCCACATGGTTATAAGCGAAATCGATATACAGAACCTTAAGATTGAAAGGATAAAGACCACTATTTTCGCGGAGACGCCGAGTACCCAGAGCTTCAGAAAAATCGCGTTCAGCCTTGAGTTGCCTGAATTTGACGAAAAAGCGGCAGACCGGGGCAAACTTGTGAGATATATTGATCCCCATCCTTTCGTGCCTTCCGGGAAATCGGCCAGGGACGCCAGGTGTAAGGAAATATTCGCCATTCAGACGGCGGGGCTTGCCAAGAGGATGATACATACCGGCATGAAGCACGCGGTGATTGGCATATCAGGAGGACTGGACTCAACGCTGGCATTGGTCGTAACCGTGAAGACTTTTGATATGCTGGGCATTCCAAGAGGAAACATAACCGCGGTCACGATGCCGGGCTTCGGTACT
>JBLNDI010000065.1:0-6539 GCA_050261495.1 Bacillota bacterium
ATCCGGAAAATGAAGAACAAGCGGCGGTGAACGGCATCTTGGAGTAATTGCGTTTAGCAAAAAAAGAGCATACCAACAGACGCGATTGTCCGTTTGTACGCTCTTACATTTATTTATTTCACGTTTTACCTGTTCTGACGGTTCGTGTCGATGGCCGCACTGCTCCCATGAAAAGTACAGGCTTTTTTTGACCGTTTACCGATTAAAGCAGTACATAAAATGATGTTCGCTTCATCACGCTGGGCCGCTACCCGGTAGCGGCTGATCATTCTTTACGACATACCGAATACGCATAAAAAATACCCTCCAAACCCGTAAGTCCGGAGGGCTTCGAATATTAATTCAGGCATGGAGACAGACCCACCAAACTCACGTTTTTTTTATTTGGCGGGTACCGCCTTTCGATATTGAACTGTTATAATGAAAGAAAAACCTGCCGCAAAAGGGCAGGTTTAGTACGCGACTCCACATGGCGGCCAGGCTATCATAATGCGTCGGCATCGTAGACCCTATGGCTTTGCGTCCTTGCCTTTCGGCAAGTTTGCCCTTAACTTATTTTTAGCATATTTAATTTTCTTCACATAAAATAGATAATCATAATCTTCTGATTGGGAAAAATAAATACAATTGTCCGTTTTCTTCAGGACAATTATAATCAAATACAGCACCTGCTAATTTAATATTATTATTGTCCATGTAATTTGAAACATAAGAAAAGGCTTCTTTATATCCCTTATCAACTTTGATATAAAGATACTCAAACGCGGGAACTGTCCACTTTATCCAGGTATCGGGTGCTTCAACATCATCCATGACTTCTACTCCTGCTAAATATAATCCTTTTGTAAAATTCTCTTCCCAAGGTTTAAAGCTTCTTGAAAAATCACTCATTAATCCCCAAATGCCTAGAATATTTCCCTTTTCATCTTTCTTTGCCAGACATTCAATCTCATTAAAGTGGTTATTGGCATTTTCCCATAACTTATTTACAAAACCATTTCCATCATTCGTTGAACCTTCTTTACCAATTACTGAAAAAGAACTTTTAATACATTTTTTGATTTCGGTATTCATTTCTTTCTCCTATCTAATTAAATTAATTGATTGATTATAGACTATATAAATAATACTTTGACATTTTTATTTTGCCGCAGGACAAATAAATCTTTTTATAAGCTTGTTTCCTTTCTTAACCTGTGCAATGCCCATGAAAAACTGATAAAGCACATGACCGCAAGTAAAAGAAAGACGAGGATAATATCGCGAGTAACGATATTTCCCTGTAAAATCAAGGCTCGTAAAGCATTGATTACATGAGTGAACGGGTTTAGATTCACCGCAATTGCCAATCCCCCGGATAATGTCTCTGCCGGAAACAATGCCGTGCTCAGAAAAAAGACCGGCAGGACAATCGCGTTCATCACGGTTTCATAAACGACTTCATTTGGCAGGCAAAGGCTGATCGCATAAGTCAATCCGGCCAAAAAGAATGCCGTCATAAATACAAGCAAAACCATTAAAAGCAATCCCATAAATCCCGAAGCGATTTTTACCGAAAAGAACAGGCTGACAATACACATAATGGCAACTTCGAGAAAAGTGCATAAAACCGCTTCCAATACTTGGCCGAGTACAATCGAGCTTCTTTGAACCGGGGCAATCAATACCCGGTAAAAGCTGCCGTCCGTTTTCATCAGATAATTCATAATGCCGCCGCTGCTGCAAGCTCCGAAACTTACCAGTACAATAAGTCCGGGGAGAATAAATGCCGTATAGTTTTCAATTCCGATACCCTGCATGGACTGTCCGGCAACGGCACTATATAAAACCAGCCAGAGCATAGGCTGTAAAATCGTAATCACAATGGTAAAAGCGTTGTGAAAGCGCCACTTTATATTGCGCTGGAGTAGAGTAAAAACGCTCATTGGCAGACCTCCTTTCCATTTTCGCCTGTCAGTCTGATAAAAACATCTTCCAAGGTGGGCTGCATGATTTCTATACCCAGGAAAGGAATCCCGTGATTCAACAGCCAACGGTTTACTTTTTCTAAATCGGCATGACCGTTTTTTGAACCGGTGATAATCTTATCATGGCGTAAATCTGTTTCTTTCAGAGCAACAACACTTTTTAACGGTTCAAAACAGCTTTTTGCTTCTTCTTTTGACGCAAAGCTGATTTTCAGCATATCCTGCCGCAGATATTCACGGAGAGCATGAGGCGTGCCTTGAATAACTTCTTTCCCGTTTTTCATAATGCATATGGTATCGCTTAACCGGTCGGCTTCCTCTAAGTAGTGGGTTGTCAGGAAAATCGTGGTTCCAAAATCGTTTCTGATTTTTTTCATCATATCCCACATCGCCATGCGGGATTGAATGTCCATGCCAACGGTCGGCTCGTCCAGGAATAACACTTTCGGATTTGACATCATATTGAGCGCAATATCAAGTCGCCTTCTTACCCCACCGGAATAAGAGGAAACAGGGTATTTCAAATATCGTTCCAATCCAAAGCAGGCAATCAATGCTTCCATACGTTTTTGCGCTTCCGCTTTTGGTACTTTGTAGAGCTTGCTTTGAAACATCATGTTTTCCGTAAGGGATAAGTGCGTATCAATCGATGTCCGCTGTGCGACGCAGGAAATTTGGGTGCGGATTGCGGCCGCTTCACGGTAAACATCTTTGCCAAACATGATTACGCTGCCGGATGTCGGGCGCAGATATGTGGTCAGCACATTGATAAGGGTTGATTTTCCCGCGCCGTTTTGCCCTAAGAGGGAGAAAATTTCCCCTTCATTCACCGTCAAAGTAAGGCCGTCTAACGCCTGCACACCATTCTTATATTTTTTTATTAGATTTTCAACACGGATAGCGGTCATCTTATTCCTCCTTAATCGGGAACAAAATTTCCGTGATATATTGAGCCGGGTTCCCCTTCAGAAGCATTCCCGGCCCCTTGATGAAAACCTCCCGAAACGGGGGTTGCAATTGCAGGTTGTGTTCCGCAGCGTATTGGTCGATTGCTCCATAGGCTTTATACAGGGTTTCATAAGAACCGATATGAGTGACGCAAACGGCCTTGATACGGGGCATTTCTTTTACTTCAATCCCATTCCCGGCAGGCGTTTCCGAAGTCGGTACACATAGATCCATTTCTCCCATTTTTGTTTCCGGATTCATCACATAATAACAGAAAAACGGTGCGCCGTTTGTTTTTCCTCTGATAGACTTAAAAACATTTGGGAAAACCTTGTTTGCTTCGGTTGCAATTCCTTTGTAACGTAGAAAAGCAACGCGGATCGGTTCAATATCTCTGATTTCAATTTGGTATTCCATGAGTTTAATTCTCCTTTTCTTTTTTTACCGCAATCCACACTTCAGAGTGCCCCTCTTGCGGTCTTTCCTTACTGATCGGATAGACTTCAATATCCGGCAATTCCGCGTAAGTATACCCGGAAAATGGGAGCCATTCTGTAAGAAAGCGTTTGAAAATGCTTTGGATAGACTCTTTGAAACGCCCGTCACACTCAAAAATTACCCATGTGGCTGCCGGAATTTCATATTCAAACATTTCCGCAGGAACAGGTTTATCGGTTGCAGCCGCAATGTAATAATAGATTTCGCCGGGACCTTGGTATGCTGTAACTCCCAACACACCATCCGGAGATTGGTTTGACAGCTTACAAATTTCCGTGAATTGGCTGCCTTGTAATACCCTGTTCCAGAAAGGCGGGACAAGTTTTTGATTTTCGTCCATATCCTCCGTTAAGGGGATACGGATACCCACAATTCGCATGGCTTCTTTTTCTTCAATCCGATATGACATAGCACTACCTCCTGTGACTTTGACTGAAAACTTAATAGGGGGATACGCATTAAGCACACTTCCTTGTGACTTTGCGGAAGCGGGAGGAATTCCGTGAATACTCTGAAACGCCCTGTTAAATGATGTGGGGGAAGTATAGCCATATTTCAGCGCAACATCCAATACTCTTGTGTCCATAGACTGTAATTCAAACGCAGCCTGTGTCATTCTCCGGCGGCGAATATATTCAGACAGCGGAATACCGGCCACGTAGGAAAACATCCGTTGAAAATAATAGGTTGAGCAACACGCAATCTTAGCTGCTTTCTCATAGGAAATCTCACCGTCTAAGTTGCTTTCAATATAATCTATGGCGTTGCTTAAGTTCTTCAACCACTCCATTTCTTCACCTCCTTGTAAAAATCATACGATAAAAAGTAAATTTATTCCTCTCTTTTGATGTCCTCTTTTGTAAACTTCACTTTATCGCAATAAAATTTTTATATCAACAAGATTCAATAACTGTATAAAAATAGTTACCAGTATTTAGGTCAATGCCACTGTGAAAGTTACCACGAATCAAGTGAACAATTTTCAACGAATATTGTTCATGTAAACAATCACTATCAGTACGTTCTCATCCCAATGCCTCCCACTGTAAAATTTCATTGGAGGTGAACTGACAGTGGATGATTTACTGAACATATTCGGCCAGACAATAAAAGATGCCCGACAAGCTGCAGGTCTGACACAGGAAGAACTTGCTGAGCAAGCCGGAGTCACGACACGGTACATAATGGCAATTGAGAATGAAAACAAGCAGCCAAGCATGAAGGTGCTGTTTAAACTTATTCGCGCCTTGAAAATATCTGCGGATACGATCTTTTTTCCTGAAATTCAACACACAGACAAGAAAAAAGAGCACCTCATCCACATGATCCACTTGTGCGATGAACGGGATTTACAGGTAGCTTCGGCAACAATCAAGGCGTTACTGGATACCAAATAGGCAAAGAGCCATCTTCTCCGGAGGGTGGTTCTTTATCTCAGAAAGGACTATTTGTTCTTTCCCTGTTGTTAAAGCTCTGTTAGAGTGGGTCCTTCACTGCTGGCTCACCATGAACCCTTCCATAGTCCACAGAAAGGATAGACCTTCCCCCGGGCGGGAAGGTCATATTTTTTCCGCTCAGCTGGAATCCGGCTGCTCCACATAATACATGTTGCTGCTCTTGCCTCCGTTTTCACGCCACCTCTGTTCCTTGCGAAGATACCCTGTCTTTTCAAGATCAGCGATGGCTCTTTTTACAGTACTGCGGGACAGCTTCAGCTCCGCGGCGATGGTACCGATCGCCGGGTAGCACTTGCCGTCCTTGTCGGCGCGGTCCTTGAGATACATGTACACGGCCACCGCCCGGTGCGGCAGCTCCGAGGCATAGAGGGATGTAAAGTAACCCATGGCTTCACCTCCTACTCAATCCGGACAGGCGCTTTTGTCCTTGCTTGGGCCTCCGGTTCCTGGGCGGGCGTATGCAGCAGGCCCCCTGATGCCACCGCCTCCATCCCGCCTTCCTCCGGAGCTTCCTCACAGGCGGCGTGCCGCCGGATAATTTCTTCCTCCAGCTCGCGCCGGTCGGCGTACTCCACCCTGCGGGCGGATTTTTCCGTGATTTCATATGGCTTGCCGAAGATGATGCCCCACTCGAGGAACAGCTTCAGCCGGGTGCGCATTGGATAGGCGCCGGTCTTTGTAACGATAAAACGGCCCTTGGGCATGGACTTCAGCTCATCGGGAGTCATCAGCGGGCGCTCGATCATCTGCAGGCTCTGGGACGGGTCGTTTTTCCCCCGGCTGACTGAGCCGCTCATAACAGTCTTGCTGCCCATGGCCTTTGACAAAATCTGCGCGGATTCGCTGTTGGGGGCGAAGCCGCCGAACACCGTGTCTTGGCAGTTGTCGATGATGATGACGGAACCCTCCCGGCCGTAGTTTTTCTCCAGCTGCGCGAAGCTCTGGATAATCGCCACAATGGAAACCCGGCGGGAACGGGAAGCGCTGAACATCATCTCCGCCGACTCGATCCTCGGGATGGTGCCGATCTCGTCCAGAAACATCATTACCCGATTGGGCAGCTTGCCGCCGTGCTCGTCGGCCACGGAGAGGATTTCCCGGTAGAGCTGCTGGACAATCAGGCTGATGATGAAATACTTGGTATTGTCTTCCTCCGGCATGACCAGGAAGATAGCGCTTTTTTCCGTGCAGAACTTCTCCGCATCGATGGCCGTGTCAAAGCACAGGACCTGCTCCAGCTCGGAATCCAGAAAGGCATTGAGCCGGGAGAGCGCCGTGGAGAGAACGCTCTGCATGGCCTGCTCCGCAGAATTGAGAGCCGCACCCGCAAACCATTTGGTTTTGTGTTCGTCCGGCAGGTGCGCGAGGAGCATCTGAAACAGCGTCCGGCCCTTGACGCCGCTGGGCGCCAGCAGATCCTGAATGAGCTTGAACACCGACACGATGTGCCGCTTACCCGGCTCGCAGTATTCCGCGATGAGCAGGATGACGGAAGTTAACAGTCCTTCCGCCGCGTCGTAGAAAAAGGCGTTCTGTCCCGCCGCCGCCGAATCAAAGCCGCCAGAGGCGATGATGGTCTTGGCGGTAATCTTGGCATACTTCTCCGCACGGGCCTTGTACGCCAGGTTGTCGGGGTTTGCGAGATAGGCGTCCATGTAGCGGTTGACCA
>JBLNDI010000066.1:0-15695 GCA_050261495.1 Bacillota bacterium
AGGACGCAATAGAAATGATAGATTACAAGTCGGCAGGCGTGAACGTCGAAGCCGGTTATGAGGCTGTAAGGCTGATCAGGAACGATGTGAAGAGGACCTTCAGGCCGGAAGTTCTGACTGATATAGGCGGTTTCGGCGGATTATTCGCGCTGAACAAGGAAAAGTACAAGGATCCTGTTCTGGTATCCGGAACGGATGGAGTCGGGACGAAACTAAAAATCGCGTTTCTGCTGGACAAGCATGATACGGTGGGTATTGACGCGGTTGCCATGTGCGTGAACGATATCATCTGCAGCGGCGCGGAACCGCTTTTTTTCCTTGATTATATAGCACTTGGCAAAAACATTCCTGAAAAAGTCGCCAGTATAGTAAAAGGTGTGGCCGACGGATGCGTAATGGCCGGATGTGCGCTCATAGGCGGAGAAACGGCGGAAATGCCCGGTTTCTACCCCGAGGATGAGTATGACATAGCAGGTTTTGCGGTAGGAATCGTGGAAAGGGGAAAAATAATCGACGGCAAAACCATAACCGAAGGGGACGTTTTGGTAGGCTTGGCGTCTTCCGGGCTTCATAGCAACGGCTATTCGCTTGTAAGAAAGATACTGAACCCGACAGTGGAAAAATTGAACCAGCGCGTGGAAAGACTAGGAATACACTTGGGAGAAGAATTGCTGAAGCCTACGAGAATATATGTCAGAACAATACTCCGGCTGTTGGAAAAATTCCCGGTAAAGGGAATAGCGAACATAACCGGAGGAGGATTCATAGAAAACATACCCAGGATGATCCCGGAGGGACTGAGGACGAAAATAAACCTCGGTTCATGGCCGGTGCTTCCCATATTCAGTCTGTTGCAGGAATTGGGAGGCATTGATGACAGGAACATGTACAACACGTTCAACATGGGAATCGGGATGGTGATAGCGGTAGAACGCGGCACCGAGGGAGATGTCCTGGATTGTCTTGGGAAACTGGGTGAAAAGGCATATATTATTGGTGAAATAGTAAAAGGAGAGACCGGACTGGATTTATGCTAAGGTTGGGAGTACTTGTATCCGGAGGGGGTACCAACCTCCAGGCGATAATTGACAAGATTGAAAGCGGGTACCTTGCCGGCTGCGAGATTGTAACGGTCGTATCGAGCAGGCCGGATGCGTATGCGCTTCAGCGGGCGGCCAAACATGGAATACCTGCTGCCTGCATTTCAAGGAAAAGCTTTGCCGACCCTGAAGATTATGACAAGGCCATGCTGGAACATTTCAGGAACTGCAATGTGGATCTCGTGGTACTGGCGGGGTTTCTGTCCATGCTGGGGCCTGCTTTTGTTAAAGAGTACCACAACAGGATTATGAACATACACCCGTCGCTTATACCGTCTTTTTGCGGAAAGGGTTTTTACGGCCTGGCCCCTCACAAGGCGGCGCTGGAATACGGCGTGAAAATTTCGGGTGCGACTGTTCACTTTGTCGAGTACGAATATGATTCAGGCCCGATAATACTGCAAAAAGCAGTAGAGGTGCTGGATGACGATACGCCTGAATCTCTTCAGCAAAGGATTTTAAAGGAAGCGGAGTGGGTGCTGCTACCTGAGGCAATCAAGCTGTATTCGGAAGGGCGCCTGACGGTCGAGGGCAGGAAGGTGCGCATAAAGCGGTAAGCCCGCAACGCAAACCGGGATGACTAGTTGGAGGGAAAAATTCATGAATATACTTATAGTAGGCGGGGGAGGCCGCGAGCACGCCCTTGCCTGGAAAATAGCACAAAGCCCGCGAGCAGGCAAAATATATTGCGCGCCGGGCAACGGCGGCATAGCGTCCATAGGCCGGTGCGTACCAATAAAGGCCACGGATGTGGACGCAATGGTGAATTTTGCAAAAAGCGAAAAAATCGACCTTGCGGTAGTTGCACAAGACGATCCCCTGGCGGCGGGAATGGTAGATGAGCTTGAAAAAGCCGGCATCAGGGCTTTTGGACCCGTAAAAAACGCGGCTGTGATCGAAAGCAGCAAGGCGTTCTCAAAGAGCCTGATGAAGAAATATAACATTCCCACGGCGCGATACGAGGTATTTGAAAACAGGGACGAAGCTGTTTCTTACCTCTCCAGGATTAGTTACCCCACGGTGGTCAAGGCCGACGGGCTTGCCCTGGGGAAAGGCGTAATCATAGCGAAGGATTACAATGAAGCCGTCAAGGCTGTTGATGATATGATGATCGGCATGAAATTCGGCAGCGCGGGAGAAAAAGTCGTCATAGAGGAGTTCCTGACCGGTACGGAAGTGACTGTCCTGGCCTTTACGGACGGCAGGACAATAGTGCCGATGGTGAGTTCCCAGGACCACAAGCGCGCTTTTGATAACGACATGGGCCCGAATACGGGCGGCATGGGCGCTTTTGCGCCAAGCCCGCGCTATACCCGTGATATAAATAATTATTGCATGGAGCATATAATAGTTCCGACAATCAAGGCTATGGCTTCGGAAAACCGCAAATTCAAGGGAGTGCTGTATTTCGGACTGATCCTGACCGCCGAAGGTCCGAAAGTCCTTGAATACAACGCCAGGTTTGGCGATCCTGAAGCGCAGGTGGTTTTGTCCCTTCTTAAAACGGACATTATAGAGATAATGGAAGCGGTCATTGACGAACGGCTTGATACCGTTAACATTGAATGGAAAGACGGGGCCTCGGTCTGCGTGGTCCTTGCATCGGGAGGATACCCGGGCAAGTACAACACGGGGCTTGAGATAAGCGGCATCGACGAGGCGCTGAAAGACCCATCGGTAGTTGTATTTCATGCCGGCACCAGGCTGGAATCGGGGAAATATTACACATCCGGCGGCAGAGTCCTCGGCGTTACCGCGGTTGCCGATTCTATCGGAAACGCGAGGGAAAAGGCCTACAGCGCGGCGGGCAAAATCAGATTCGAAGGAATGCATTACCGCCGCGACATTGGGATAAAGAAGTCATAAACGATAAGCGAATTCTTCATGGGACAGGGGGGACAGGTACCCTGTCCCATATTATTTATACAAGCGCAGTGGAATCGGAGGATAGGGCGGCTTGCAATTTTACATCAGGTTCCGTCACGGGCAGGCTGTAATGTCCTGTCTCACTTCAACGCGGGCGCTTGTCATTCGCCATCCTGGCTCAGGACAAGCGACTTCGGCGTCCATGCCGAAGTGTTAAGGGTATTCCTCATGGGTTCCGCGTTCAAGTTTCGCCAGGACTAGCACCCTGCAGCCGTTTCTTCACATAATGTCAAATTGCAAGCCACCCTATCCTCCGATTCATTTGCACATTAACATCGCTCACTTGTTCTTGTTAATGATATTGATCCGGAAGCTTCCTCCTGCAATCTCTATGTACTTGACCAGGAGCGACACTCTGTTTGATTCGTCAAGCGCATTCCAGTAGTACCGGGCGGTCTCGGTGATATCATCGAAGAGCTCCAGCTCATACGGTTCGCCCCTGAACGAAGGCAGAGGGTTGCCGTCACCTGCATAGGTATGTATGCAATGGCCTATGCCGGGAATGCCTTTTTCGTAATTGAAGTAATGCCTTGAGCAGAAATCGCCCGTGTCATTGCCTGATTTTAATATAGACAGCTGATACGCGTACTGAGAGCCTTCCATGTTTACTATCCCGGATATTCTGGGCGTAAAGTGGGGCGCGTCCGGTTCAAAACACCTGGTATCCAGCGCGCTTTCAAAACCGCCTCCTTTTGTGAGAGCATCCAATATGGTATCCGTCTGGTCCCCGTTTGTAACAATATGCCGGCCGCGAAAATGCTTAACAGGATAGTAAATGATAAGCGACGGGTCCACCAGCTTTCTTTCATCAAAGGCTTTTGTCCTTACGAACCCGTTGTCCTCGACAAATACCCTCTTCCTGCTGTTTTCGCTTCTGCCCATTATCCAGTACACCTGCACCATGTGCCTGGAATCCGGGGTCATGCCGATGATTATTCCTCTTCCGGGATACTTGTTTTTCTTAAGGTTTTCAAAATTAGCCGATATTTGCTGTTTATCCACTATTATCACCACCGTTTCACCGGCATGTGCCGGTATAATTTTTTATGCCGGTATTATTTTTGTGCCCGTATAATTTTTATGCTGGTATATTATTTTGCCCCGGTATCGTATTGCCGGCGTTATTTTAATGATGGAACAGCCTCAAGCCTGTCAGGCACATCACCATTCCATACTGATTGCATGCTTCTATTACCGAGTCCTCCCTTATCGAGCCTCCCGGCTGCACGATGTACCTGACGCCGCTCTTGTATGCCCTGTCGATGTTGTCCCTGAACGGGAAGAACGCATCGGAACCGAGCGTCACATTCTTCATCCCGGCAAGCCATTCCTTCTTCTCGGCGGCTGTCAGCTTTTCAGGCGCTTCTTCAAGCAGTTCTTCAATCATTTTTTGTTCGAATTCGGTGATGTCGTCCCTTACGAACAGGTCAACCGCATTGTCCCTTTCGGGTCTTCCGATGCCTTCCCTGAACTTCAAGCCCAATACCTTGGGATGCTGCTTGAGAAACCATATATCAGCCTTTTCACCGGCAAGCCTGGTGCAGTGGATCCTGGACTGCTGTCCCGCTCCGCACCCGATAACCTGGCCGCCGGAAACATAGCAGACGGAATTTGACTGCGTGTACTTGAGCGTGATCATTGCGATCACCATGTCGATCTTTGCTTCTTCGGGCAAATCCTTATTTTCCGTGACGATGTTTTTCAAATCATTGAATCCCGGTATATGGCTGTTCCTCTTTTGAACAAATTCGATGCCGTAAATCATTCTCTTTTCAATTTCATCCGGCTCATACGCGGGATCGATTTTTATAACGTTGTATTTTCCGCCCTTTTTTTGCTTCAAAATCTCCAGTGCATCATCGGTATACCCGGGTGCAATCACCCCGTCGGATACTTCTTTCTTCAGGAGCAAAGCCGTAGACTTGTCTACCGTGTCGCTCAATGCCGCCCAATCGCCGAACGAAGACATCCTGTCGGCGCCCCTGGCGCGGGCATAAGCCGAAGCAAGCGGCGACAACTCGAGGTCACCTGTAAAATAAGCTTTTTTCAACGAATCGGGCAGCGGCGTTCCGACAGCTGCCCCGGCCGGGCTGACATGCTTGAAAGAAGCCGCTGCCGGCATGTTCAAGGCGGACTTGAGCTCCTTCACGAGCTGCCATGAATTGAGCGCGTCCATGAAGTTGATGTATCCCGGGTTGCCGTTTAGCACCTCGAACGGGAGAATACCCTGGACGGCCCTGATTTCTGCAGGTTTCTGGTGCGGATTGCACCCGTACTTCAATTCATATGATTTCATAAGCATCCTCCTGGATAAAATATTATTATCAAAAAATCAAAAGCCGCCCCGGTAAAGTATTTTACCCAGGCGGCCGATAATCTTCACCATCATGCTCCCCATTGTAAACTCAATTAGTCCGCCAGTCGCATGATTGCATACAAGTTAGTTTCTATTGATTTTGTCAAGGCAATCCGGTTAAGCCCTGCATCGCTCAACCATTGCATTTTTAAGTATATGATATATGGAACACGATGTCAACACGATGTATTTCGTATTATGCCAATGATGCACGCGGTATTCTTCCGTACCGGCATGCGCTGTCCCGCGTGCGCCGGGTATGTCTGTGAACATAATTTTTTGTTGACGTGCGACCTTTTTCTGTTAAAATTGAAAGGTAAGAGAAAATAGCCCTGATGGTGATGCTGCGGGCGGCGGTGCGGCAGGCGGAAAACCCATGAGGAAACATAAAGGGGACTTGTATGGAGGAATCCATGAAGAAGGCGGAAAGAATCGGTATAATGGGCGGTACGTTCAACCCCATCCACATCGGGCACCTGGTTGTTGCCGAGGACATCAGGGAAAAATTCAGCCTGGACAGGGTGTTGTTCATACCGACAGGGATGCCCCCGCACAAGCCGGACTGCGAGGTGATCGCCGCGGAGCACCGTTACGAGATGGTCAGGCGCGCCGTGGCTTCCAACAGGTTTTTTGAAGCGTCACGCCTGGAAGTGGACCGGAGCGGCTACACCTATACGGTTAACACCTTGATGGAGCTGAAACGGGAATACGGCGGGGAAACCGTCCTGTTTTTTATTATAGGAGCCGATATTGTTCATGAACTGACCACGTGGAAAGAGTTCCGAAAAGTTTTTGAATTATGCGAGTTCATAGCGGTGTTCAGGCCGGGTTTCGACAGGGAGGCTTTTGAAGCCGGGATAAAGCAGTTAATCAACGAATACGGGGCAGTGATCCATGAAGCGGATACCCGCCTTGTGGACGTTTCATCAAGCGAGCTTCGCGAAAGGTGTTCCAGGGGTGAATCGATAAAATACCTGGTCCCGGATGCGGTTGAAGAATATATTGTAGAGAAGGGTTTATACAGGAAGACAGTATGATGAGTATTGGCGAAATAAAAAATATTCTAAAGCGCATGCTAACTCACAGGAGGTATGAACACTCGGTAAAGGTAATGGAGGCAGCCGTGATGCTGGCGGAGAAGTACGGCGAAGATGTTGAAAAAGCAGCGGTTGCGGGTCTTGTACATGACTGCGCGAAAGATCTGAAGGACGGGGAAGTTTTTGAATTATGCGAAAAATATGGCATAACCACCGATAAGATAATGAGAAGCCAGCCGGAGCTTCTTCACGGTCCGGTCGGCGCTTTCCTCGCGCGCGACCTTTTCGGGATCGACTGCCCCCGCGTACTCGACGCAATTTCCGTTCACACGATGGGCAGGCGCGGGATGGATAAACTGGGCAGCATCATATTTATTGCAGATTATATTGAAGAAAACCGTGATTATCCCGGGGTCGGCGTTATTAGGACGGCTGCGGAGGAAAGCCTGGAAAAGGCGATAATTGCAGGGATCGACAATACTATAAGGCATGTGCTGGACAAAGGCCGATTGCTGCATCCGCAAACGGTCGATACCAGGAACTGGGCGCTGGAGAAACTGACGGAGAGGAATGCGGGGAAACTAATGGAGGAAGGTTGACGACACAACGTCCCGTGTGCAGCGGGGCTTAAAAAATAATCAAATCTGTATGAAAGCCAGAGCATGAATATGGAGGCTAAAGCATGAAGAGTTATTACACAGAGAAAACAAACTTTTTTGGCAGCAGCAAACCGTCGAATTTGCTGAAAGAATACGGCAGCCCTCTTTATGTTTACAATGAGGCAATATTGAGAGAAAGGTGCCGTGAAATGGCACACTTGATTTCATATCCCAATTTCATATCCAATTACTCGATAAAGGCGAATTCCAACCTGGAAATTCTCAAGATCGTCAGGGAAGAAGGGCTCCATGCCGATGCCATGTCTCCCGGGGAAATCGGCCTGTTGCTGGCTGCGGGTTTCAAACCCGAGGAAATCTTGTTTGTGCCGAACAACGTTTCAGCCGAAGAAATGGAATATGCCGCAGAGAAGGGAGTGCTTGTGAGCTGCGATTCCATTTCGCAGCTAAGGAAATACGGCAGCCTGTTTCCCGGCGGCAAGGTCGCTGTCCGTTTTAACCCGGGAGTGGGAGCGGGCCACCATGAAAAAGTGATAACAGGCGGTAAAAACACGAAATTCGGCGTCGGCATCGACCTGATCGATGAGGTGAAGGCAATACTGAAAGAATACGGCCTTAAGCTGAGCGGCATCAACCAGCATATCGGCTCATTGTTCATGGAAGCCGACGCTTATGTGGAGGGCGTAAAACAGCTGCTCAAGGTCGCGGAGCAATTCGACGAGCTCGAATTTATAGACATGGGCGGCGGTTTCGGCATTCCATATCATAAGCAGGACGGCCAGGAGAGGTTGAACCTTAAGGAGGTAGGACACAAGCTGGATGATACAATCGGGCAGTGGACGGCCAAAACGGGCAGAAAACTGAGGATAAAGATAGAACCGGGCCGCTACATCGTTGCCGAGTGCGGCGTGCTTCTTGGCACTGTCCATTCCGTAAAGCAAAGCGGGAACAAGACTTACATCGGTACCGATATCGGGTTTAATGTAATTGCAAGGCCGGTATTGTATGATTCCTATCATGACATGGAGTTTTACAGGAATGATAAGATCATCAAGCAGGGCAAAACAGCCCCGGCAACTGTTGTGGGCAATATTTGCGAGACAGGGGACATCCTGGCAAAGGACAGGGAACTGCCCGCAATCATGGAAAACGACATTATAGGCATCATGGACGCCGGCGCTTACGGTTATTCCATGTCCTCCAATTACAACTGCCGCCTGAGGCCTGCGGAGATCATGATAAGCGCCGACGGCACGCCGAGACTTATCCGGAGGAGAGAAACATTCGAGGACCTGATGCGAGGGTTTTTAATATGATTGAGATAACAGCCGTAATATGCGGACGGCAGTAAAGCCTGGGTGAAATGAGGTTCCGATAAGTTCTGATTTGAATGAAGAAATGCCGGCCAGCCGGAGCAAGAAAAGGAGGAACAAGTCATGGCAGATGTGAAGTACCCTTTATATGAAACAACTGTTTTTGAGGATTTCAGGATCATGGTAGAAAACGCGGCAAAGAAGTTTCCCGGCAGGGTTGCGATATCCTTCAAGAGGAATCCGAATGACAAGGAAACCATTAATGTGACTTACGCGGAAGCAAGGGACTATATTCGCAACATGGGAACGGAACTGATTTCAATGGGATGCCGTGACAAGCATGTCGGTCTGGTTGGCGAAAGCTCCTATGAATGGATTTGCTCGTATTTCAGTCTCATGGCCATCGGCGCGGTCGTTGTGCCGATCGACAAGGACCTGCCGGAGGAGGAAATTGCGGGCATCCTTGATACCGCGGAATGTGAATTCATTATCTACAGCCCGTTGATAGAGTCAAAGATAGAAGCGCTGAAAGGGAAAGTCCCGAGCCTTAAAACCTTTATCTGCATGGGAGAGGTTGAAACGAACGGCGCGCTTGAGCTTTCCGACATAGAGGCCAAGGGGGCCGAGCGGTTTAGAAGTGGCGACAATTCTTACTATGATTATGACATCGACCCTGAACGGCTTGCCACCATTGTATTTACTTCGGGCACAACGGGCAAGGGGAAGGGCGTCATGCTGTCGCAGAAAAACATAGTTTCCGACATGACGCAAGGCATGTACCTCTTTAGAATCACCCCGAAGACGCTGAACGTGCTGCCGCCTCACCATACATACGGCTCCACGGTAAATTTCGTAGGGCATTATGCGCAGGGCTCCACCATTTATATTTCAAGCGGGCTCAAGCATATCGCAAATGAAATGAAGGAGCAGCAGCCGTCGCACCTGATACTGGTCCCGTTGTTTATTGAAACGATGTACAAAAAAATATGGTCGCAGGCGGAAAAGAGCGGAAAAGCGAAGGCACTGCGCTTCCTGATAAAGCTAAGCAATTTTTTGCGCAAACTCGGTATAGACTTGCGCCGCAAGCTGTTTAAGAGCGTGCATGATTTCTTCGGCGGGAAACTAGAAATGATAATCAGCGGCGGCGCCGCGCTGAACCAGGATATCATCGATTTCTTTGAATCCATCGGCATCACTGTTTTGAACGGATACGGCATAACGGAGTGCTCCCCGCTGATATCCTGCAACCGTAACGAGTACCAGAAAAAAGGAAGCGTGGGCGTACCGATTATTGGCGAAGAGGTAAAAATCAAGGATCCCGATGAAGACGGCGAAGGGGAGATCTGCGTCAGGGGTCCGAATGTCATGCTGGGCTATTACAAGAATCCGGAGGCAACCGCCGCGGTTTTTGACGAGGAAGGGTATTTCATGACCGGCGACTACGGCAAGCTGGACGAGGACGGATGGCTTTACATTACAGGCAGGCTTAAAAACCTGATAGTTCTCAGCAACGGCAAGAACGTGTACCCTGAAGAAATCGAAAACGAAATATCAAGGATTTATGGTGTTGCGGAGTGCGTTGTCTATGCCGGTGAAAGCAAAGCGCAGAAAAACAAGGAAGTCATTGTGGCCGAGATTTTCCCGGATTTTGAAGCGCTTTCGATGAGGGGCATCAAAGATGTGCAATCATATTTTGAAGGCGAAATAAAAAAGCTAAACGACAGGATGGTTTCTTACAAGTCGGTGAAAATGGTTAAAATCCGCAATGAGGAGTTTAGAAAGAATACTTCAAGAAAAATTTTGCGTTTTGTGATTGACAAGAATATTGACTAATTTTTAACTTGACATTAAAAGTGGCATTATTTATAATTAATCTAAATTTTGAGGGAGCAAAAATGAATATTGCCGGATGAAAGGCGAGGAAGCGCAATGCGACCTTGCCGGGACGGACCTCTGGAGAGACCATGACGGCGCCGAAGGGGCAAGGCCGATAAGGCTAAACTCTCAGGCAAAAGGACAGAGTTGCAAATGTATGTTATATTTAGTAGTGTAAGGTCAGGTCTTGTTCAAGATTTGATCTTTATTTTATAATATGGCGGGAAATCTGCCGAATACGGTGAAAAGCCGGCGCAAACACGGATAAAGCGGAAACCGGCGGCATAGGCGAAAAATGCGAAAGCTGCCGTACACGGCGGGGAGACTGCCATGGGGAGGGTCTGAATGCACAAAAAGTTATTTATACCGGGACCGGTAGATGTAAAGGAAGAAGTTCTTCAGAAAATGTCCACACCCATGATAGGGCACAGGACGAAAGAAGCATCCGCACTGCAGCGGAGCATATCTGAAAAAATGCAAAAACTGATGTATACGAAAAGCACGATACTGCTTTCAACCTCGTCAGGAACCGGGCTGATGGAAGGAGCGGTCAGGTCATGCACGGCCAAAAGGGCGGCGGTGTTTTCCGTCGGGGCTTTCGGCGACAGGTGGTATAAACTGGCGACATCGAACAACGTGCCAGCCGACCTGTTCAAATCGGAACCGGGCAAGCCTACTACTCCCGAAATGGTGGACGAAGCTTTGTCCACTGGCAAGTATGACGTGGTAACCATAACGCATAACGAAACATCCACGGGGATAATGAACCCGGTGGAGGAAATTGCCCAAGTCATGAAAAAGTACCCCGAAGTTGTATGGTGCATAGACGCGGTAAGCTCCATGGGCGGGGTAAAGATAGAAGTGGATAAGCTGGGCGTCGACATCTGTATCACTTCAACGCAGAAATGTCTCGGGCTGCCCCCGGGAATGGCCATATGCTCGTTCTCGGAAAAGGCTGCCGCTGCTGCGTCAAAAGTGCAGTTCAGGGGCACGTACCTTGACTTGCTGGATATATATAACTATATAGTTGAAAAGGATTACCAGTATCCGTCAACGCCTTCTCTGTCACATATGTTTGCGCTGGATTACCAGCTTGACAGGATATTCGAGGAAGGTCTCGAAAACAGGTTCAGAAGGCATTCGGAAATGGCCGGGCTGGCGAGAGCATGGGCCAAGCAGAATTTTGCGCTGTTCCCCGAGGAAAAATACGCATCGGATACCTTAACTACCATAAAGAACACACGGGGTATCAGTGTGAGCGACCTGAACAAAAAGCTCGGAGAGCATGGATATATGATTTCCAACGGTTATGGAAGTCTTAAGGAGGTTACGTTCAGGATAGCGCACATGGCGGACACAAGCATGGAAGATTTGCGTGCGCTGCTTGAACTTATCGACAGGCTTATTTGACATTTATGGCTTTCTTTGCATTCACATTCATGAAGGAGGATTTACATGAAAGTAATCGTAACCGAAAGAATTGCCGAAGAGGGCATACAATACCTGAGAGACAAGGGGTTTGAAGTTGATACGAAGTTCGGCATGTCCCACGATGAATTATTGGCAATCATCGCGGAATACGATGCTATTATCGTCAGGAGTGTCACAAAAGTCAACGCGGAACTGATTGAAAAAGCCGTTAATTTGAAAGTGGTAGGCAGGGCAGGCAACGGGATTGACAATATCAACGTTCAGGAATGCACCAGGAAGGGTATTATTGTCGTAAACACACCCGAAAGCAACATCATGGCGGCCGCTGAACTGGCGATCGGTCTTGCTTTTTGCATATTCAGGAATATCCCGCAGGTGAACGCGCTCGCAAGAAAAGGGGATTTTCGCAGGAACCGGTTCATCGGGAACGAATTGGACGGCAAAACCGTGGGTATTATAGGGCTTGGAAGAATTGGCTCGATCGTGGCGACAAAACTGAAAGGGTGCAATATGAGAGTAATCGCCTACGACCCCTATATAACCGATGAAAGGTTTAAAAAATACGGGGCTAAAAAATGCGAAACGCTTGAAGAATTGTTGAGGCAATCCGATTTAATAACGATCCATACGCCCAAGACATCTGAGACTTACGGGATGATCGGGGAAAACGAGTTCAAGCTGTGCAAGAGGGGCGTCAGGATTGTTAACGCCGCGAGGGGCGGCCTGGTGAACGAGAAAGCTCTTTACAATGCCATCAAGGAAGGTATCGTGGCAGCTGCGGCAATTGATGTTCTTGATCCCGAGCCCAATTATGACAAGAAACCTGAGGAACAGACCTATACCAATCCGCTCCTGGAACTGGACAAAGTCGTGATAACTCCCCATCTCGGCGCTTCAACCGAGGAAGCGAACTACAACGTGGGAACGGAAATCGCGAAGCTTGTTGCGGCGGCACTTGAGGGCGAGGTTGTGCCCGCGGTGAATATGCCCCACATACAGTCCGATGTGAACGGCTTAAGGCCGTATATCACGCTGGGCGAAATGCTCGGGAAGATATACTACCAGTGCGAAAAGGAAACCGTGACAAGCATAGAAGTCATATACAGCGGCGATCTTGCCGACAAGGATACAAAAGTGATATCTCTTTCCGTGCTGAAGGGATTCCTCGACCCGGTGATAAAAGAAAAGGTAAACTACGTAAACGCGGAGCTCATGCTCCGGAACATGGGCGTGGAAATGGTGGAAAGCAAGAGTTCCCAGCTTGACAAATATACAAACCTCATTACCGTGAAATTTACCACGAAAAAAGGTTCGCAAAGTGTGTCGGGAACAATATTTGCGAAGGAAGAAATGAGGATAGTCGATTTCTTCGGCTACAAGCTTGACTTTGAGCCCAGCCCGCATGTTATAGCCATCCAGAATATCGACAGGCCGGGCATGATAGGGCGCATAGGCACCATCCTGGGCGCCGCCGACATCAATATTGCCGCGATGCAGTGGAGCAGGAACAAGAGGGGCGAAAAGGCGGTATCGTTTGTCAGTGTTGACCAGGATGTATCAGATGAGGTGCTTGACGAAATACGCAAGGTAGACGGCGTATTGAAGGTATCGCTGCTAAGATTCTAAAAGGGTATATTATAAAAATTCTGTGACAACTGCGGCATAAAGCTTAAATAACACAAATAGTGACATAAAAAATGCAAAAAAATTGTAAAACTGTATTGATTTAATTTGTTCAGTCTGCTAAAATAGTGGTACAAAGTAGAATAGATTACCAATTGAGCTTTTCAACGATAAACGGCAAACCGGGCGAAAGCCCGGGACGCAAAGCTAAAGGGCCTTGCGCCTGCACCGGAAGGTGGAGACGCGTGGCAGCCAGCTACCGAAAGGAAAGTTTTTTATTTGGGTAAATTCTTAGGTATGATACAAGGGTAAAACTACTCAGAGGATATCTGAGGGATACGCAGAAGATACCCGGCAATTGAAAAGCTCTTCCGACGATAAAGGCAAACCGGGCGAAAGCCCGGGACGCAAAGCTAAAGGGCCTATTCGCATACGCCGGAAGGCGGTTGCGAATGGCAGCCAGCTACCGAAAGGGGAGTTTTTTTGGTGAGAAAATTTATTGTGTCAATACTAACAGTATTGGCAATTGTGACGAGCGCAGCATCCGCTGTCGTTGCCGTCTCTAGTGCCGCAGGCGACGTTGCTGTTGCCCAGGCTGCCGGCGCCAATGCCGCGGTGGTTGCCAATGTCCCCACGTTTGACACCGCAAAGCTTGGAAACGGCGTTATAATGATAGGCTGTAGCGTAAACTCCGGCAAAAAGCTGAAAGTAATGATTGAGAAGAGCGGGAAGAAGGTCACTTACGATCTCAGGAACGACGGGACGAGGGAAAGCTTTCCGCTGCAGTTCGGCGACGGCGTATACAAGGTAAGCGTGCTTGAAAATATAGAAGATACCAAGTACAAGTACCTGGCGACAAAAAATATCACGCTTGACCTGGATGACGACAATAAAGTATACCTTGAGTCTGTCCAAAATATCAGGTGGAATTGCGACATGTACGCCATAAAAAAGGCTGCCGAGCTGACCATGGGACTTAAAACGGACGCGGAAAAAATCAAAGCAATATACAATTTCGTAATCAGCAACATTTCTTATGACAAGGACAAGCTTTCAAAGCTCAGCAGCAATTACGTGCCTGATATTGAAAACACGATTGCGACCGGAAAAGGCATTTGCTACGATTATTCGTCCTTGCTGGCGGCCATGCTTCGCAGCCAGGGGATACCGGCAAAGCTGGTGAAGGGCTATTCCGCTTTTGTGGACGGTTACCATGCCTGGAACGAAATCTACGACAGCGCCACCGGCAAATGGATAACGGTAGATACTACATACGACGCCGGGATGAAATCAGCCGGGCGCAAATTCGCAATGGAGAAGAACCCCAAGGATTTCACAAAAGTATATGAATATTAATGGTTTAGCAAGTGTGGATATGCAAGAGGTCTACCGGATGCGCCTGCATTCAAGGTAGTACCTCTTTTCTTCTGCCTCGCCCATCGAGAAAGTCTTCCTGGGCAGCACACCGTCAGATATAACGGTTTTGAACAAATCATATTTGCTCATGACGGGCATGTAAAAGCCTATGCAGCCTTTTTTTGAACCGAGCCCGGTTACGGCTTCGTCTCCGTGAATATAGTCTATTTCCATTTCCGCAACGCTCTTGACCAGTTCGTCCAGGACAGCCTGCAGCGTACCGGCTTCAAGGCTGCTTGCCGGGTTGTTTACCGTAAGGAGGCCGTAAGCGCCTTCGAGAATAAAAGGTATATTATGGCAGTTGCCGCGGCAGGATGCGGATTTTTCATTTGCCGAGGCTGTAAAAAACGGTTGCAAGGATTCTCTTGATTCAAACAGGCGGGTTTCGGCATTCAGCCCGACTCTCTGGGCGGCATTTTTCAGTTGACCAAGCGCCGTCTCGCCGTCAATGCCGAACAATATCCTGTGAATCGGTTCAAATACCAGGCCGTCGTCGTGAACATTCATCACTTCGACAAGGGCATACCTTGCCGGATGCTGTGAAGCGGCGCCGCAAGCTTTGATGTTTTCCCAGTGGGCCTTTGCCGCCGCAAGTGAATGATTGCCGTCACCCACGGCAAAGAGCAGCGTGCCGGGAGGGATGTCCCCTGCTATTGGAGAAGCTGCCCCAGCCAGCCTGGCAAGAGCTTCGGCCACCATGGAAAAACTCTCGTTGTCGTCCACCCTCCAGCCCTTGATGTGACCGCCTCTCATCATCAGGTCAAAATCATAGAGCTTTTCATACAGGCCAACCTTTTCGTACAGGGGCTCAATCACGGTTTTTCCCGGATCATCTATCAAAAGCATTATGTGCGGCAGTTCAACAAGGGCGTTCTCGCGGATTTTCACTCTTGGCGGGATACGGTCGAGAACCGTTTCCTCGGTCGCCCTGATCAGCGCGCTGGAACCTTTCCTGTAATCGTAGCGCTCCAGATCGATTGCCAGTATCAGCCCTTTCCTGG
>JBLNDI010000067.1:0-24850 GCA_050261495.1 Bacillota bacterium
ATAATTTCAGGAAGTACATACTTAACAACTGGGAAGGGATAGAGATAAAGAGGTACGAAAACTGTGGAGGGAGCTGCGCGGAAGGCCAGGTAAGCCATGTGCTGTCGTCAAGATTAAGCAGCCGTCCTATGGGTTGGAGCAAAGAAGGATTATCCTTCATGTCAAGGCTTAGGGTATATTGGGTAAATGGAGGCCGGGTAAGGCCACAACATCTACGGAAGGATGAGGAACTTGAGCAGTATTTAAAGAAGGCAATAAAACGCGTGAAGAAGGTATTTATAGGAATCAATCCTGACGATATAGGGAATATATTTGCATTGAAAATGGGGAAAGTAACACCGGTATTCAGGGTTCTTCGTGGAATCCAAAATGCTGGATTAGTTTAATTTTAGGGTTAACCGAGGAAGATTTGGTTTGAAAAATCCTACAACAAGTTGACACTATCACGCGGCGCCGTTTTCCTTGACAATTTACATCTATCATTGTAAATTTATATCAAACCCGGCCTCTGCATGAAACGACGATGTGTGCGGCCATGCCACGGCCCGCGTATCGCGGTTCGTGAACAAACAGGGGCTTTTTGAAGTATGGCAGGAAGCTGTTTCAATGCGTCCGGGTGAATCCCGGCATAACGAAATATTGCGTTGCGGCACACCATAAAATGTAATATGCCGGTTCAGGTTACACCGGCGTATTAAAACGGCGTCGCAGGATGACAATACAACCAGGCAGCACAAAAAAACGGTAGAAAGGAAGATCTGAATGGTAATTGTAATGAAACCCGGATCCAAAGATTCGGATATCCGGGAAGTAGTAAAAGTATTGGAAAAGGTCGGTCTTGGCGTCCATATATCAAAAGGCGTCGACAGGACCATAATCGGCGTTATTGGTGACAAAAGGCTGTTGAACGGCATCCCGCTTGAATTAATACCGGGCGTAGACAAGCTGGTCCCGATCATGGAGAGTTATAAGCTGGCCGGAAGAACATTCAAGCCGGAGCCCACCATAATTGACGTCAACGGTGTAAAAATAGGCGGGAAAGAAATAATTATAATGGCAGGTCCCTGCGCGGTGGAAACGCGGGAGCAAATCATAGAGGCCGCCAAAACCGTAAAGAAATCGGGAGCGAAATTCCTGAGGGGCGGAACATTCAAACCAAGGACATCCCCTTACTCATTCCAGGGTCTTGAAGAAGAAGGATTGAAGATGCTCAAGGAGGCGAGCGAAGCCTCCGGGCTTCTGACCATCACGGAGGTTATAAGCGAGCGTTCTGTTGGAATTGCAGCGAAATACGTCAACATGTTCCAGATTGGGGCCAGGAACTGCCAGAATTTTCATCTTCTCAGAGAAGTGGGGCGCACCGGCAAGCCTGTTCTCCTTAAGAGGGGAGCCTCAACTACGATAGACGAGTGGCTTAATGCAGCCGAATATATAATAAGCGAGGGCAATTTCAACGTTGTGCTTTGTGAACGCGGCATAAGAACGTTTGAAACGGCTACAAGGTACACGCTGGATATAAGCGCCGTCCCCGTGGTAAAAGCAAGCAGCCATTTGCCGGTATTCGTCGATCCCAGCCATGCCGCCGGCAAATCCCAGTACGTCCTGCCGCTTTCAATGGCGGCTGTTGCGGCAGGCGCAGACGGCCTCATCGTAGAAGTCCACCCCAATCCGCGGTGTGCGCTGTCCGACGCTGCACAGCAGCTATCGCCCGAGGCGTTTGACAATATGTGTAAAGATATATCGAGAATTGCCGAAATAGTTGGCAGAGAGTTTAAATATGAACAAGTATAAAATCACAATAATAGGATTAGGCTTGATTGGCGGGTCGCTCGCCAAGGCATTGCACGAAAAACTGGGGTTGGACGACATTATTGCAGTCGATACGGACAAGCGGGCAATTGACGCAGCCGTAAAAGACGGAGTGGCGGCGAAAGGGAAAGAAATCCCCGACAGCGATGTATATGCGTCCGACATAATTTTCATATGTACACCGGTGAAACAGATACCCGGTTATATAACCATGCTTGCCCCGTACGTAAAGTATGGCTGCATTATAACCGACGTCGGCAGCACAAAAGATGAAATCATCCAATTTGTAAATGAAATGGCGGATCCCCCTTGCTTCATAGGCGGACACCCGATGGCCGGAACCGAAAAATCGGGCTATTCGGGCAGCTATGCGCACATGTTTGAAAACGCATATTACGTGTTGTCGCCCAGCAAAACGACAACTCCCGGATCACTGGAGGCAATATCGGATATAGTAAGACAGATAGGCGCCATTCCCGTAATAATGGACTCAAAGGAGCATGATACCGCGGTCGGCGGTGTGAGCCACCTTCCGCATATTGTAGCGGCTGCCCTGGTAAACCTTGTAAGGGAACTGGATAAAGACAACGGCAATATGAAGATGCTGGCTGCAGGAGGGTTCAGGGATATCACGAGGATAGCTTCATCCAGTCCGTGCTTGTGGGAAAATATAGTATCCAGCAATAAAAGCTGCATACTGAAGCTTATCGCGATGATTGAAGACATGCTTGGGAATTTTGCCGCGAACCTCAGCAATGGCCGCTCGGATGAGATACGCAGTTTTTTTGCCGAGGCGGGAAAGTTCAGGGATTCCATCTCCGACCAGGCGCCCGGCCTGGTACAGCCGGTCTACAGGTTGTTTGCAGATGTCCAGGATAAACCGGGGGTTATCGGAGAAATAGCGACGATACTTGGAAAGCATAATGTGAATATTAAAAACATAAATGTCACAAATAGCAGGGAATTTGAGCAGGGCTGCCTGGTAATCACATTTCAGGACAAAAACAGCACAAATATTGCCTTTGACTTATTGAAAAATAGGGGTTATAAAGTATATAAAGAAAAATAAAGCAGTCTGCAAATACTATAAAGAACCGTAAGCCGGCGGACATCGGTATCAATTAAATAAGGAGTACCAGGGGGGTAGAACGTGTTAATCGAAAGCAGAAGCAAGCTGAAGGGTGAAGTAACCGTTCCCGGTGATAAATCCATATCTTTCAGGGCAATAGTATTCGGCGCCCTTGCCAGGGGTACGACAGAGATCGACAATTTCCTGCTGAGCGAGGATTGCATCAGCGCCATCGACTGTTTCCGCAAAATGCAGGTAAGCATAGAAATTTTGCAAAATAACAAGGTTAAAGTACAGGGCAAGGGGATTTACGGGCTCAAAGCTCCCGCTTCGGCGCTTAACGCCGGCCGTTCCGGCACTGCTTTAAGGCTCCTGCTCGGGGTTCTTTGCGGACAACCGTTCAGTTCCAGCCTTGTAAGAAATGAATCCGCGATGAAAAAACCTGCCGGCAAGGTAGTAGAATATTTGAAACAAATGGGAGCGGCTATTTCCGGAAAAGATGAGAACGGATTATGTCCGCTGTCCATATCCCCCGCTTTTCTTAAAGGTACAAGTTTTGACCTGTCCATTCATGAAACCCACATTAAATCTCCGTTAATCCTGGCAGGCCTGTATGCGGAAGGCGATACCGTAATAAGGGAAGCAGTCAGGTCAAGGGACCATACCGAGCTCATGCTCAATTACTTCGGCGCCGGCATAAAAATTGACGGATTGGAAGTTACGAGCCACCCGGTTGAAAACCTTTATGCGCAGCACGTATCAATACCCGGAGATATATCCATGGCTTCGTATTTCATTACCGCGGCTCTCCTCGTGCCCAATTCGGACATAATCGTGAGAAACGTGGGCGTAAATCCAACCAGGGCGGGAATTATCGACATTTATAAATCCATGGGTGCAAAAATAGAATACCTTAACGAGAGATTCGCCGGCAATGAAAAAGTAGCCGATATACACGTTGTAACATCCCCGCTGACCGGCGTTAAGATAGACAGCCAGCTTATCCCGAATATTATCGACGAACTGCCGGTCATAATAGCCGCTGCCGCTTACGCGGAAGGCACTACCGAAATCACGGGGCTTTCAGGTTTTAAAATAAAAGAATCCGGCAAGATCAAGGCGCTAGTTCTTGAGCTAACCAAAATGGGCGCAAAAATCACGGAGACGGAAGACGGGCTTGTGATCGAAGGCAAGGAAAGTCTCAAGGGAACCGTGGTGGAAAGCAACAACAACCACTCGCTGGCAATGGCCCTGACCGTAGCCAGCCTTGCCGCGAAGGGCGAAACGCTGATCAGGAAAACCCAAGCTGTCGATATCGTATACCCGGAATTTTTCTCAACACTTAACAAGCTTTGATTTTATCTCCCGAACCTGTCCTTGATTTTGTAGCCCAGCACCATCAGGCTGTCGCTCAGGTGCACGTTTTCTATAACCGTATCATAAGGCAGATTCAGGTCCATCGGCGAGAAATTCCACAAGCCTTTAATGCCGAGGCGGGCGGCTCTTTCCGCCACCTCCCGGGCTTGATCGTAAGGAACTGAAATTATGGCTATATCAACCTTGTTATTTTTTACGTATTCCTCAAGTTTATCCATATGCATGATTTCAAGGTTATTTACCTTTTTGCCTATCAGTTCCGGTTTCACATCGAAAATACCTGTAATATGAAACCCTCTTTTTTCAAAATTTCTATAACAGGCGAGAGCCTGTCCGACGTGTCCTGCTCCTAATATAATTACCTGGAATTTAACATTGATACCGAGAATATTCGCTATTTCATTAAAGAGGACTTCAACGTTGTAACCATAGCCTTGCTGCCCAAACCCTCCGAAACAGTTAAGATCCTGTCGTATCTGGGACGCAGTAATGCCCATCCTGTCGCTTAGCTCCTTTGACGATATCCTTTTTATGTCCATCGCCAGCAAATCGGATAAATACCTGTAATACCTGGGAAGCCGTCTTATTACCGCAACAGAGACTTTCTTCTTCAGAGCCATGGGATGCCTCCTTTTTTTTTCAACTATTGCATATAATTATATAACTTTGATATTTTTTTGTCAATATTCCCCCATGGACGCCGTGGTCTACGGTGCTATAAAAATTCCGGGCTTAAAACCCTGTTACGGCCCGGAAATAAAGGCATTTTTCATTTAACGCAATGGATATCCACCCGGATAAAAACGTTTACTTGAAATAATTGTCAATGCCAATTTTTATGGCTTTTGCCAATAAAGACTGGTATTCATCCGTGCCCAGCTTGCGTTCTTCCTCTGGGTTGGACAGGAACCCGCATTCCACGATAGTCGTTGGCGTCTTCAGGTTTGTAAGTATTACTATAGGCCCTTTTTCCTGCGGCCTTCGCTTATTGTTCTTATCCACGTTATCCCTGAGCGAGTCCTGGATGCACATGGCAAGTTTCAGGCTTTCCGGCGAGTTGGCGGGATAAAATGTCTGTGCGCCGTAATATTGAGTTTCGCTGAAGCTGTTCATATGTATGCTTACTACAATATCCGCGCCGCTGTTGTCCATGATTTCTTTCCTCCGTGTAAGGTCCTGCAGCCTCTTGTTGTATATATTGGTCGTCCCTTCACTGTATGTCAGCTTATCTTCCTCGCGGGTCATAATTACACAATAATTATCCTGCTCCAGGAGCTCCTTTAGTTTAAACGCGATTTTCAGGTTCAGGTCCTTTTCCTTCAAATCGCTGTAATTGCTGACTTTGCCCGGATCTTCCCCGCCGTGCCCCGCGTCTACAATAATGGTTTTTGTCTCCTGTTTATCCCCGGTTACTACGGATACCTGTGTATTTGCGTTCATGTTCAGGCTGTATATGGCAAGAAGCAATGCAAAGATAAGGCTTATCAGGATCACATTGGACTTTTTCATGATAACTATCATATTTCCCCGTCTCCCCATACAAGTTCCCTATACAAATTCACTATAAGGATATTCCGAGACAGGTTGGACATATTACAATCAGTGACTGCTCTTCTTTTTCTTTTTCGCGCCTGATTTTTTTCCCTGGTTCAGGGTGGGATTCCATGGACTCTTCTTGAATTCAGGTTCTTTGGTGATTTCTTTCTTTTTAAATATGCTGCTCTTCAAATTAAACCCGAAGTACCCGGTAAGATAACCAAGCGTGGAAATGACGGGCAGCAGCATTATGGACGCGACATACCCAAGCAATGACTCGTTGAACAACTTAAAGAAAAAGTAAAGCGGTCCCAGGAACGCATTTACCGCTATATGCCTGATATTGTTCATCGTCTGATCCGCTACGGGTATTGCCAATGCGACTGCAAATACAAGCAACAGCGGAACAATGCCTATCAGTCCGTACACGGCTCCCTTCAACGGGTAAGGATTCATATTATTCTGCGGTTTCTTTTCCTTTATTCCTTGGTCCTTCATTTCCACGTATATAATGAAGGAAGCTAAAAGAAACATTAAGAAGCTGTATAACGGAAGCCAGACGTAAAGCTTTTCCCCTGTCAAACCCATAAAGGGATAGAGGAAAATTACAAATACAATCAGCGATATAATATAACTATATAGAATCTTGACTCCGCACTTTATATACTGTTTCATAAACGACTCTCCCGCTTATTTACTCCTCCGCATATCCTTCAGGTAAACGCTTCCGGCGACTGATTTTGCCTTCTCTTTTAATTCGGCGGCTATCTCGCCGACTTCAATGTGATTGTTCAGCATCCTGAATTGGTTTGATACGACCGCAATTGAAATTGTCATTATCGGGTACTTGATGATATCTCCCCTCCTGTTGGCCGTGCTTATGAACCCTGCCTTCCTGTCCTCTTCCGAATAAAGCTCCGGCACCCTCTCGTCAAATTCCTTTATGATATTTTCACAAAGGACGTCCGCATATTCGGGGGAAGTTATAACTACAAAATCATCGCCGCCAATGTGCCCGATAAAATCGTCCGGGGAACCGAAAGTCCGGCAATTGTCCGTTAGTATGTCCGCTATCATCTTTATGGCGGTGTCGCCGCGCGCAAAACCATAAACGTCGTTATATGCCTTGAAGTTGTCGACATCGAGATACAATACCGAAAACAACATACCCTTTGCTATCCTGCGGTTTATTTCCGACTGTATCTCCGTATTGCCGGGCAGGCCGGTCAGGGGATTGGCCCACCTGTTCCTGTCTATGCGCAGCAATGTGTTTTTGACCCGGCTAACAAGTTCACGGGGATTGAACGGCTTGGTGATATAATCGTCGGCGCCAAGTTCAAGACCGGCCAGCTTGTCCTCCTCGTTGCCCTGTCCCGTCAGAATTATAATCGGCATAAGGTTGTTGCTCTCATCCTGCCTGAGCAGCTTGCATACCTCAAAACCGTCTATTCCGGGCATAACAACATCGAGAAGCACCAAGTCGGGTTTTTCAGCTGTTACCATTTTGATACCGTCAATACCGTTGTTTGCCGACACGACCTCATAGCCTTCGTCTTCCAGTATATCTGTTATCAGCCTGACCGTAAGCTCGGTATCGTCAATAATAAGTATCTTTTTTTTAAACATAGCGCTCTCCGGCATATAAACTTATTAAAGAAAAATATGCACACATTTACATTATATTATATTATAGGTGATTTGAACAGGCATAAGAAGTCAATTCCTGTAAACAACCGGTCAGTATTTGGTGAGGTACATTTCAAGTTCCCAGTTGCTGATTTTTGTCCTGTATTGATCCCATTCCTCGCTCTTTGCCTCGATATACTTGTTGAATATATGCTCTCCGAGTATATCCCTTGCAAATTCGCTCTTTGCCATTTCATCGACGGCTTCTTTAAGATCCGCGGGCAGGGCTTCTATACCTCCGGCAATCCGCTGGTCATGCGTCATTTCAAAAATGTTCCCGTCCACAGGCTCGGGCGGCTCTATCCTGTTCTCAATCCCGTCCAGGCCCGCGCGCAATATGGCTGCCAGCGCAAGGTACGGGTTGCAGGACGGATCCGGACATCTCAGCTCAATCCTTGTAGCCTCTTCCCTCGCGGCCGGTATTCTTATCAGCGGGCTCCGGTTCCTTGCCGACCAGGCAATGTATATAGGGGCCTCATAGCCGGGAACAAGCCTTTTGTATGAGTTAACCGTCGGGTTTGTTATGGCTGCAATGGATCTCATATTCTTCAAAAGCCCTCCGATGAACCAATATGCGTCCTGGCTCAGCATCAGCGGGTCTTTTTCATCATAAAAAGCATTTTTGCCGTTCCTGGTAAGAGAACAGTTCGTGTGCATGCCCGAACCGTTTATTCCGAAAATAGGCTTCGGCATGAACGTGGCATGCAGGCCGTTCTTCTGCGCAATGGTTTTTACCACGAGTTTGAAGGTCATTATATTATCCGCGGTTGCAAGCGCATTTTCATATTTGAAGTCTATTTCATGCTGGCCGGGAGCGACTTCATGGTGCGATGCTTCTATTTCAAAGCCCATTTCCTCCAGGACCAGGCACATATCCCGCCTTGCGTATTCGCCGTGGTCGACCGGCCCCAGGTCAAAATAACTTGCATTATCATGCGTTACCAATGTCGGCTTTCCCTCGTTGTCCGTCAGGAACAGGAAGAACTCGCATTCAGGGCCTACATTGAATCCATCGTATCCCATATCGTTTGCCTTTTTCAGCGCCCTTCTCAGCACGTACCTGGGGTCGCCCTCGAACGGCGTCCCGTCAGGGTTGTATACATCGCATATCATCCTGGCGACTTTCCCAAATTGGGGTTTCCAGGGAAATATGGCAAACGTGCTTGGATCCGGCCTGAGGTACATGTCGGATTCCTCGATCCTGACAAACCCTTCTATTGACGAACCGTCGAACATGCACAGGTTGTTGAGTGCTTTATCCAGCTGTGCCGACGTTATGGCAACATTTTTCAGCATGCCGAATATATCGGTGAATTGCAGCCTGATAAACTTTACATCTTCATCTTTTACAATCCTTCTGACATCCTCTGCGCTATAATTACGCATATATAGGCCCCCTCTTTCAGTTAGCATGAGATTTACCCGGAAATCGCGGTTTATTTTAACATACACTTTAACACACACTTTTTGCGAATGCAATAGCATCGGGTGACAATCGCGCGAAGCCCGTCCGATGCCGCCGTGGTAACTTAATTCTCAGGTGAGTTTGGAGAAAATGTATGGTAAAATATTTTCAGGAGTGATAGCGTTATGAAGTTTACAAAAATGCATGGCATAGGTAACGACTACGTATATGTCAACTGTTTCGAAGAAAATATCCGCAACCCGTCCAGGCTGGCTGTCAAAGTCAGCGACAGGCATTTCGGGATAGGGTCCGACGGGCTGGTACTGATCATGCCGTCCAAAAAACAGGATTTCAGGATGAGGATGTTCAACCCTGACGGGTCGGAGGCTGAAATGTGCGGAAACGCGATCCGCTGCGTGGGCAAATATGTCTATGACAACGGTTTGACCAGGAAAAAGGAAATAACAATTGAAACGCTCTCCGGCGTTAAAAAATTGAAGCTCCACGTACGGAACGGAAAAGTGAGGACAGTCAGGGTGGATATGGGCGAACCGGTGCTTGAGCCTGAAAAGATACCGGTAATTCACGGCGCAAAAAAGGTTGCCAATGAAGACATGGAAATAGGCGGGAAAACATACAGGGTCACATGCGTGTCCATGGGAAACCCGCACGCCGTAACTTACATGGATGGTATCGATTCTTTAAATATTGACGCAATAGGGCCCCAATTCGAGCACAGCCCGCTGTTTCCGCGCGGAGTCAACGCCGAATTTGTCGAGGTAATCGACACGGCGACGCTGAAAATGCGCGTATGGGAAAGGGGAACAGGAGAAACCCTTGCCTGCGGGACCGGCGCCTGCGCGTCGCTGGTTGCCTCGGTACTCAACGGCTTCAGCGACCGGAAAGCAACCGTCAGGCTACGGGGCGGCGATTTGCTTATCGAGTGGAACGAACAGGACAACCATGTCTACATGACCGGGCCTGCCGAAACCGTGTTTGAAGGGAATATCGACCTGTGAAATTCCTATTAGATCTCCGAAAATGCTTTTAATACGCGAAGCCCTGTTTCACCGCTCTTTTCCGGGTGAAACTGGCATCCGAACACATTGCCTTTTGCCACGACTGCCGGGATCGTAACGCCGTAGTTTACGCTGGCGACTATATTGTCACGGCAGTTTTTCGCGTAGAAAGAGTGTACGAAATAGAAATAATCGCCCTCTTTAGTGTATTTCATCAACGGGTGGCCCGCATCGGAAATTTCAAGGCCGCTCCAGCCGACATGGGGGACTTTCAGTTCAATTTTCCCGTCGGCAAAATCATCTTCAAGGGAACAAACAGTGCCGCTGATATACCCAAGCCCCTTGTGTATGCCGTATTCATGGCTTTCATCAAAAAGCATCTGCATTCCGAGGCATATTCCCATCAGCGGTTTCCCCATCGAAACCTGCCGGTTGATCACCGGAACAAGGCCGGTGCGGTAAAGCCTGTCCATGGCGCCTCTAAAAGCGCCCACGCCGGGAAGGATTATGCTCCGGGCTTTTTCTATTTCCTCTGCCTTGTCCGTGACAATGCTGTCCATCCCTATGTATTTCAGCGATGACGACAGCGAGAACAGGTTCCCGACGCCGTAATCAATTATTGCGATATAATTCATGACACACTCCTTGACGCTAAAACATTTTAATGATGCTTTCCCTTTCCGCGCCGGTTGAAACATACTTGATCGGGCAGCCCACGGCGTTTTCAACATATCGGACATAGTCCCTCGCGGCTTTCGGAAGCCGGTTAAATTCCTTCTCGCCGGAAATATCGCAACCGAAGCCCTCGACGTACTCGTAGACCGGCTTTGCGCGTTCCAGCCTTTCGCCGGTTGGAAACTCCTGCGTGTAAACCCCGTCTATATCATAAGCAACGCATACGGGTATTTTATCAAAACATGACAAAACGTCAAGCTTGGTGAGGGCAATACTGTCGGCGCCCTGGACCTTCACGCCGTACCTGGACGCAACCACGTCGAAGCCGCCGACCCTTCGGGGCCTGCCCGTTGCTGCGCCGTATTCCGCCCCGGCCTCCCTGAGCTTAACGGCATCCTCGCCGAACAGTTCGCAGGTGAAAGGCCCTTCACCCACGCAACTGGAATATGCCTTCATGATGCCCAGCACCGAATCAAGCCTCCTGGCCGGAATACCCGCGCCGATAGCGGCATACGCGGCAATGGCCGATGAGGAGGTTGTATAAGGGTAAATCCCGAAATCGATATCGCGCAATGCGCCCAACTGCGCCTCAAACATAATGGATTTGCCGCTGTCGGCGGCAGCGTTCAAATACGCGGTTGTGTCGCAGATATAATCCAAGAAAGGTGTGCCGAATTTTTCAAGCCATTCCAGCATGTCGGCGGTTTTAACCGCTTCACGCCTGTAACCTTCGGCGATCAGAAGGTTTTTCCACTCGACGATGCCGGCAAGCTTCCCTTCCAATGACCCGGAATACTTGAGATCGCCCATGCGGAGGGTTTTCTTCATATACTTGTCGGCGTACACGGGAGCGATGCCCCTTCTTGTCGAGCCGAATTTCTTGTCGGCAAGCCTGTCTTCCTCGAGGATGTCCTGGAGCTTGTGGTAAGGCATGCAAATCGTTGCCCTGTCGCTTATCTTTAAATTGTCCGGTGTTATTTCGACGCCTTTTTCACGAATCGCCGCAACTTCATTCCATAAATGCTCAAGGTCGATAACCATGCCGGGTCCCATCACGTTAACTTTCCCGGGACTAATTATTCCCGATGGCAGAAGGTTGAGAATGAATCTGCCCCTTTCGTTTACCACGGTATGTCCGGCGTTGTTGCCGCCCTGGTAACGGACAATGACGTCGTATTGACCGGCCAGGTAGTCCACCATGCGGCCTTTACCTTCATCTCCCCAGTTTATGCCTACTACTGCCGTCAGCATCATACCCGCCTCCCTTTTAAACTCTTATCTCGGTCTCAATGCCCAGGAGACCGGCGTTTTCCCTTAACACGGGTTCCACGAAATCACGGATGAAGTCCTCCGTCTGCTTGGCGGCAAGACCTGTGAAACCGCTCCCTTCCACGATTTTTAAAAGCTCCTCCCCGGTCAGTCCAAACACGGGATCGTTCAAAATGCGTACCATAAGGTCGTTTTCCCCGCCATGTTCCTTGATGTTTTTTGCAACCTCGACAGAATGGCGGCGGATAGCTTCATGGAGCGCTTGCCGGTCGCCGCCTTTTTTCACGCAGTACATAAGTATGTTCTCCGTCGCTATGAACGGCATTTCCTCGTCAAGGTGCTTCTTTATCATCTGCGGATAAATCCTGCCGTTGGAAATAATATCAATATATATTGTCAATATGGCGTCTATGGCAAGGAAAGCTTCCGCCACGCTGATGCGGCGGTTTGCCGAATCGTCAAGCGTCCGCTCAAACCACTGCGATGCCGCGGTGAAGGCCGGGTTTTGCGCATTGGCAATGACATAGCGCGAGAGCGCGGCAATGCGTTCGCTCCGCATAGGGTTGCGCTTGTAGGCCATTGCCGAGGAACCAATTTGCTTTTCGGTAAACGGCTCGTCAAACTCCTTCAGGTGTGACAGCAGCCTTATGTCGTTTGAGAATTTCGCTGCGCTTTGCGCTATCCCGCTGAGCACGGACAGGATGTTGTAATCCACTTTCCTTGGGTAGGTCTGGCCAGATACGGGATACGCGCCGGGAAAGCCCATTTTTTCGCAAATCAGCTTCTCCAGTCTTTCCACCTTTTCAACATCGCCGTCAAACAACTCAAGGAAGCTTGCGGCTGTGCCGGTAGCGCCCCTGCAGCCGAGCAGGCGCAAGTTTTTCAGTTGAAAATCCAGCGCATCAAAGTCGAATAAAAGGTCCTGGAGCCACAGCGCCGCCCTCTTGCCCATGGTGGTAGGCTGCGCGGCCTGGAAATGCGTATACGCAAGCGTCGGAACATCCTTGTATTTTCGTGCGAAATTCGCCACTGAAGCTATGGCGTTTACGAGAAGTTTCCTTACCCGCAGCATGGCTGACTTGATTTGTATAATATCCGCGTTATCGCATACATAACAGGACGTGGCGCCAAGGTGGATTATGCCCCTTGCATCGGGGCAGCAGTCGCCGTAAGCCCGGATATGGGCCATAACGTCATGGCGAAGCTCCGACTCGTACCGTGACGCCAGGTCGTAGTCTATGTTGTATATATTGTCCTTCATCTGCTTTATCTGCTCCTCGCTTATATCAAGGCCCAGTTCTCGCTCGGCCTCGGCAAGGGCGACCCAAAGCTTGCGCCATGTGGAAAACTTGGCGTCATCGGAAAATATCCGCTTCATGTCGCTGCTTGCATACCGTGAGCCCAAAGGGCTGGCATAGGTATTCTTCATGTTATCCCTCCCTCTCTTTCATAGTTTCCGCCAAATGTTTTGCTAATACCTGCAGTCTTTCCCTTCTCCTCACGGCGGCGCCGATAAATTCCCTGAACAGCGGATGCGCCTTGTTGGGGCGGCTCTTGAATTCAGGATGGAACTGCACGCCGACAAACCAGGGATGGCCCGGAATCTCCACGACTTCCACAAGCTTGTTGTCCGGCGACAGCCCGGCCGGCAGCAAACCTTTCCCTGCCAGCAGGTCCCGGTAATCATTGTTGAACTCGTACCTGTGCCTGTGCCGTTCGGATATTTCAACGGTTCTATAGGCAATTGCGGCGTTGCTGCCCTCCTTCAGGATGCAGGGATACTTGCCGAGGCGCATCGTACCGCCCTTGGCGGTGATTTTCTTTTGGTCGGGCATCAGGTCTATGACGGGCTGTTCCGTGTGCTCATCAAACTCCGTGGAATGGGCATGGGGCAGCCCGGCTACGTTGCGCGCAAATTCGATGACAGCCATCTGCATGCCGAGACATATCCCAAAGTATGGTATACTGTTTTCCCTTGCATACCTGGCTGCCGAAACCATACCTTCGACCCCCCTGCTGCTGAAGCCGCCGGGAACCAGGATTCCGTCGCAATCGGAAAGATGCTCCGCGGCGTTGTCATCGGCAACAGCCTCAGAGTCCACCCACTTGATATTTACAAATGCGTCGTTTTCACCCCCTGCATGGACAAGCGCCTCGACAACGCTCAGGTAAGCGTCATGCAGGGCGGTATACTTGCCCACAAGGGCAATCTTGACATTTTTCCGCGCGTTTTTTATCCGGTCGACCATGCTTCGCCATTCTGCCAGGTCGGGCTCACGCGTTTCAAGCCTCAGCTTGCGGCACACGACCGTATCCAGGCCTTCCGCCGCTAAAAGCAGGGGAACTTCGTATATGTTTTCAGCGGTCAGGTTCTGGATGACGCAGTCTTCCTCCACGTTGCAGAACAAGGCTATCTTTCGCCGCAAGCCCTCTGTTATGTGCTTGTTTGTACGGCAAACAAGTATGTCCGGCTGGATGCCGCCTCTCAGCAGTTCCTTTACCGAGTGCTGCGTAGGCTTGCTTTTCAGCTCTCCCGAGCCGGGTATTTCGACAATAAGGGAAACATGGATAAAAAGGACATTGCCGCGCCCCTGCTCGTTAGCCACCTGGCGGATGGCTTCCAGGTAGGGCTGGCTTTCAATATCTCCGACCGTCCCGCCAATCTCCGCAATGACCACGTCGGCGCCGGGGGTGTCAAGGCTGTATATAAGCTCTTTTATCTCATTTGTGATATGAGGAATTATCTGCACGGTCGCGCCAAGGTAATCGCCCCGGCGTTCCCGGTTTAGAACTTCCCAGTATATCTTGCCGGAGCTGACACTGGAATTCCCGGTAAGGTCCTCATCCACGAACCTTTCATAGTGTCCCAGGTCCAGGTCGGTTTCGGCGCCGTCTTCGGTGACGAACACTTCACCGTGTTGATAGGGATTCATGGTGCCGGGGTCAACGTTGAAATACGGGTCAAATTTTTGGTTGACAACTTTAAGGCCCCGTTCCTTCAGAAGCCTTCCAAGAGAGGCGGCGCAAATTCCCTTGCCTAGTCCTGAAACAACGCCGCCGGTTATGAAAATGTACTTTGGCATACTTATCACGCTCCTTGTATTACAATAACCGGCTTTTCAAAATATCCATTCGCCCGGGCAGGGCAATTATCCTGCTTTCCCGCACGGGACCGGGAAGTCAGGGAATTGAAACCTGACTGCCGTTGCCCGGGATTCCGGTAGGGTAGCTTCCGCTGAAACATGCTGTGCAGTAGCCGCCGCAGTTTCCGGGAGCAAGCATGGAAACCCTGTCAAGCCCGAGATATCCCAGGCTGTCCACGCCGATTATTTTCGCAATCTCCTCGGTGCTATGGCTGCATGCGATCAGGTTGTCCCTGGAGTCTATGTCGGTGCCGTAATAGCAAGGGTTTAAAAACGGCGGAGCCGAAACGCGCATGTGCACCTCGGAAGCGCCGGCGTCACGCAGCAGCTTCACTATGCGCCGGCAGGTGGTCCCCCTGACAATGGAATCGTCCACCAGCACGACACGCTTGCCGCGGACAGTCTCGCCGACGGGATTTAGTTTTATTCTTACCAGGTCCTCCCTGGAACTCTGGTCGGGAGCTATGAAAGTCCTTCCAATGTACTTGTTCTTTATAAAGCCTATCCCGTAAGGTATCCCTGACTGTCTCGCATAACCGATGGCTGCGTCGATGCCGGAATCCGGGACGCCGACCACCACATCCGCCCGGACGGGATGATCTATGGCAAGAAACGTCCCCGCCCTTAACCTCGCCTCGTGTATGGAAACACCGTCAATGACGGAATCCGGCCGGGCGAAGTAAATATATTCAAATACACAGAGGCTTTTTCCGACCTTTCCGCAATGCCCGGTAATCGAGCGCATGCCTTCCTTGTCAAAGACTATGATTTCCCCGGGAAATACATCGCGGATAAAGCCGGCGCCGACAGCGTCCAGGGCGCAGCTTTCAGAAGCGGCGATGAAGCTGCCGTCCCTGGTTTTTCCGAAACACAAGGGCCTGAACCCGTGCTTGTCCCGCACGGCGATAAGGTTTTCCGGGGTCATGATAATTAACGAATATGCGCCCTCCAACCTGTCCATAGCCCGGTAAACAGCGTCCACAAAAGTCGGGCTTTTTATGCGTTCATCGGTGATGATATATGAAATAACCTCGGTATCCGAAGAAGTATGGAAAATTGAGCCGCGCAGTTCCAACTCCTCGCGGAGCGCCGCCGAATTTACCAGGTTCCCGTTATGGGCAAGAGCCATGTGTCCCTTGATGTGAGTCACAAGTATGGGCTGACAGTTTTCCCTGCTGTTGATCCCCGTTGTGCTGTAACGCACATGGCCTACCGCCATGTCCCCCGGGCCAAGACCTTCTATTCTCTCCCGGTGGAATACCTCGCTTACAAGGCCGATATCCTTATGCGCATGAAATATGCCGCCGTCGTTTACAACAATCCCGCAGCTTTCCTGCCCGCGGTGCTGAAGGGCATAAAGGCCGTAGTACGCGGCCAGGGCCACTTTTGTGCGTGAAGGGCTGTAAATGCCGAAAATACCGCATTTCTCGTTAAGCCCTCTCATGCTTCCTCCCCCTTGATCCGGCGGTACACCTCCATGTAAGCGTCCTCCACTCCGCCCAGATCCCTCCGGAAACGATCCTTGTCAAGTTTCTTCCGGGTTGCGGTGTCCCAGAGCCTGCAAGTATCCGGCGATATCTCGTCTGCAAGGACGATGGCGCCGTCGGCAAGTCTGCCAAATTCCAGCTTGAAGTCGACAAGGTCGATGCCCAGCGTCTTGAAATACTCCCGCAGCACCTCATTTATTGAAAGCGCCATGCTCCTTATCGTCCTGATTTCATCAGCTGTGGCGAGCTTCAGGGCAATTGCGTGGGATGTGTTAATGAGCGGGTCCCCCAGTTCGTCGTTTTTATATGAATACTCTATCGTGGGGCTATCGAAAACAACGCCTTCCTCGATCCCATACCTTTTTGAAAACGATCCGGCCGAGATATTGCGCACAATGACCTCGAGGGGAATAATGGAGACCTTTTTCACGAGGGTTTCACGGTCTGACAGTTCCTCAACATAATGAGTCGGGATATTCCTTTCTTCCAGCAGCCGCATCAGGTGATTCGTCACCTTGTTGTTGATGACCCCTTTTCCGGGTATCGTCCCCTTCTTTTGTCCGTTGAACGCCGTGGCGCTGTCCTTGTATTTCACTACCAGGCAGTCGTCTCTATCCGTTGCAAAAACCTTTTTTGCCTTTCCTTCATATATTAGCGCGAGCTTTTCCACAGGTTTTCCTCCTTTCATCCGCTTGTGAAAAACAAAAAAGAGCAAAGGACATCCCCTATGTTAGAAGAACGCCTTTGCTCTTATAACAGTATTATTTTATATTGTGCAATGGAGTAAGTCAACCGTTAAATCCGGCAAATTGTATAATCCTGACTAGCAGGGTATTACTCTCTCCACTGTTGTCTCTTGAGACGGTTCCCTGGATTCATCGTAAAGGCGCCATGTTCTTATACATGGCGCCCTTGCCTTTTCCAGCGTACACTAAACCTGTATTGTATAATGCAAAACTGTTTACGCTGCCAGGCAGTTGCCCGGTTTCAGTACTTCGCCAGGTAGCGGTCCAACTCCCACTGGCTGATCTTTGTCCTGTATTGGTCCCATTCCTTGTTCTTGGCTTCAATGAACTTATTAAATATGTGTTCTCCCAATACTTCCCTGGCAAGCATGCTCATTTTCAGTTCATCGATGGCTTCCTTGAGGCTTCCCGGCAGGGATGCTATTCCTTCCTCCGCCTTTTCTTCCTGCGTCATCTCGAATATATTCTTGTCGGTGGGCTTGGGAGGCTGAATCTTGTTCTCGATTCCGTCAAGCCCCACGGTCAGTATGGCTGCCAACGCCAGGTACGGGTTGCAGGAGGGATCCGGGCATCTCAATTCGATCCTTGTAGCCGCTCCCCTGGCTGCGGGAATCCTTATCAACGGGCTCCTGTTCCTGGCCGACCATGCAATGTAAACAGGAGCTTCATAGCCCGGAACAAGCCTTTTGTACGAGTTTACAATCGGGTTTGTTATGGCCGCGATTGACCTCATGTTCTTCATAACCCCTCCAATGAACCAGTAAGCCTCCTGGCTCAGTTGCAGCGGATCATTTTCATCATAAAATGCATTTTTGCCGTTTTTGGTAAGGGAACAGTTCGTGTGCATGCCGGAACCGTTGATGCCGAATATCGGCTTCGGCATGAACGTGGCATGAAGCCCGTGCTTCTGCGCAATTGTCTTTACCACCAGCTTGAAGGTCATTATATTGTCTGCGGTCGTAAGCGCGTCTGCATATTTGAAGTCTATTTCATGCTGGCCCGGCGCGACTTCATGGTGCGACGCCTCAATTTCAAAACCCATTTCCTCGAGAACCAGGCAAATATCACGCCTTGCATTCTCACCAAGGTCGGTGGGCCCCAGGTCAAAATAACCCGCTTTGTCGTGGGTTATCAGCGTGGGTTTTCCCTCGGCGTCCGTCAGGAACAGGAAAAACTCGCATTCAGGCCCCACGTTGAACCCGTCGAATCCCATATCGGCAGCTTTTTTCAACGCCCTTTTCAGCACGTACCTGGGATCTCCCTCGAACGGAGTCCCGTCCGGGTTATAAACATCGCAGATCATTCTTGCGACTTTTCCAAGCTGAGGCCTCCACGGGAATATGGCAAACGTGTTCGGATCCGGCCTCAGGTACATATCCGATTCCTCGATTCGGACAAATCCCTCTATCGACGAACCGTCGAACATGCACTTGTTGTTCAGCGCCTTTTCAAGCTGTACGGATGTGACGGCGACATTTTTCAGCATGCCGAACATATCGGTGAACTGCAGCCTGATGAACTTGACGTCCTCGTCCTTTACAATCCTTGCAATATCATCTTTGCTGTAAGCACTCATAATTCAACCCCCTTAATTTTTTATGCAATAAAAAAAGACGCCTCAACGGATTTCCGTCTCTCCATTGAGTACGTCCTGTTTTATTCAGTAATTTTCGGCTTTTTTAATTCTTGCTCAAACCTAACGTGGTCATTTTAACACAAGAATTTTTTTAATGCAATAGTTTTTTAAAATTTTTGCAATTTTATTTTTAACATGTTTCATAATCGACCTGTATAGGACATGTTTATCGTATTTGCGCGCCGTAAAATGCAATTTTAATTTACGATTCCTTCATTTTACTATTGACAATACTATACAATCGAAATATAATACTAATGAACAAAGGCGTTTGCCAAGTGATAAAAAGCATGCTTTTTGTCACGAGGCGGGCGCCTTTTTATTTTTTTCGGGGGTGGACATATTGCTGGAGGCCGACAATTTTCTAAAGGAAGGACAGGTAAGAATACCGGCGGGCTGCGCTATATCCGGCATTTTTTCCAGATCGGGCAGACGGATAAGCGGCGATGCCGTCATAAAATCGATAGCCACGATGCATGAACGTTCAAACGGCCTGGGCGGCGGGTTTTCCACTTATGGCATTTATCCTGGATACAGAGATTTTTACGCCTTTCACATATTTTACGAAGGCAATGCAGCAAAAGAAACCTGTGAAGAGTTTCTTGAGCAATACTTTGACATAGTGGACCTTTCGAGGATACCGACGGCAAAGACGCCTGCCATAAGAAACGAACCGCTGATTTGGCGTTATTTTGCCGCTCCGCTTCCCACAAAGCTTGCAGAAAGCCAACTGGACGAGAAAGAGTTTGTCGCCCGCATCGTTATTAAAATAAATACGAAAATCGACGGCGCATATGTTTTCTCGAGCGGAAAAGACATGGGAGTTTTTAAAGCCGTGGGGTTTCCGGAGGACGTGGGCGAGTTCTACAGGCTGCAGGATTACAAAGGCTATTTGTGGATCGCTCACGGCAGGTATCCGACAAATACGCCTGGCTGGTGGGGCGGCGCGCATCCGTTTGCATTGCTCGAATATTCGGTTTCCCATAACGGCGAGATATCTTCATACGACGCAAACAGGAGAACCATTGAAATGTATGGCTACAAATGCACGCTGCTTACGGATACCGAGGTAATAACCTATATCATCGACCATCTCAACCGGAGAGTCGGGCTTGACCTTGAAGAAATCGCGGGAATTATTGCCGCGCCGTTCTGGGAGACGATAACCAGGATGCCGGAGCCTGAAAGAGAAAAATACACTTACCTGAGAAACGCATTCCCATCATACCTCATAACAGGGCCGTTTTCCATCCTGGTAGGCTTCGAAGGCGGAATGATGGCGCTGAACGACAGGCTGAAACTCCGTTCGCTGGTGGTCGGCGAAAAAGACGACATGGTCTATGCCGCAAGCGAAGAATGCGCAATACGTGCCGTAGAACCGGAGCCGGACAGGGTATTTTCGCCCGAAGGCGGCGAACCGGTAATCGTTACTTTGAATGGAGATGCATAATATGCCGATAGATTTTTTATATCCTGAGTACGAAGTAGTAAGGAATTATGAAAAATGCATAAACTGCAGGGTTTGCGAAAGGCAGTGCGCAAACAAGGTTCATTCATATGACCCTGAGAAGAAAGTCATGAAAAGCGACGACGGCAAATGCGTCAACTGCCACAGGTGTGTTGCCCTTTGTCCCACAAGGGCGCTTAAAATAGTGAAAACCGACCATACGTTTAAGGAAAACCTGAACTGGACCGGCAGCGCAATACGGGAGATTTACAGGCAAGCGGGCAGCGGCGGGGTGCTCTTGTCGAGCATGGGCAATCCTGAAAGCTTTCCCGTTTACTTCGACAAGATCCTTTTGAATGCTTCCCAGGTAACCAATCCTTCTATCGACCCGCTGCGCGAGCCCATGGAAACCAGGATTTTTCTGGGGAGCAGGCCTGAGAAGATAGAACGCGACGAAAACGGCCGCCTGGTCGGCAACCTGCCTCCAGGCCTCGAGCTTTCCGTCCCGGTCATGTTTTCGGCCATGAGTTACGGCTCCATAAGTTATAACGCGCATGAGAGCCTTGCAAGGGCCGCCAGCAGATTGGGCATTTATTACAACACCGGTGAAGGCGGCCTGCACAAAGACTTTTACAAGTACGGAAAAAACACGATCGTGCAGGTGGCCTCCGGCCGCTTCGGAGTGTACAAGGATTACCTTGAAGCGGGCGCGGCGATAGAAATAAAAATAGGCCAGGGAGCAAAACCGGGCATCGGAGGACACCTCCCCGGAACAAAAATAGTCGGGGACATATCCGCGACCAGGATGGTGCCGGAAGGCTCCGACGCCATATCACCTGCCCCGCACCATGATATATATTCCATCGAAGACTTGAGGCAGCTGGTCTATTCCTTGAAGGAAGCAACCTGCTACAAGAAGCCGGTTATTGTCAAAATCGCCGCGGTTCACAATGTTTCTGCCATTGCCAGCGGCATAGCAAGAAGCGGGGCCGACATGATCGCCATCGACGGGTTCCGCGGGGGGACGGGCGCCGCTCCCACCAGGATAAGGGATAACGTCGGGATACCCATTGAACTCGCCATTGCAAGCGTCGACCAAAGGCTCCGCAGCGAAGGCATCCGCAATAACGTGTCTATTATCGCCGGCGGCAGCATCAGAAACAGCAGCGATATTGTGAAGATTATAGCGTTGGGCGCCGATTGCGTCTATATTGCCACCGCCGCCCTCCTTGCGCTGGGATGCCACCTCTGCAGGAGCTGCCACACGGGAAAATGCAACTGGGGCATCGCGACGCAGGAACCCGAGCTTGTGAAACGCCTGAACCCTGATATTGGTTATAAAAGGCTCGTAAACCTCGTTACCGCCTGGAAGCATGAAATAAAGGAAATGATGGGCGGCATGGGCATCAATTCCATAGAGAGCCTGAAAGGCAACAGGCTTATGCTCCGAGGCGTGGGACTGAACGAGAAGGAGCTTGAAATACTGGGCATCAAGCATGCCGGAGAATAAGAGGGGGAGAAGATGAAAAGGATTTATGTAAATGAACAATGGTGCCTTGCCTGCCACCTTTGCGAATATTACTGCGCATACGCGAATTCCGGCGAGGATTGCATGGTGAAAGCGCTGAAAGACAGGCTCATCCATCCCCGGATAACCGTCGAGGAGAACAACGGGATAAGCTTTGCCGTATCGTGCAGGCACTGCGAGGAGCCCCTTTGCGTAAAGGGCTGCATTACGGGCTCGTTGTCCGTTAAAAATGGAATAATAACGGCTGACAGGAACAGGTGCGTCGGATGTCGAACGTGCATTTCATGCTGTCCATATGGCGCGATCAGCTATACCGATGATGGGGTAGTGCAAAAATGCGAACTATGCATAAACAGCAGGGACGGAGCACCTTATTGCGTAAGAGGCTGTCCGAACAACGCCATTGTTTTTGAGGAGAGGTGAAACAATGAAATACGTGCTGATAGGCAATTCGACCGCCGCCATCGGGGCTGTCGAAGGGATAAGGCAGGTCGACCAGGAAGGTGAAATAACGGTTATAAGCAAGGAACCGCACCATACCTACTCAAGGCCGCTGATTTCATACATGATTCTCGGCAAAACCGACGAGCAGCGGATGAAATACCGCGATGACTCCTTTTATGAAATCATGCGGTGCAACACGATACTTGGGAAGACAGCCGTCAAAATTGACAACGGCCGGCGTGCGGTTATCCTGGATGACAACACCGAAATAAGCTATGACAGGCTTCTTGTGGCAACGGGATCCGAACCGTCCGTTCCCAGGGCGCCCGGCCTTGAAACCGTGGAAAAGAGGACGACCTTCATGTCCCTTGACGATGCAAGGAAGCTTATGGGCATGCTTTCGCCGGACACAAGGGTTTTAATCATGGGGGCTGGATTTACCGGGCTGAAATGCGCCGAATGCATTTGCGGCAAAGTTGCCGGCGTCACGGTGGTCGACCTGGCTCCAAGGATCCTTCCCGGCGTGCTGGATGACGAAGGAGCTAAAATCGTCCAGTCGCACCTTGAAAAGCGAAACATCGAATTTATAACGAATACGCTCATCGAAGCCTTTGAAAATAATACCGCCCGTTTTCCGGACAGAACAAAAACCGAATTCGATATCCTGGTCGTCGCCGCGGGAATCCGCCCGAACACGGGGCTTGTAAAGGACATTGGCGGTGAAGTGAGGCACGGCATTGTTGTGAATGAATTCATGCAGACAACGATAGATGGCATATACGCCGCCGGGGATTGCTGCGAATCCTTCGACGTGTCATCCGGCCGGTACTGCCTGATCCCGCTGCTTCCGAACGCGTACATGCAGGGCGAATGCGCGGGAATAAACATGTCGGGGGGAAAAAAGGCTTTCGGCAAAGCAATTCCCATGAACGCGACAACATTTTTCGGCCTTGGCATAGCGACTGCGGGATGCTACGACGGCGAAAGCCGCGTTATAAACGAAGGCGGAACATATAAGAAATTTTTCACGAAGGACGGCCTGCTGAAAGGTTATATTTTGATTGGAAATACGGAGAAAGCCGGAATTTACACGAGCATTATAAGAAACAAAACACCTCTTGATGACATCGACTTTGATTTAATTTGCAGAAAACCCGGCTTGATGGCTTTTTCAAAAGCATACAGGAAAGAGGAACTGGGGGGCGTTAGTTTTGAGGATCAACGCGAAAAACCTGCACTTCAGGGAGCTTAATGAAATAATTAGGAACACTCCCGACGCGGAAGTGACAATCAATAATTGCACCGGCCAGCGCTACATAGGGTGCGGGCTGAAAGGAAAAAACATCGCCATATACGGTACCCCGGGTAATGGCGCCGGGGCATACCTGGACGGGAGCACCGTCAGGATAATGGGCAACGCGCAGGATGCGACCGGCGATACGATGAATGACGGGACCATTTATATACATGGCAGCTGCGGCGATGCATGCGGATACGCGATGCGCGGGGGCAAAATTTTCATACGGGGCGATGCCGGATACCGCACCGGCATCCATATGAAGCAATACAAGGACAAGAAACCTGTTTTGGTTGTCGGCGGGCGCACAGGGAGTTTTCTCGGCGAATACCTTGCGGGCGGTACTATTATCATCCTGGGCCTGCACAATGACGGCAGGCCAATAGTCGGCAATTTTTGCGGTACAGGAATGCATGGCGGCGAAATATACCTAAGGTGCCCAAGCCTGCCCGAAGGCCTGCCCAGGCAGGTTATTGCGAGGGAAGCGGATAAAAGCTCCATAGATGGAATTTCATCCCTTTTAATAGAATTTTGTGATGAATTTGGAGAAAAATATGATAATATTCTAAATAGCAGGTTTTATCATTTAAGTCCGGACACAAGAAATCCGTACAGGCAATTGTACAGCTATAACTGAGGAGGTTTTTCGAAATGACGTACACGATGAACGAGGTCTTGCAATTTGTAAGGGAAAACGATGTGAAGTTTATCCGCCTTGCGTTCTGTGATATACTGGGTTTTCAAAAAAACATCTCCATTATGCCGGATGAACTCGACAGGGCTTTCGAAAGCGGCATATCGTTTGATGCTTCGGCAATTGCGGGTTTCATGAACGTGGAAAAGTCGGACTTGTTTTTGCACCCCGACCCATCCACTTTGAGCATACTGCCGTGGAGACCCCAGCAAGGCCGTGTCGTCCGTTTTTTCTGTGATATCAAGCATCCTGACAAAACCGATTTTGTCGGCAACACGAGAAATGTCCTGCGGAAAGCTGTGCAGCGGGCGGCTGAAATGGGATATACGTGCAAGATCGGGTCAGAGTGCGAATTTTATCTTTTTGAAGCGGATGAGAAAGGAAATCCGACCGGCATACCGTATGACATCGGCGGCTACCTTGATATTACGCCGCTTGATAAATGCGAAAATATCCGGAGAGAAATATGCCTAAACCTTGAGCAAATGGGGATAAAACCGGAAAGTTCGCATCACGAGCAGGGGCCGGGACAAAATGAAATTGTTTTCCGGTATAGCGACGCCCTTTCATCGGCAGATAACTT
>JBLNDI010000068.1:0-16163 GCA_050261495.1 Bacillota bacterium
CCCGGTAAAAAACGACAGCATATACCAGGCCAGGAACATAACCGTGACATTGAAAATGGCTGATGAAACAAAGGCGCCCTTTGTCCTGGAGGACTTTGACCTCAGGCAGAAGGTCGATTACATAAACGGGAACGAAACTAAGGACATTTCTTTTATCATCCGCACGCTTAGCAGCGCGCCTGAAGGCTTGTACCCGATGAAGCTCAACTACGATTACGATAATGCGTACAACGACCATTTCACCGCATCCGAGACGGTATACATAAGGGTGAAAAATGACAATGTCAACCCAAGGCTCACGGTAGAGTCTATTTCGGTAAAGGAAGCCGACGCCTCGATAGGCACGATAGACCTTGAAATAAATATAAAAAACCTGGGAAACCTTCCCGCAAGGGACGTCAGGATTGCGCTGAGAGGATTGAGGAGCGGAGGATACACCGCTTACAATACGACGGACGTCAGGTATGTGAACAAGATAGAAGGCCGCGGCAGCGCGACCGTAAGCTACCGCCTGCTGGCTCCGGCAAACGCCGCAGCAGGAGCGAATGAGCTGTCCGTGAAGATGGATTATGCCGACAGCGTGGGAAACACCTACTCGGAGGAGAACCAGGTATTTGTCCCGGCAAGCGGGAGTGAATCCGCAAGGCCAGGCATCGTGTTTGAGAAAATTGTGTCGCCCCAGACGGCGCTGGAGCCGGGAAGGGACTTTGAGATCAGCGCCGATATCAAAAACAACGGCGGAGCCGCGAAGAACATAAAAATAACGCTTTCATCCGACCAGGGCATCATCACGAAATCGATGAATCCCATCTACCTGGAGAAGTTGGACGCCTCATCCGTACAGAATATATCTTTCAAGCTTTTTACCATGGATGACGTTGCGACAAGGAATTACCCGGTCTCGTTGAACATTGAATATGAGGACGCGCTTGGGAACAAGTACAATGCTACCCAGTATGTCGGGGTTTTCATCGAGAATAACGAGGGGAAGACAGTTCCCAGGATCATAATCGACAATTATTCGATGGATCCTTTCCCGGTCAACGCGGGCGAGGACTTCAAGCTGAAAATGTCGTTTTTGAATACAAGCAAAACGGTTGACGTATCGAATATAAAGGTTACCGTTACATCTGACGACGGCACGTTTACGCCTGTCGACTCCGGGAATACTTTTTACCTTGAAAGCATACCGAGCGGGCAGAACGTCGAAAGGGAAATAATGCTGCATGTAAAGCCGGATGCGGAGCAAAAATCATATATGCTTTCGGTAAATTTCGAATACGAAGACAGCAAGGGAAATCCATATACTGCGAAAGAGACCATGAGCGTACGTGTATTGCAGAACCCGAGGCTGGTTGTAAGCGATATCAACCTGATGCCTGAAGCATACGTAGGGCAGCCCGTATCGGTATATCTGGATTTTTACAACATGGGGAAATCCACGCTGTACAATCTTATGGTCAAGGTTGAAGGCGATTTCCAGGGACAAGGCCTCAGTTATTACGTGGGGAATTTTGAACCGGGGAGAACGGACTTTTTCGATGCGTCGTTCACCCCGATGAATCCCGGCATGCAAACCGGAAGCATCCTGTTCACATTTGAGGACGCAAACGGCAAAATTTCCGAAATACGAAAAGAATTCACGCTTAACGTTATGGAAATGCAGATGGAAGCTCCTATAGTGGACGAAAACGGCATGCCCGTTGGCAAAGGCATGATAAAGCCGGGAATGGAAGGAATGCCGGGCGGACCGAAAAAGACTAATATTATTGTATACGCAATCCCGGCTGCAGCGGTAATAATCATAGGCTTTATAGTATTTTTCATACTCAGGAAAAGGCATATCAGGAGGAAGGAATTGAGTCTGGATGAGTAAGATAGATCTTATCAGGATAGCTTTCAGGAATTTCATGAGAAGAAAGGTAAGGTCCGTCCTGACCATACTTGGCGTAATCATTGGCACCGCGTCGATAGTGGTGATGCTGTCGCTGGGCATTGGAATGAATGAAAGCTTCAAGAGGCAGCTGGAGAGGATGGGAAGCCTTAACGTCATAGATGTCAACCGTTATTACTTCCAGGAAGACGGCATGGGCGGCGGCATATCAAGGGAAACGGTGCTGGATGACAAAGCCGTGGCGAAAATAGCCGCAATCGAAGGCGTGGAAGCGGTTTCGCCTTACCTTCGGACCGGGCTCAAACTGGTTTCCGGCAAATATACAATGTATGCGAATGTCGTCGGGATAGATCCCAAAACGCTTGAAGCTTTCGATTTCAAGGTTGCCGATGGCAGGCTGCTGACGGAGGAGGATACGACGGCGCTTCTTTTCGGCAGCAATACGCCGTACGATTTTTATAACCCGAGGGTAAACACGGTCAGGTACGGCAAACCGATGTTTATCGGCGGCGGAAGGTTTAGGGAAGGAAGCGTCGAAAGACCGGAACCCGACGTCGATGTGCTGAATGACAAGCTGATAATGACATTTGACATGAGCTACGGCGAACGCAAGTCGGCGGGAATGGGCGGACAGACCGGCAACAAGCCGCCAAAGCTTTATAAGGTCAAAGGCGTAGGCATCCTCGAGGAATCCCAGGATGAAAAATCATTCAGTATTTTTATGAATATAGAGTACCTCAAGAAGATCATGAAGGAAAATGAAAGGCAGCAAGGCGCCGGAGGCGCAAGGTCCGGGAACAGTCGGCAACAGGAAGGTTACGACCAGGTAAAGGTTAAGGTCAAGGACATGAAGGATGTGCAGAGGGTGCAGGAACAGATAAAGGAAATGGGTTTCGGCGCATACAGCTTGATTGATATACTGGAAAGCATGCAGGAGACGTCGGCTACCTTGCAGGCCGTGCTTGGAGGTATAGGCGCGATTTCGCTTTTTGTAGCCGCGCTTGGAATTACAAATACGATGATCATGTCGATATATGAAAGAACGAGGGAAATAGGCGTGATGAAAGTCCTGGGATGCATGCTCGGCGACATCAGGAACCTGTTCCTGTTCGAGGCGGGCCTGATCGGGTTTATAGGAGGTTTGCTCGGCCTCGGGTTCAGCTATGGAGCCTCGGCCGTATTGAACCGTTTTGCCGGGGGAGGCATTTTTGGCGGCGGATACGGCGGCGACAGCGTCATATCGGTTATCCCGTTATGGCTGGCCATGCTCTCCTTGTGTTTTGCAACACTGGTAGGAATTATTTCCGGCTTCATGCCGGCAAGACGCGCAATGAAGCTCAGTGCGCTTGAAGCGATCAGAACGGAATGATGGAAAGCAAATTTTAACCAATTATTAATTTATTATTTCCTGCCTCCATAATAATATTATTATGGAGGCAGGAAGATGAAAAACCACGAAAGACAGCTCTTAAAAGCTGCCGCAAAGGGCAGCGTTTCCGCATTTGAAGAACTTACCGAGCCTTACCAGAAAAAGGTTTACAACTTCATGCTCAAATCGTGCGGTGATGAGCTTGAAGCATATAAGCTTACGATGGATGTTTTCGTCAAGGTCTTCGAAATGATGATGTCGGGTGAAGGCTGCAGCGTGCCTTTCATGATCTACAAGACTGCCGGGGAGCTCAGCAGGCAGACAAGAAGCATTGCAAAAAAAATATCCTGATTTCACGTTCAAATGTTTAATAGAAGCAAAGCTGAAAATGTTGTAGAATAATAGTGACATTAATTATTTTATTGGCGCGCAATTTTAAAGAGAGAATAAAAATTTTGAACATATCGCCGGGATATCGCCATGGGGGATATGTATTTTTGAAAATGGGGTTAAAGATATGAACGAGGCCGGAGTGAAGGTGCTTGTGGTGGAAGATGAGCCTTCCATCAGGAAATTCATCGCAATCAATCTGAAGAGGAACGGTTTTACCGTGCTTGAAGCGGAGTCCGGCGAAAAGGGGATCGAAATGGCAACCGCATATAAGCCTGAAGTCATGGTACTGGACGTCATGCTGCCGGGAATCGACGGCTTCCAGGTATGCGGAAAACTGCGGGAAGAGATGCCGGAGCTTATCATTATAATGCTTACGGCGAGGGGACAGGACATCGACAAGATAACCGGGCTTGAGATAGGAGCCGACGACTACATGGTCAAGCCTTTCAATCCGAGGGAACTGGTGGCCAGGATACGCACCGTTCTCAGGAGGACGGAAATGCTTAAAATGCCGGACGGCGATGTCCTTTGCCATAAAAATCTGCGAATGGATTTAAGATCCCAGAAGTTTTTTAAAGACGACGTGGAAATCGAACTAACGCCTACCGAATACCAAATCCTTAAAATGTTCATGTCAAACGTCGGGCGGGCGCTAAGCAGAAATGAGCTTTTTAATTCCGTGTGGGGGAAGAACTATTTCGGCGACCTGAAAACGCTGGATGTTTACATAAGAAGGTTAAGGGAGAAAATCGAGGAAAACCCGTCCAAGCCGCAGTATATTGAAACAGTCTGGGGATACGGGTACAGGTGGTGCGACAGGTGATGCATGGTATGACGGAATTCATACAGGTTGTTACAACGGCAGACAGCAGGGAAAATGCCGTCAAAATAGCCGAGAGGCTGCTGGAATGCAGGCTTGCGGGCTGTGTCCAGGTAGGCGGGCCGATAACCAGTTCCTACTGGTGGAAAGGCAGGATAGAGACGTCCGAGGAATGGTATTGCGTAATAAAAACCGAAGCCGGCTTGTACAAGGATGTCGAGCGGGAGATTATTTCCGTGCATCCGTACGAGGCGCCCGAGATCCTGTCATTGCCGGTAGTTGACGGGAACAAATCCTACCTTGACTGGCTGGCGGATTCATTAAGGCATCGAAATCAGTCCGGGGGATAGGTATAATGGCGTTGAGCATCAGGAAAAGGATGGCCCTGGGGTTCATATTTATCATATTCGTAACGGTTGTTGTCCTGGAAGTGTTGATTATCAACATTGTCCGCGCCAACTACTACAGCAGCCTGGAGGCAAATCTGCGCAGCCAGCTGAGGGTGTCGTGCGAGATATACGACAGGTATTTTTCGGACGCCCCGCTGTACGACAATGTGCTTAACAATGTTGATGCTTTCTGGAAGCAGACCAATGCGCAGGTGCAGATAATCGACGCAAAAGGGACCGTCCTGATGGATTCCATCGGATATATGCCGGGAGAAGACGAACGGCTGCCCGACGTCGAAGAGGCCCTGGAGACAGGCAAAGGCACTTGGATAGGCGGTGTTCCGTATGACAAAAACGGGGTACTGGCAGTTTCGGAAGCTCTCAGGTCCGACGGCGTCACGGTCGGGGTGCTTCGTTTTATCAGCACGCTCAAGGAAGTAAACGAGGATGTGCGGGCACTGGCGGAGCTGTTTATTGTCATAGGGTCCGTAGTTGCCGCCGTATCGGTTCTCTTGTGTTTCCTTTTGTCAAATTCCATTGTAAATCCGCTGAAAAAAATCACGTCGGTTGCCGCCAGGATGGCGTCCGGCGAGTTTCACTTAAGAAGCGAAAAAATCTACAACGATGAAATAGGCAAGCTTTCCGACACGTTAAACTACCTTGCCGACGAGATCGACAAGAGAGACAGGCTGAAAAATGATTTCATTTCTTCAATTTCCCATGAACTCAGGACCCCGCTGACATCCATCAAGGGCTGGGCGGTCACGCTGGCGGAGCTCGGGCAGGATGACAAGGAACTGCTTGTTTCCGGGCTTGATATTATCGAGAAGGAAACCGACCGGCTTACGGCAATGGTGGAAGAACTGCTTGATTTTTCAAGGCTTGTTTCGGGCAAGCTCAGCATCAGGAAAGAGGAAGTCCCGCTTGAGGAATTCATTGATAACGTCAGCAGGCAGCTCGCCCCCAGGGCGGCGAGGGATGGCCTTGATTTTACCGTCGAGATTGAGGGGGAATTGCCTGTGATGATGACGGATGGCAACAGGCTGAAACAGGTGATTATCAACGTGCTGGACAATGCCTTCAGGTTTACGCAGGCCGGAGGGAGCGTGTATTTGAAGGCAGTCGCAAGCGGGGGCGAGGTCATTTTTACCATTGGCGATACGGGATGCGGCATACCCGCCGATGAACTGCCCCGTATCAAGGACAAGTTTTTCAAGGGCAAGAACAGCAAAACCGGCAGCGGGATCGGTTTATCCATCTGTGATGAAATTATAAAGCTTATGAAAGGAACTTTTTCGATATACAGCGTTGAAAACAAGGGCACAAAAGTTGTTATACGCCTGCCAATAGAACAACCGGAGGGCAATATAGCATGAAACTGAAGGAATGTCCGGGAACGGGACATGCGTTACCGCATACCGGTCAGGATGACGGAACAAAAGCTGTGATACATACTGGAACGTACTCTGCCATTCATGCCGGAATATATGACGCAAAGCATGCCGGAATATACTCCGCGAAACGTGGTGCGTCTGTTTCATTGGTTGCCGCCCTGGTCCTGCTTTTTGCCTTTATGATTACGGGATGTACGCCGATAAAGCAGGACAACGCCGACAGGATAAGCCGTCCGAAAAACATGACGGCTCCCGTTACGGGTACATGGCGGTTGGAAAATTTGCTTAAGGAGGACGCGGACGGGGCAGGAGACGTAAACGACCCGTTGACCGGTGAAATTATAAGCTTTTCCACGGATAGCATGACATATGCGGGAAACCGTTATGAAAATATCGGCTATAAAATAAAAAGGGTCGGCACGGAGGAGTATTTTTTACATAAAAGTACCCGGTTGTCCGGGGAAACAAGCCGTTTTGGCAGCGAAATCTTTATAATTACCGTGTATTCGGATGAAAACTATATCCTGGAATTTATCAAGAGTCATAAGGGAGAAATAATAGCAGTAATAGACGACCGGTATTACAACATGAAGCAAGTATCGGACAGCTATTCGGACAGGCTTTATGCCTATGATGAAGAGCCGGAGCAGGCTGCCGGCATTGCTGCGGAAACTTCGGAGAAGGCTCCGAGTTCAGGCCTGCTGCTTGGAGTGCGTATTCCCGAGCAAACAAATGACGGCCTCGGGGATTACAGCTATGGGACTTACTGGATATCAAGCGTTGAACGAAGCATCCGTCCGGTACTCTATGCCAGGAATATTTACCTTCCGAGGATGGACGGGTTCTGGAAAATGCGTGTGGTGAAAAAACTTGGCCCGGAAGGCGTTGAAGATGTCCTTGTTGCGGCAAAGGTGTCAGGCATTGAAACCGATGTCGGGCTTGAAGCCCTTGATAATATTCCCGGCCGTATGGAAACCAGGAACAGGAAAGCTATTATTTATGTAGGCAATGATTATGCATGCATTGAGAATATCTATTACGCGGCTCCTGACAGTACCGGAAAACCCGGCGTCGAAAAAACTTTGCGTACGCTGCCGGTCGATAACCTGGCTCATGTCGACGGCATAGAAATAACCGACCTGGCAGGTGAAAACGGGGCTTTGGCGATGAAGAACGCCATTTCAGACATCCTGGAGAAATCGGGCATAAACGGGATGGCAATTGTTAACAGCGAATCCGCCGAGAAAAATTTCGCGCTTTTCAGGAAAACAGGGCACTGGTTTTTCAAGGGAAGGCTGAACCTTAACCAGCAGGAGCCGCTTCCATACGTTGATTTCAATATTAACCTGATACCTCCTTCCAACATGGTCGCTTACGATGTGCTGCAGGTACCCTGGACGGAGATGAAGGATAAGCTGCCCCATGCCATCGATATATATACATCGCCCAATAAAGACATTGCGGTTGTGCTGACGCGGAGTGAAATATACGTTTATTCGATCCACGAAAAACGGTTGTCGGATGAGCCGCTGGGCAAATACCCCCTGGAGAACGGAAGTTCCGTGATTATGGCCGAATGGTGCATGGGAAGGTATGTCGCGGCGTGGGAAAAGTCCTTTGTCAGGAATAACGAGACAATACAGGTGGAGAATATCTTGAAGTAATTCCCCTTATCTGCCTCGAAATTTGCATAACGGTACAGTCGGATGGATAAAATCATTTTTCATCTTGATTTCTTTTGTTGCATATGCTAATATTACACAAATGAAACACAAATGTGCGCCAGCTGTGGACATGGAGGTGTGATATGAATAACGGCTCTACTTATTTGCTGGTTGACAGCGTTGTGCTTCCGGATGTATTTTTGAAGGTGATAGAAGCGAAGAGGATATTAAGCACGGGCAGGACCAAAACGGTGAATGAAGCCGTGAAGGAAGCCGGCTTAAGCAGGAGCGCTTTCTACAAGTACAAGGATTTTGTTTTCCCGTTTTACGAGACATCGAGGGGCAGGGTGATTACGTTATTTTTCGTGGTGGAAGACTTTTCGGGAATACTTTCAAGCATTATCAGCCGGATAGCGCAGGCAAAGGCCAATATAGTCACCATCAACCAGAATATCCCTATCAATGGTCTCGCCGACGTTACCATATCCATAGAAACAGCAGGAATGACCATGGATATCGGTGAACTCATGGAGAGCATCGGTGAAATAGAAGGCGTGCGGAGAAAGGAAATACTGGCAAGGGATTAGCGCCGTTATTAAGCGGCTTGGGAGGATACGAAGCGCAGAATCATAGTTAATCTATATTATGATGGCAACTCTAGCAGGGGAGGACATATTTATGGATATCGCAATTGCCGGGTATGGCGTCGTAGGCTCCGGCGTGGCCGAAGTTATCAGGAAAAACGGTCAAAGCATCGCCTCAAGGGCAGGCGAGCAGATCAGGGTTAAAAAAATACTGGATATAAGGGATTTCCCTGAAGGACCCGATAGCATGCTGTTTACCAAGAATCCCGACGACATTTTCAACGACCCGGATATAAGGGTTGTTGTTGAAACCATCGGGGGCGACAAGGCAGCTTATGAATATACGAAAAGGGCTTTTGCCGCGAAGAAGCATGTAGTTACGTCAAACAAGGAGTTGGTGGCGAACCGCGGCCCCGAATTGTTGAAAATGGCCGCAGACAACGGCGTAAGCTACCTCTTTGAAGCCAGCGTCGGCGGCGGCATTCCGATAATCAAGCCGCTGAACGAATGCCTGGCTGCTAATGTAATAAACGGCATTACCGGGATATTGAACGGGACAACTAATTATATACTCACGCAGATGAGGAAGGAAGGCCGGAGTTTCCAGGAGGCGCTGGATGATGCCCGGCGGAACGGCTATGCCGAGATCGATCCGACGGCCGACATCGAGGGCCATGACGCATGCAGGAAAATTGCCATTCTTTCATCTATTGCGTACAATGAGTATGTTGACTGCAGGAAAATATATACCGAAGGCATTGCCAGGATTACACAGGCGGATATGCTGTACGCCGAATCAATGGATTCCGTCATTAAGCTTGTTGCCGTCAGCAGGAAAGAAGGCGACAGGATTTTCGCCCGCGTGTCACCGGCAATAATAAATAAAAACCACCCGCTTGCCGGTGTTGAGGATGTGTTCAACGCCATTGTTGTCAGCGGGGACGCCATTGGGGAGGCAATGTTCTACGGAAGGGGCGCCGGCAAGCTTCCGACGGCCAGCGCGGTTATTGCCGACATCATAGATATTGCAAAGCACAATGTGGTCAACAGCAGTGTGTGGAAAAGAAATGAAAACGGCAACATGGTCCCGTTTGGCGAAAGTGTTACACGCTACTTTGTGAGGTTCTCCACGAGCAATGAGGAAGAAGCGGCCGACCATGCCGGGAAACTGTTCGGCAGGGTTGAATTCATACGGCCTGCAAGGAAGGAGTTCGAAGGGGAGGCTGCGTTTGCTACCTCCAGGGCGACCGAAGCGGAACTGTCCAGGCTGGTGAATGTTTTTGCCGAATCCGGGCCGGTGAAGGAAATTATCAACGTGATAAGAATAGAGGAATAAAAAGGAATCGGCGGATAGGGCGGCTTGCCGCTTGTGCGGATCAAGGCATCGGATGAAGTCTCCGAGCGATTCCAACGCATATACATGTAAAGGTGGGTATACCACAAATTTGACATCAGGTTCAGTCATGGGCAGGTTGTAATGCATTGACTCGCCCTCAAGCGGGCGCGGGCTGGTCGCAAGCATAGCTTGCTGCTCGCCCATGCATCCGGGATGAATCGGCATCCGTGCCTTAACATCGCGCGCCTGCACCATCCATGGTGCAGGTTATGGCTCCCAGAACCGCATTCGGCCATCGTCAATGCATAACACCCTGCAGCCACTCCCTCACATGATGTCTTAATTTGTGATATACCCACCTTTATATCAAACATTTCATCATATGCCTTGACCTACACCCGCAAGCAAGCCGCCCTATCGCCGATTCATCTGTACTTTGGCATCGCGCGCCTGCACCATCCATGGCGCAGGTTGTGGTCACGTCCTTTGGCAGCTTTTCAAAAAATATATTGAAAAACTAAGCCTGATAGTTTAAACTTAGTTTGTACAACTAAATACCGAGTCAAATACGGCATAGGTATCAGCCGAAGGCTGATATAGAGAAATCAGCGATGGTTTGTGCGTATAAGCACAAATGGCGCAAACGGGCGCGCCGCGCATCGTTGATTCTCAAATAGGGAAGTGGGTTGGAATCCCACGCGGTCCCGCCGCTGTAATAGAAGAGTCCCGACGCGTGCCACTGGGAAACCGGGAAGGGCGTCCGGATGATGATGCTTAAGCCAGAAGACCTGCCTGTGTCCTTGATGCAATTACTCTACGAGCGATAGGGGGTGCATGGAATGTTGATCGATTATTTCTATATGCATGTAAAAGCCTCCTGACAGCAAAGCCGGGAGGCTTTAATTATGGATCAGGGGAAACCGGAGGCAAAACAAGATTGTCAAAGTGACGGTTCTTTTGATTACCTGTGATTACACATGGTTACCTGATTACTTATCAGATTACAGAAGATTACAGGAAACGGGTGATTTGATGAGAGGCCTGGTGCATATATATACCGGCGATGGAAAGGGAAAAACCACTGCGGCCATAGGGCTCGGCGTGAGAGCATGCGGCCGCGGTCTGAAAGTTCTTATGGTCCAGTTCCTGAAAGGCGCGCCGACGGGCGAAGAATTCAGTTTGGAACGGCTTGGTCCCGGGTTCACGCTATATAGGGGAACAAGCAGCGTAAAATTTGTGCCCCAGATGAGTGAAGACGAAAAAAACAGGACAGCCGAGGAACAACTGGACATTTTCAGGTACGCCCGGGAAGCCGCAGCAAGCGGCAAATACGACCTCATTATACTGGATGAAGCATTTGGCGCAATAGCTTCGGGAATGCTTGATGCAAATGCACTTGTACGGTTTGTAAAAGACAAGCCTGAAAACCTGGAATTGGTGTTGACCGGCAGGGGAGCGCCGAAAGAACTCATAGACCTGGCAGATTACGTTTCGGAGATCCATGCGCTCAAGCATCCGATGGAAAAAGGCGTCAAAGGAAGGCGAGGCATAGAGTTTTAGAGCAATTGACCCATGGGCAGGTTTTGTTCCGGAACGGAAACCGGGCCTGTCCGACGGAGAATAACGAAAAGGAGCAGATGGGAATTGAGAAGGACGAGAAAGTACATTTATGATAATGCGGGAAATAACAAAAACATAAAGAATCGTAGTGCCATATACATAGCGATAGTCTTGCTGGCCATTTTGGCAACCACGATGGTGGTAAACCAAAGAATAGCCAAAACGGGAATCAGCGGGGGCATGACGGAAACACAGGATGTACGGCAAACCGGAGTGGCACAGGATGAAGCGCCGGCGCAGGATACCCGGCAGGAACAGGATGATTCCCCGCAGGCGGCGGCCGGCGGGAGTGACGACAGCGGCAGCCAGGCTTCCGCGCCAAGCACCGGGTTCCCGTTGAAGGTTACTGATGCAAACGGTGATGAAATGATCATAAAAAACGAACCCAAGCGTATCATATCACTTACCCTGGGATCCGACGAAATGCTGCTGGGGCTTATTGATAAAAGCAGGATCGCAGCCCTGACCAGGTATGCGGATGACGCCGGAATTTCAAATATAGCGGAAGAAGCCGCCGGAATACCTGAACGGGTATCGATGGACCAGGTAGAAAAGATCATTTCACTGCAGCCTGATCTTATACTGCTGGATACATGGGTTCAGGCCGACTATATAAAGCAGCTGAGGGATGCGGGCATTACCGTGTATGCTTTTAGAACCCCGTGCAATATTGATGAGCAGAAAGCTGTTATAAAAGAAATCGCCCACCTGGTCGGAGCAGATGAAAAAGGTGAAGAAATAGTCAGGTGGATGGATGAAAAGCTTGATGCGGTGGAAGAAAAGCTTGCGCGGATTAAGCCTGAAGAGCGGCGTACCGTGATGGATTACGGCGAAATGGGCAGCAGCGGCCGGGGAACTAATTTCGACGATATTGTTACCAGGGCTGGCCTGGTGAATGTTGTGGCCAGGGCAGGCATGACAGGCTGGCCGATGGTATCGAAAGAGCAAATAATCGAGTTCAACCCTGATATTATTATCCTGCCGTCGTGGTACTATGACCCGAAAAATTCGCTTGAAGGCATGATAAACACCCTTAAAGGCGACGCGAGCCTCAGTACGGTCAACGCGATAAAAAATGACAGGCTTATAACGGTACCGAACCAACACATCAGCGCCATATCGCAATACGTGGTGCTGGCGGTGGAGGACGTGGCAAGGGCGGCTTACCCGGAGCTTTTTGAATAGCCGTTTTGATTTGAATCAGCATGTTCTGAATACATACACAACACAGATTGCCGGTTTTCCAAACCGTGATGTGAAACAAGGATGCGTGCTTATGGAAAGAGCCGAAAAAACTAATAATGTTGATAGATACGTAAAAATACCGGAAAACCATGTGTACGCGAAGCTGCGTATTGTTATTCCGCTCATGCTGGCGCTCCTGGCGGCCGTGGTAGTGCTTGGGGTTGCGCTTGGGGCGGTCTACGTGCCGTTCGGGAGGTCGGTGAGGATCATTTTGTCTGGCATGGGGTTGCTGCAGGATCCGTCAATACCTGCCGAGCAGTTCTCAATAATCTACCTTGTCAGGTTCCCGCGCGTTCTCATGGGGTGCCTGGCAGGCGGAACGCTCGCTGCGTGCGGCGCGGTCATGCAGGGCATGTTCCGCAACCCCATGGCCGATCCCGGGATACTCGGCGTATCAAGCGGAGCCGGCCTGGGAGCCGTTATAGCGATTACTCTGGGTATATCATCCCGCAACATCTATTTTCTTCCGTTGTTTGCGTCGGCAGGAGCGATCCTGGCGGTTACGGTAGTATACGTATTGTCGATCAGGAAGGGAAAAATATCGCCGCTCACGCTTATATTGTCCGGGATGGCGGTGAGTACGTTTATTGCGGCTGTTATCCAGCTTTTACTGGTCAGGAGCAGGAACCACGAAGTGAGAATATATATTTTCTGGACGATGGGAGGACTCAACGGCATAGTATGGGAACAGGTACGGCTGGCCGCTGCTCCGCTTGCAATACTGATGCTGGCGCTGATGTTGTTTTCGCGCGATTTGAACCTGCTGATGCTTGGCGATGAAGAAGCCATGTCCGTCGGGCTGGAAGCTTCGCGTACAAGGAAGCTGCTGCTTCTGTTCACCTCGCTTGCCACGGCGGCTGCAATTTCCGTGTGCGGCCCGATCAGTTTTGTCGGACTCATCGTGCCCCACATCCTCCGGCTTATAGTTGGTCCGGACCATAGAATCCTTATCCCTTCCAGCGTGCTTGGAGGCTCGATTTTTCTTGTAGGATGCGATATTTTGTCCCGCCTGCCCCTGAACGGCGAGATAAGCGTGGGCATTATCACGTCCATGCTGGGCGCGCCTTTTTTCCTTTACCTCCTTATCAAGTCCAAAAAGGAAGGTGAGGTTTTTTGAAAAGCGGCGCCGGAAACAGGATTTTAGTCGTGGACAGGCTTAATTATTACGTCGATGGGACTCATATCCTTAAGGAAATCTCGCTAAATGCCGACAGGGGAGAGTTCATAGGTCTTATCGGGCCGAACGGCGCCGGCAAGACAACGCTGTTGAAATGTATCAACGGGATTTATAAAGGCGGCGGCTGCGTTGAAATTGACGGAATGGACGCAAAGCGCATGAGCAGAAGGCAGACGGCCGCCAAGGTCGCAATGCTGCACCAGAATACCGAGATTACTTTTCCGTTTACGGCGATCGATATAGTAATGACCGGAAGATACCATCTGCTGGGAAGGTTTAAAGCCGAGAGCGCCGGTGATTATTCGGCCGTGCGCATGTACATGGAATACACCGGCACGCTGGGATTGGAAAAACGCCCGATAAACACGCTTTCCGGCGGCGAGCGGCAGAGGGTGCTTTTTGCCAAGGTGCTGGCGCAGGAAACGGACCTGATATTGCTGGACGAACCCTCGTCAAACCTTGATATTGCAAACGTGGAACATGTCTTCGCATGCGCGGCGGAATTATGCGCTAACGGCAAAACGGTAATCGCAGCCGTACATGACTTGAAAACCGCGGCCCGCTTTTTCAAAAGGCTGGTGTTGATGAAAGACGGACGGATTATCGCCGACGGTACGCCCGAAACGGTGATTACGCGGGAAAACCTCAGGAACGCATATGGAGTAAACGCGCTTGTTTATAAAAACCGTATTACCGGCCTGGTGGATTTTCACATGCCTGGGCGGAAAGATAGCAAGGGAAGGAATATAAAAGTCCACGTAATTGGCGGCGGCGGCTCGGCGTCGGGCATTGTCAGGCATTTGTTTGAAAAAGGGTACGATATAACGGCCGGCGTGTTTGCACATGGAGACAGCGATTTGAATTGCGTCGACGTATTCGGAATAAAGGCTCTCGTATGCCGGCCGTTCAGTGAGATCGACAATAACACTCATGCGGAGAACATTGAGCTTGTAAAGGCTTCGGATATCACGATCCTGTGTGATATGCCGTTCGGCATGCAGAATATAAGAAACCTGGAAGCCGCGGCGTACGCTTCCAGGCTTGTCATCATAGAAGACAAGGATACTGCAGATCGTGATTTTACAGGCGGAAAAGCGCTGGCAGAATACAACCGGCTGAAGGAACACGCAACCGTGATCGAGTCGGCCCGCCTCCACGAGGTGCTGCCATAAGAGGGAGACAAGAGAGCGGGTATTGGCGGCGTACGGGAACATGTGCGGCAGGAGAGCGGCTATTGACAGCGCACGGAGGCAAATGCGGCAGGAGAGCGGGTATTGACAGCGTACCGGGGCGAATGCGGCAGGATAAATGCAGCCCGGGTTTGATGCCGTTTATGTATGAAGGAGAAAGCGGAAGACATGGGTAAATTTATATTGATTACGGGAGGAGCCAGGAGCGGCAAGAGCAGCCTGGCGGAAGAGAAAGCCAGGGGGTACGGCGATAACGTGTTATATATCGCCACTGCGATCGGTTTTGATGAAGAAATGAAGGAAAGAATCAGGCGCCATCGTATTAAAAGACCTGCTTCCTGGCATACGGTAGAAGCATACCGCGACTTCGGCAGTATCCTGCCGGCGTTGATCGAGGGGCGTGATGCGGTCCTGCTGGATTGCGTGACCAACATGGTTTCAAACATCATGCTTGAAAAGGCCATGGATTGGGAAGAGCTTTCCATGGAAGAAATAAACGGTGTTGAGAATGAAATAGAAAGACAGATGGAATTCCTGCTTTCTGTTGTACGAAAATCGGACGTTCCCTTCATATTTGTGACGAACGAACTCGGGATGGGCGTCGTTCCTGCCAGTGCACTGGGAAGAGCGGTGCGGGATATTGCGGGCCGTGCAAACCAGAAGCTGGCCGGCGCGGCTGATGAAGTTTACCTTTGCGTTTCAGGCATTCCGGTGAGGATAAAGTAAGCAGGGGAGGAAAATGCATGGTTTACATGAGACGTTTCATCCTGATGCTGCAATTTTTGACGACTTTGCCGGTTAAAATCAACGTAAAAGCCGGGCGGGAAGATTTCGGGAAAGGACTTGTCCTGGCCCCGTTGGTCGGACTGGTCGTCGGGGCGTTGACGGCCGGGTTCAATTACCTTTTTGGCATTCTGTTTCCGCCGCTTGTCACCGCGGTTTTGACTGTTGCCGTGTATATATTGCTGACGGGCGGTCTGCACCTGGACGGGCTGGGTGATACGGCTGACGGCATTTTTTCGAACCGCCCGGCGGAAAGAGTACTTGAAATCATGAAGGACAGCAGGGTCGGAACGAACGCTGTTATT